>NZ_JBEAFR010000001.1:0-323882 GCF_040062315.1 Klebsiella sp. GW_Kp181
GCTGTCCGGGCACGGATGAGTCTGGCCCGGACGCGGTGCTCCGCCTGCAGCGTCTGCTGCCTTTCCGTTCTGATCGCCACGAAGCGCATCCCGGGGCGGCTGACAGCCTCGCAGATAGCTTCGGCATCGTTGGCATCATTCTTCTGGCCTTTAAGATAAGGCTTAACCAGCCGGGGCGGGATAATGCGTACGGTATGCCCCATACGGGTCAGCTCCCGGGCCCAGTAGTGGGCAGAGCCACAGGCTTCAATACCGATAAGGCACGGTGAGAGTTGGGTGAAAAAGGCCGCCATGCGGTCACGGCGCAGGGTTTTACGAAGGACAACATGCTCACGGTGATCCACGGCATGTATCTGGAAGACATTTTTTGCCAGGTCGAGACCAATACGTTTAATATTCATGATGGACACCTCCTCCAGTTAACTGTAGGTACACCTCAGTCTGGCACTTTGATGCCGTAAGGGGGAGGCGTCCATCACATCGGGCTACGGGTTCATTGCCGTCTGCGGACCGGGAGCCCCCATGATTCACCGCCGTCTGCGGGCCGGTAACCACCATGATTCACCGACGTCTGCCGTTGGGTCGCCCGGACAGATGCGCAGCATCGCCTCCGGGAAATTCAGCCACTCCGCACTCTGCTCCCGGGGGCGGCGCTCAACGCGCCTTGCCCGGGCTACGGGTTCATTGCCGTCTGCGGACCGGGAGCTCCCATGATTCACCGCCGTCTGCGGGCCGGTAACCACCATGATTCACCGACGTCTGCCGTTGGGTAGCCCGGACAGATGCGCAGCATCGGCTCCGGGACAGCCTGAACAGACAGCCGCCAAATATTAGTCGGTGATTTTAAACGTCAGCGCATAACCGCTGGTTTTACCTTCATCACGCGCGCCGCCCATCTGATAGACCCGCACCGTATATTGACCGCTGACGGCCAGACGCTGCTCAAAGGTATCTCCGCTCATTGAACCGTTATAAATGGCATTATTATCAGGCGCGATAACATTAAAATAAGGATGCGGCCACTGGCTCGTCATGCTGATATGCATCATCTGGCCCGCTTTCGCCACCAGCGTAAAATCATTGACATCGTTCCCGGTCACGGTACTTTTTATTATCGTACCGCTGCTGCCTTTATCAAAATGGACGGCATTACTGTTTATTTTATCACTTGCCATTGATAACACTGACGCTAATAAATAACTTGCACAGATCACGCTGCCAACAATTAGCTTTATTTTTTTCATTTAATTAACACCTTATGTTTTTTATGCGCGCTGTTATAGCATATAAGATGCATGGAGTAAGCTACTTCTAAATAGAGTCCCGTATTTAAGGTTTAAAATCCGGAGCGGTATTTTAAAAAATCGCTATGCCTGTTCATCAGAAAAGGGGGGAAATTTCGTACGTAATACAGCCTCGGAGATCGCTGCGATAGTTTTCCTAATCGGAGTCCTGCTCCCTTATAACCTGCTGTAAGGCAGCGAGTTAACTCTTGATGAAATGCGAGTGCAGGATGAAAGTCGCTTTGCAAGTGCTAAAAAACCCCGGCAGGCCGGGGTTTTGCTTTCACGTCACGCAATCACTTCTGCGGGCGCATTGCCGGGAACAGGATCACGTCGCGGATGGTATGGCTGTTGGTAAACAGCATCACCATGCGGTCGATACCAATGCCCAGGCCAGCGGTCGGCGGCAGGCCATATTCCAGCGCGGTGACGTAGTCTTCGTCATAGAACATCGCTTCGTCATCCCCCGCCGCTTTGGCGTTGACCTGATCCTGGAAACGCTGCGCCTGATCTTCCGCATCGTTAAGCTCGCTAAAGCCGTTGCCGATTTCACGCCCGCCGATAAAGAACTCGAAGCGGTCGGTGATTTCCGGGTTCACGTCGTTACGGCGCGCCAGCGGCGAAACCTCCGCCGGATACTCGGTGATAAAGGTCGGCTGGATCAGATGCGCTTCCGCGACTTCATCGAAAATTTCGGTGACGATACGCCCCAGTCCCCAGCTCTTCTCAACGTGAATACCGATGGATTCCGCCAGCACTTTTGCCGCATCGAAGTTATCCAGATCCGCCATCTCGGTTTCCGGACGGTATTTCTTGATCGCTTCGCGCATGGTCAGTTTTTCAAACGGTTTGCCGAAGTCGAACACCTGGTCGCCGTACGGCACTTCGGTTTTACCCAGCACGGTCTGCGCCAGCGTGCGGAACAGAGACTCGGTCAGTTCGATCAGATCTTTATAGTCCGCATAGGCCATATAGAGTTCCATCATGGTGAACTCTGGGTTATGACGTACGGAAATACCTTCGTTACGGAAGTTACGGTTGATCTCGAATACCCGTTCAAAGCCGCCGACCACCAGCCGTTTCAGATACAGCTCCGGCGCGATGCGCAGATACATATCCAGATCGAGCGCATTATGATGGGTGATAAACGGACGCGCGGAAGCGCCGCCGGGGATCACCTGCATCATCGGGGTTTCCACTTCCATAAAGCCGCGCGCGACCATGAACTGACGCATGGTGGCGAGGATCTGCGAACGCACTTTGAAGGTGTGGCGCGACTCTTCGTTGGAAATCAGATCCAGATAGCGCTGACGATAGCGCGCTTCCTGATCCTGCAGGCCGTGAAACTTGTCCGGCAGCGGGCGCAATGCCTTGGTCAGCAGGCGCAGCTCGGTACAGTGAATGGAGAGTTCGCCGGTCTGGGTTTTAAACAGCTTGCCGCGGGCGGCGATGATGTCGCCGAGATCCCATTTCTTAAACTGTTCGTTGTAGACGCCTTCCGCCAGATCGTCGCGCGCGACGTACAGCTGAATGCGGCCGCCGACGTCCTGTAAAGTAACGAAAGAGGCTTTACCCATTATACGGCGAGTCATCATGCGGCCAGCCACGGAGACCTCGACGTTCAGAGAGGTGAGCTCGTCGTTTTCCTTACCATCGAACTCCGCATGAAGCTGGTCAGAAGTGTGGTCACGGCGAAAATCGTTCGGGAACGCCACGCCCTGCTCGCGCAGCGCGGCCAGTTTTTCACGACGGGTTTTCAGTTCATTATTAAGGTCAATTGCCTCATCGGCACCTTGTGCTTGTTGTTCAGACATGTTGGTTCCTCATAACCCTGCTTGCAAACTTGCTTCGATAATTGAACCAGGTGCTATCCAGCGCGGCCTGTCCCGGTGACGACACCAAAGAACAATCTTCAGGAGCCTGGCTTCAATTCCGGCTGATTTCACTCAGCCATCGCTTCAGTAATACTTTTTTATCTTCGGCTTCCGCGCTCGCCAGAATATCCTCCTCCTGTTCAGTAAAGGGTGCAAGGAGCGGCTTGTCGCCCCGCTGTTGAGGTTGCCGATCCCCGGCTCGCGGCGTAAACGCCTTAGCCGGGCTACCAGGCAGCACAATTTTGTCGCCCCGGTAAGCGCAGCGCGACCAGGGGGAGATTTCCCGCAAAGCCGCACCTGTCGCCAGCCGAAGGCTAGGCGCCGCCTCCGGGAAGCTCACCGGCGGCCGCGCGGCGTTTGCCAACGCTGAACGCGGCGGCGAAGGCGACGACGACAATGATCGCCACGCAGCCCAGCGTCCATTCGCCCATCTGCGCAAAGAAGTGCTGATACGCGGCAATTGCCGTATCGCTGATTTGCGACTCGGTGGTCTGCTGGGCGACGACGCCCGCCAGCCAGTTAGCGACCGCGCCGGTCGCCAGCATATAAATGCCGGTCAGCATGCCGGTAACGCCGGGCATATTGAGGCGGGTAATCTGCGCCATCGCCACCGGGTCAATAAACAGTTCGGCAAAGCCCATCAGCGCCAGTCCGGCCACCATCATGCCCATCGATGCCTGCCCTTGCGCCGCGCCGTGGCGTGCGTTAAGCGCCAGCAGCATAAAGCCGCAGCCCATCAGCACCAGGCCAAAGGCGAACTTCAGCCATACGCGCAGCGCCGAGCGAACGGAACCTTCCGGACGCATCAACCACGCCAGTACGACGCCCGCCGCCATCACCGCCACGGCGTTAACCGACTGGAAGAGCGCGGTCGGCACTTCAATATTCAGCAAGCGGCGGTTCACAAAGTGGTCGATGAACAGGCTAATCGAGCTCCCGCCCTGCTGCGCCAGAACCCAGAACAGGGTACCGGCCAGCATCAGCAGAACGATCTGCCACAGCGCGCGGCGATGTTCCGGGGATTTGACCATAATGCGGGCTACCATCTGGGCGGCGAACACGCAAACTATCGCCAGCAGATAGCCGGACCAGTTATTTTCCAGCAACAGCGTAAAGAACACCGGCGCAACGCAGAGCATCACCACCAGCCAGCCCCAGGTCGGCAGCACAAACTTCACCGTCCGCAGCGCCTGTTTATCGACGCCGCGGGTATCACGGAAGTAGCGGCTACCGCTGAGGAAGATCATCAGGCCGACAAACATGCCGATCCCCGCCAGCGCAAAGCCGATATGCCAACCGTACCACTGCGCCGCCAGCCCGCAGGCGATGGGCGCGGCGATGGAGCCGACGTTACCGGCGGCGTACAGCAGCGAGAAACCGCCATCGCGGCGCCGATCGTCAACGGCATAGAGTTCGCCCAGCAGGCAGCTAATGTTGGATTTGAACAAGCCGTAGCCACAGATAATGATCGCCAGCGCGAGATACAGGCTCCAGGTGGAAGTGGATTCGACGCCCAGCACCACGTGGCCAAGCGTCATTAACAGCGCGCCGGCAATCACCGCCGTGCGGTTGCCGAGCAGGCGGTCGGCAAGCCAGCCGCCGAGAATAGGAGTGACGTACACCAGAGAGGCGTAAGCGCTGAACAGGCTGATGGCATGGCTGTCATCAAAGCCGAGCTGATGGGTGAGATAGAGGATAAGCAAGGCACGCATGCCGTAAAAGCTGAAATATTCCCAGATTTGGATCGCAACGATGTAATAAATCGCGCGCGGCTGTGAGGGTGTTTTCATATGTTCTCCTTGCAGCGTGAAAAAAGGGAAGTGGCAAGCCACTTCCCTGTTGTGCATCGATTATTTGTTGTTTTCTTCTTTCAGCACTTTAACGGTGTAACGACCATCCGCCTGACGATAGGCGCCGTGGATATCGGTTTCGAAGCCCGGGTAGTGGGCGCCGATTTCGCACAGCATCTGCAGGAACTCCAGCACCGGACGGCTCTCTTCGGTGATCATTTCACCCGGCATGACCAGCGGCACTCCCGGAGGATACGGCAGGATCATGTTGGCGTTAACGCGACCCACCATCTCTTCGAGATACACCTCTTCGGTCTGACCGTGCAGCTCTTTCTGGAACGCGGCGTACGGCGTGATCACCATGGTCGGCAGCACTTCGAACGCGCGGAACATCAGGTCCGGCAGGTTGTGATGCTCAATCAATTTGTGAATGTTCTGCGCCAGTTCCTGAACGCGCATGTTTTCGTAGAATTCAGGATCTTCACGATACAGCGACGGCAGCATGTTTTTCACCCGCAGGTTCAGGTCGAACGCGCGTTTGAAATCGGTCAGCGCGCGCAGCAGGCTCAGCGCTTTGGTTTTATCGATACCGATACTGAACAGGAACAACAGGTTGTACGGGCCGGTTTTTTCGACCACGATACCGTGCTCGTCGAGATACTTCGCCACGATGCTGGCCGGAATACCGAACTCATCCATGGTGCCGTCTTTCTTCATCCCCGGGGTCAGCAAGGTGACTTTAATCGGGTCGAGATACATGTGCTCGTTGTCGATGTTTTTGAAACCGTGCCATGCGCTGTCGGAACGCAGCGGCCAGCATTCAGGACCATCGATATGTTCCGGCTGCCAGACGTCGAAGAACCAGCCGTCGGACTCGCCTTTCAGACGTTTGATCTCTTTACGGAACTTGATAGAACGTTCGATAGAGCCGTCGATCAGGCGCTTACCGGCGTTGCCTTTCATCATCGCCGCCGCGGTTTCCGTAGAGGCCACCACGCCGTAGTGCGGAGACGTTGTGGTGTGCATCATGTAGGCTTCGTTAAAGGTTTCTTCGTTAACGTCGCCTTTAACGTGGATCATCGAAGCCTGAGAGAACGCCGCCAGCAATTTGTGCGTGGACTGGGTTTCATAAATCACTTTGCCTTCAACGCGGCCGCCGCTCATCCCGCATTTGCCTTCATAAATCGGCGAGAAGTTGGTGTAAGGCACCCACGCGGAGTCAAAGTGGATGGATTTCACATCCAGGGTTTTCTTGATGTAGTCCGTGTTGTACAGCAGACCATCATAGGTGGAGTTGGTGATCACCGCGTGCACCGGCCAGGTCGCGTTCGGGGTTTCTTTTACGCGCTTCGCGATGGTCGCATGCTGGAATTCGCTCTGCGGAATACCGCCGAGGATACCGTAGGCGTTACGCGTCGGGCGGAAGTAGATTGGCGTAATGTCGCTCATCATCATCAGATGGGTCAGCGATTTATGGCAGTTACGGTCAATCAGTACGGTGCTACCTGCTGGCGCAGAGTACATCCCGACGATTTTGTTAGCGGTAGAGGTCCCGTTCGTCACCATGTAGCTGCGTTCCGCGTTGAAGACGCGAGCGATGTACTCTTCCGCTTCTTTGTGCGGGCCGCTGTGGTCCAGCAGAGAACCAAGTTCAGATACCGAAATGGAGATATCGGATTTCATGGTATTGGAACCAAAGAAATCGTAGAAGATGCTGCCGACCGGGCTTTTCTGGAACGCGGTACCGCCCATATGGCCTGGCGTACAGAAGGTATATTTGCCTTCACGTACGTATTTAAACAGCGCTTTGGTCAGCGGCGGCAGAATGGTGTCGATATACTCGTCAGTATTCTGTTTGATTTTGTTCGCAATGTCTTCCGCGGCGCCCAGCGCATATTCGAAGAAGCGAACCTGCATCCGCAGATCGTTGAGACTGACGTCCAGCGTTGAGTAAGTATTTGCAAAGGCATACAGCGGCATATATTCGTTCATTTTGCTGATGTCTTCGCACAGTTCGAGATTGTATTTATCCCAGTCGAAGATAACGCCGCACAGACGCGCATTGTTTTCGATAAGTTTTAATAAGTCTTCACGGTCGTTCGGGTAGACAATACGGAAGTCCAGGCGTTCGAGGGCGCGATGCAGTTCACGGATGGGTTCTTCTTTGAAGTAGACACCCATGTGATTCATGATTGCGATAACGTTCATAGTCAAATCTCCAGATAAAGAAAGCCCCTCCCGCCACGTCGTGACAGGTGATGGAAGGAGCCTCAGGAATAGGGTTGCTGATTAATGCGCGCTGGCGGTGTTGCTATCTGCTGAGTTGTCGTTGTTCTGGCGCTGGTGCATTTTGCGACCGTAGAACATCAGGATAATCAGGCTGACGATAAAGGTACCGGCCAGTTCGAAGGAGCTTGCCCCCATCAGGGCAATGAAGCAGAACGCGCAGCCGAGTACGGAGCAAATCAGGCTGACGAAGTTGCGTACATTGATGCCTTCGAAGCGAATCAGGTCAACGCAGGAGTAGAAGTAAGGCAGCATAGTCAGCAGTACCGCGATACCGGTCAACTCGCCGAACAGGTCAGAAGCTTTGCCGCCGGTAGAGTTCATCAGGGTAATCAGTACCATCAGCGCGGTCATTTTCACCGCGGCCAGCAGCAGGCCTTTTTTCGGGATCCCGTTGCTGTCGACTTCGCCATACACTTTCGGGAAGTTACCGTCATTGGCGGCACGTACGCCGGCCTGACCCACCAGCATCATCCACGAACCGAGCGAAGTCAGGCACGCAAAGGCGGTGAAGGCGGAAACCATCGGCGCAGCCCAACCGCCGAGAATAGTGGAGGCGCTCACTGCAAACGGCGCACCGGATGCGGCCATCTGAGAAGCAGGATACATACCCGCAATAACCTGAGTCGCAGCGATGTAAACGATACCGGCCATCGCAGTCCCCAGCATGGTAGCCAGCGGCACGGTGCGTTTCGGGTTTTTCACCATTCCGGTACTGACGGCGGCGGATTCCACCCCGACAAAGGCCCACAGGCAGAGCAGAATACTTTTGATTACCGCATGACTGTCAGTAGTGCTGGAGGTGTTCCAGTTTGCCTGATAGGTTGCGGCATCAAACCAGTGCCAGCCGACCACGGCGGTCATAACTACCGGAATAAGTACCAGCACCAGGCCAATTGTTGTCAAGCGGCTAACCCAGGTCCCGCCGAGCATATTCACGAAGGTGAATATCCATACGATGGCAATACAGGCAATACCTGCCGGCACCGGGTTATTTAAAATTGGGAAGAACGTTGATAAATAAGAGACGGCGGTAATACCGATTGCCAGATTACCGATCCAGTTGGCGTGATAATAAAGCACACCGGTCTGGAAACCGAAGGCCGGAGATATTTCACCGGCGTAGGCAATAGGGCCGCCCTGCTGCGGGTTCTTGGTCGCCAGTCGGGCATAAACATAAGCCAGAGACATCGCGCCAATAATAGAAATCACCCAACCCCAGATGGCAATACCACCGATGCTAGCGAGGTTTGCAGGTAATAATGCGATACCGCTCCCCATCATATTACCGGCGACGACGCCGGTACAGGCAAATAGCCCGATCTTCTTGGCAGAACTCATGTTTGCTTTTCTCCTAAGTTTATTTGGGAGGTACAGATCATGATGATGAACCTTTTATTGACCCGACCAACTGCCAACAAGATTACGGATTAGTACGAGATAAGTCCTAAAGATAAAGTGAAATAACTGCAAACATCAGACAAATGATATTTTGACCTTTTTCGCGCAACATATCAGGATGACATGTTGATATCAGGAAAAGATAAATAAAGTTATTTTTCAATAATTTGTGAACTATAAATCGTGTTGAAAAGGTGTTACATACGGGACCGGACTGGTTATAAGATATAACAATCTGGCGGCTCATGAGAAACATAATTTTAACCTCATTACGGCCAAAACCATGGCCGTGATGAGGGTTTACTTATTCTGAAGCGAGGAAATTATCGAGATACGGTACCACTCGGGTTACGGAGGTCTGGAATACCGCGTTTTCAATCCAGTAAAACGTATTCTCTCCCGGCCGTAAATTAAACGCCGTCAGATAGGCATCGGCAGCTTCCCGGTTCTGTCCTTTCATTTCGTACACTTTGCCCAGCAGCACATAGTTCATCCACGACATTTCCAGATCAATCCCGGAATTAATCGCGCTGTAGGCTTCATCGACTTTGCCTTTACCCAGCATGTCTACCGTTTTAATTTGATAAAATATTGCCATATCTTTAATCCCCGGCATATTACCCACCCGGGTTATTTCGCTGTAAAGATCGGCCAGTTGTTTATCATCTAACGGCTGTTGGGAATGGCGTAATACGTCCACCAGCGCCTTTTCCGCCCAGGCGTAGGTAAAGTCCGGCGACTGCTTATTCACATCGGCAAGCAGGCTACTGGCTTTGCCCAGCGAATCGACGTCTCCGTTCATTAATAACTGATGCGCCTGATAGAAATGCGTGAGCGCGATACTTTGCGACGGCTGATACTGCTTAAGCATCTCCTGCATTCGCGCCGGCCATGGCTGCTTAAGCGCGTCCGACAGGCTACTCAGCAGGTCGTTTTGAATCGACAGCTGGTTGTCGCTGGTCACGAAGTAACGCTTGTCCATCATCGTCGATCCGTCGGCATTATCCACCACTTTGACCGACATAAAGCACTGCTGCGCGCGATAGTGCCGCTGGTTGACGAACTCGATGGTCAGGGTTTTTCCGGAACTGCTCGGCTCATTGATGTTGTAGTTGGTTTTATCATGCACCATAAAGGTGGAGAACGTGTTCAGCGAGGTGGTAATCAGGCTCCCCAGGCCGATGGCATAGGAGTGCTGCGATGACCAGTTGTTACAGGTATTGCCGCTGAGCAGGTGGATATCAACATCCCGCGGGTTGAGCAGTATGCGGGTTTTTGTGACCGGCGGGCGCGACTCCAGGGTGGATAATGCCACCAGCGCCACGCAGCTTGCGAGCGCCAGCAAAAACAGGCCCCAGACGATAAAGGTACTCAACCGCTTACGTTTTTCCGGCTTCGCCACCGGCGCCATCTCTGGCGCAGCCGCCTCAGGCTGCGGGGAAACCGATGGCGCGTCCACGGCGACCGTCGGCGTTTCTGCAGGAATAACCGGCGTCAGTTCCTCCCCCTCTTCCGTACACCAAATCACCGGCACCGTTAGCTTATAGCCGCGTTTAGGAACGGTAGCGATATATTCCATGCTGCTATCGTCGCCATCTTTCAGCGACTTACGTAGCTCAGAAACGCTTTGCGTGACGACGTGACTGGTCACAACGTTGCGGGTCCAGACGTTGTCGATAAGCTCATCCCGACTCAGTACTTCATCAGGATGGCGGGCAAAGAAAACCAGAAGATCGATTAAGCGCGGTTCGAGAGTTAGCTGACGCCCCTTGCGGCTAATTTGGTTAACAGAGGGAGTAACCAGCCATTCTCCAACGCGAACAACAGGTTGTTGCATAAAAAAGAGCCCCAGGACGAAAAGGGAAAGGCGGGATGATAACACATTTCCCCTACCTATTAATGATAGGGGTCATGACCATGAACGCAATATATTCTTCTCCGTTTTCGAAGCGTGACAAACTTTCATTTGCTAAAGACTTTTCTTTGATTCACCGCGATGTTCCTTGAGGAGACGAAAGTCTGCCCTTTTTGACCTTATTTTCGCCGAATGTGTGACCTGAGCAAAGCTTAGGCACGACAATCGTCGCCCAACCGTGGGGATATGCTATTTTTAGGTCGCCCGGCACAGATCGGACCGCCGAACAGATGGCCGAAAAACAGCGCCTCACCCGCAGCGTAAAGGAATGTCGACGATGAACTACAAATTAGATAAGCAAATTGTGCACAATGACGTTTTAAGAAATAGCTTCATTGATCTTGCGATTAAAACCTTCGATCTCTCCTTTAAAGAGTGGTACCGCAAAGGATACTGGACCGACGCCTATATTCCCTACGCCCTCGTCAGCAACAATAAAGTGATTGCTAACGCCTCCGCCAATATTATCGATCTGGTCTGGCAGGATGAACCCCGCCGCTATATTCAAATCGGTACCGTGATGACCGATGTCGATCATCGTAATAAGGGTCTCGCCGGTCAGCTCGTGAATGCCATTCTGGCGGACTGGCAGGATAAAGCCGATGCTTTCTTTCTGTTCGCTAACCCAAACACCGTTGATTTTTATCCAAAATTCGGCTTCGAGCGCACCGAGGAGCATCAGGCTATCCTGCCGGTAATGCCGGCGGCGGGCGACTTCCGCAAGCTCGATATGGATCGGCCGGAGGATGTCGCGCTATTACAGCGGTATTATGAAAAATCGAATCCCTTTTCGCAGCTGCGCGTACAGAATAACTTCGGTTTATTGATGTTTTACTGTTCCGCGTTTATGAAGCACTTCGTCTTTTATTCCGAGAAAAATCAGGCTATCGCCATCGCGATGCAAAACGGACCGGCGCTGATCTGTTTTGATATTTTTTGCGACAGCGGCCGTTCTTTGTCGGCCATTATTAATGAGCTCGCCGATGAAAATACCTATCAGGCCGTGCTGGGCTTTACTCCCAAAGAGAACCGGGTTGGTGAGTATGAAAAAATTGAAGGCGAAGATCTTCTGTTTATCTACGGACAAAAAGAAAATATCTTCAAAGCGCATAAGCTGATGTTCCCGCTTTTATCCCACGCCTGACCGAGACCAGGGCCCGCGTTCGGGCCTTATTGCGCCAGTAGCCACTGTTCAAACGCCTGTAGCGCCGATTCATTGATCCCGGGCTCCAGCGGTTTAACCAGACAAAAGCGCTTGCTCAGGCTGCGAGCCAAAGGCCAGGGCGCAACCAGCGTCCCGTTTTCAAGCTCTTTTTCAACGTACACGTGCGGTACCAGCGCAACGCCCTGCCCGGCCAGCGCGGCGGCTATCGCCATCTCATGCAGATCGTAGCGCACGCCCCGCGCCGGATGATCCAGCGCGATCCCACACTCTTCAGCATAGCGCGGCCAGGCGTCGGGGTTTTGCCGTCGGTGAATGCGCGGTAACAGGTTCAACTGGCTCAAGGCTTCGCCTCCCGTGAACAACGCAGAATGGCATACCGGCACCAGCCGCTCCTCAAACAGAAATTGCCGGCGCATTCCGGCCCATGCGGGATGCTCAAAGTGCACCGCCGCATCAAAACCACTGCCGGTAAGAATAAACGGCTCGGTTCTGACCGCGATGTTCAGCATGATGTCCGGGTAGCGGCGATGAAAATCCCCCAGACGGGGAATCAACCAACGGCTGGCAAAGGTCGGGGGGGAGGCGATTTCCAGGCTTCGGCTGCCGTCCGCGACGCCCATCAGATACTGAGCGTCGCGTTCCAGCCGCTCCAGCGTCTCGCGCACATGGTGCGCATAGCGCGCGCCGTTAGGATTCAGCCGCACCCGGCTTCCCGTCCGTTCAAACAGTTTGCAGTTCAGCAGCGATTCCAGGCGGGCGATTTGCCGACTTATCGCCCCTTCGGTAAGCGACAGCTCTTCCGCCGCGCGGGCAAAATTACCGTGCCTGGCGGCGGCCTCAAAGGCCTGCAGAGAGGCGCTGCTGGGGAGTTTTTTTCGCATACGGGTATCCGGTTTACGCGGTGCATTGATGACAAAAGATCATTGAAGGATGAAATAATATCGTTTCAGGCGGCTCAGTGCAGCACGTAGGATGATTAAACGTCAATATCACCCTTCAATCATGCAGAGGCTTGCCCATGCTATATATCGTTGAGTGCAGTTACGCCGATCCGGAAAGCGAAGCCAGCTGGAATACGTTTTACAGCCAGCACAAGCTGCCGGCGCTGGTTTCCGTCGGCGGTTTCCGCGCCTCGCAGCGCTTTCGCGCCCTTTCCTCCCGCAGCCCGCTCTATCTGGCGATTCATACCATTACCGATGCAGCCGTTATCGCCAGCGAAGAGTATTGGCTTAAAGGCGGCGGCAACTTTTCGCGTTGGCAGGCGCATATTTGCGACTGGCGCCGCAACCTGTATCGGTACGACGATGTATTTCCGCAGGTCTCACAGGATGAGGTTCTGTTACTCAGCCCGGCGCCGCTGGACTTCATTGACGCAGAACTGGGGTATCCGCCGACAATACTGCACGCTGCCGGGCTGGATAACAATCCGCCGCAGCGCGTGGCCTACATTCTGCCGCGTCGGGAGGCCAGGCTGCTTGCGGGACAGGAAAAATACCGCCTCTACGAGACCATGGGCGCTCAGCTGCTCAGCTCCCTTGATAATCAACCTGATGCACGTTAAGAGGCCATAATGCGCAATCCCGCTTTTATCTCCCGCCAGATTGGCGACTTTCAGGTGATGGCCCTTAGCGACGGCTGTATGGCCGCCAGCCTGACGCTGCTGTCCGGTATCAATAGCGATGATGCTCTGGAAATCCAGCGCCATGCCGGCATCATTGCGCCGGATGATATCGACATTAATGCCTATCTTATTCGCGGCCAGGGAAGGACGATTCTGGTCGATGCAGGTACAGGAGGCGGCACGCTTGCCGCGAGTTTGCAAGCGGCGGGGGTTGGAGCAGAAGAGATCGATACCGTACTACTGACCCACGGCCACCCGGATCACATTGGCGGCCTGTTGGATGCTCACGGCGCGCCATGCTTTCCCAACGCCCGTCTTCATCTGCATCCTCTGGAAGCGGAGTACTGGCAGGATGACGGTATGTTGAATCGGGCAAATGAGCGGGGACAGCGCAACTTCGCCCTCGCCCGCCGAACCCTGGGCGCGTGGGCCCGCCGCCTCAGCTTTCTCGATGAGAGAGAGGTCGTCCCGGGTATCCGCCCGCTTTGGCTACCCGGACACACGCCGGGCCATTGCGGGTTTCGCATCGACTCAGCTCCGCAAAGCCTGCTGATTTGGGGGGATATTGTCCATTTTCCGCATGTTCAGACCGCCCGGCCCGCCGCTGCCATCGCTTTTGATAGCGACCCCGCGCAGGCCAGAGCGACGCGGGAATCGCTCCTCGCCCGGGCCGCAAGCGAAAACCTGCTCGTCGCCGGTATGCATCTTGGCGGCTCGGGATTTGCACATGTGCTACCGACCTCCAGCGGTTATCGTCTCGATTATGCCGCGCAGTAACAGGAAATCTGGCCAGCGAGGTTTACTTCTGGCCGCATTTCTCTTATCCAACCCACATTTATTTAGCATCTGCTGAAAGATTGAGCTGACTCGCGTTTATTTTCCAAAGCAAATATAAAATAGAATTTCACTATAAATGAATTATTGTTTTGTTTTCCCATGAGATATGACATTAAGGAAAATATATGCGCAATACCTTCCGACCTTCACGCCCTATGCTGGCGCTGACTATCGCCCTGGCCGGACTCGCAGGCGGCTGTAATGACAGCGGCGTAAACCGCGATAACCCGGCGGAAGCGCCCGCCTCCGCGCCGCAGAACGTCATGGTTCCCGTCCTGTCTGCTGATGAAAATAGCCTGGTGCTGGTTTGGGAAAAGCCGGAATCAGAGACGCAGCAGGTGGTGGACTACGCGATTTACCGCCAGGGCGAGCGGCTGGGTCTGGCGCGCGAAAATCAAAACCATTTTTCACCGGCCAAACCCTATATTGATAACTTCTATCAGCGGATTGCCAGCGATGGCTGGCAGCAGCCAATCGATTTGCGTACCTTTACGGTCACTCACCTGCAGCCGGATACGGAATATGCCTTTACGGTGCGCGCGGTCTACGCCGATGGCCAGGAATCTCCGGACAGCGCGGTGGTTAAAGCGCAAACCCGCAAAACGCCGCACGTCATCGAAGCCAGAACCTTTGGTGCAAAGGGTGATGGCACTACGCTGAATACCCAGGCGCTGCAGCAGGCGATCGATAACTGTACGGTCTCGCACTATCCTCAGGGCTGCAAGGTGCTGATTTCCGGCGGCATATTCAAGAGCGGCGCGCTGTTCCTGCACAGCGATATGACCCTGGAGATTGCGGCTGACGCCACCCTGCTGGGTTCAGACGATCCGGCCCAGTATCCGCTGGAAAAAGGCTATTACCTCTATCCCTACAGCGATCATCCGCAGCCCCGTCGCCCGCCATCATTAATTAACGTGCTGGAAGCGGACGATAAGGGCGAGTCTCCGGCCGGGACGTTTCGCAATATTCGCATCGTCGGTCAAGGTACGATTGACGGCAACGGCTGGACCCGGGGCGTCAAAAGCGGCGGCGAGGCCACAATTATCGATGAAATGGGCAATGAACTGCCGCAGTACCGGGCCAGTAATGCCAATAAAGTTGGCGCAGACGGTATTCTGGCAAAGCATCAGACCGAAGCGGCTATTGCGGAAGGCATCGAAAGCAATAGCGCCTATAAAAATCGCCGCTCCAGCCTGATGACTCTGCGCGGCGTGCACAACCTCTATCTTGCCGGGCTGACAATCCGCAACCCCGCGTTCCACGGGGTAATGGCGCTGGAGTCAAAAAATATCACGCTCAATGGCCTGGTTCACCAGACCTTTGACGGCAATAACGCCGACGGCGTGGAGTTCGGCAATAGCCAGAATGCGCTGGTTTTCAACAACTTCTTTGATACCGGGGATGATTGCGTCAATTTCGCCGCCGGGTTTGGTAAAGGCGCGGAAACTTTTCATCAACAGCCGCAAAGCGGGGCGTGGATCTTTAATAACTATTTCCGTAAAGGCCACGGCGCCGTGGTGACCGGTAGCCATACCGGAGCATGGATCGAAAAAGTTCGCGCCGAGGATAACGTCATGTATATGACCGATGTCGGCCTGCGCATGAAAAGCCGCCCTTACTACGGCGGTGGCGTAAGGGATGTGCTGTTCCGCCATAATGCGATGAAAGATATCGCCAAAGAGCCGTTCGTTTTTACTATCAAATACAGCGCCGACGTGAATGATACGACCCCTGCCGACGAGCCCGCTCAGTTCCGCGACGTTCAGGTGCAGGACGTCACCGTCGATGGTACTTCGGCTAAGTACAGCATCCTGATTGACGGCATGACGGTAGCCGAAATGGCAGAATCATTTGGGCTGACCTATTCTCGCGATGCCTATCACCAGAATCTGCGTTTTTCCAACGTCAGTTTCCGTAACACCAAAGCGACCAGTATCTCCTTCCTGCGCGACAGCCAGTTTGATGAGGTAACGTTCGCTAATACACCGCAGGCCTGGGCGTTTTTCGCCGTCAATGACGTGACGCTCGCTGATAGCCTGCATCAGCAGAGCATCACCCGGGGAGAAAAGGACAAACTTATCCTTGAGGGGGCAATAAAGTAATGGCGTTGCCGGCGGCGTCAGTCGCCGGGTTTTATCAGCGCTTCTGCCTAGACAGAGATCTGTCGCTCAGTGATCCAAAGTAAAGACGCAGGTCATAACCGGCGTATTCAGCGTTCCCCGGACGATATAATTTCATTACATCCCAAATGTGCTCGCCAGCTTAGTGTTCAAGGGCAAGCGCGCAGACATGCTCAACATGAGACAGATCGTGGTATAAGTCAGGTAAGGTCATTTTCTGGCGAATAACCATTTTCAAATTAACCTCAATCTTTCCCTTTTTAAGGTCTCTAATCGTAATATTTTCGATAATATTTTTTTGCTGATGGATACGGCTTATCAGCTTTTCAAGGGCCCCTCGTTCATCAAGAACCACCCGTACTTTCACTTTTCCGGGGAACTGATTTTTAGTTTGCAGGAATATAATGAACGGGCTTAATTTTATCGCCAATAAGAACAAACCCGTGGCGAAAAAAGCATGAAAATAAAAACCGGCGCCGCAGGTAATTCCAACCCCGGCTGATGCCCAGACAATGGCCGCCGTCGTCAGGCCTGAAATAGCATCGTCGTGTCGATGCAGAATCACTCCCGCCCCCAGAAAACCGACGCCGCTGATAATCTGGGCCGCCAGGCGCATCGGATCGCTACGAATGTTCATCGAAATTTCAGCATAGTATTCCGCCGACTGTATTGAAACGATGGTTAATACACAGCTGGCGACAGACAAAATGACGCAGGTTTTGAATCCGACAGGTTTCCCTTTCGATTCTCTTTCCAGGCCAATGATGCCTCCCAGAATAAACGCAATGCTGATTTTGACGATGGTCAATAACGGAAACCATCCGTGATCGACGATCGTGGCGGCCAGATTATTCATATCATTACCTTAATGAAAGATCCGTTATCAATCAGGAGTTCGCTTTCTTCAATGCGAGATCCGTTTTGCGTTTTGACAGATCGTCGCGGAAGAAAATCAGGAA
The DNA here is from genome assembly GCF_040062315.1 of Klebsiella sp. GW_Kp181. NCBI lineage: Bacteria > Pseudomonadati > Pseudomonadota > Gammaproteobacteria > Enterobacterales > Enterobacteriaceae > Klebsiella > Klebsiella sp. GW_Kp181. The sequence goes on from NZ_JBEAFR010000001.1 coordinate 17,252, forward strand.
GAAGACGCTCACTACCGCGGCGACACCGGCTGAAACTAACCAGAATGTTTCCCATTGCGGTAACGCTTCCGGCCCTTGCTCTGTCACGGTACTGTTAAAAATCTGCCCGCAAACGGTAGAAGCAAACAGCAGCCCGACGCCGTTGGAGACGATAAACCTCAAGCTTTGCGCCTGCGCTTTGATCTCTGGCGCGGCTTTGCGGTCAACATAAATATCGCCGACGGTAAAGAAAAAGTCCCAGCAGAATCCCTGTAACATCAGGCCAATCAGCACAAACATCATGTTGGCATCCAGCGAGGCATGAGCAAACAACAGCGTGCGGATGATCCAGCAAACGGCCCCCAGCATCAGCGTGATTTTAAAGCCGGCTTTTAGTAAGAAGAACGACAGCAGGAACATGAAAATCACTTCGCAGGCAATCCCGATCTGCATCATTGATGCGGCATTATCGAACCCCAGCGCTTTCAAAAAGACAGGAATATAGGCGGAATATGCGGTTTTGGGGATCATTAAGACAAAGATACTCAGCATCAGCACGCTGAAGCTACGATCTTTGAAGAGTGCCAGAGCATCGAGACATAACAGATCGCGCAGCGCAAAAGCGTTTCCTTTTGCTTTTGGCGGCGTATTCGGCAATGTGAAGCAATATAAGCCCAGGACGACGCCGGAAGCTGCCGCAATATACCAGGTAACGGTGTTGCCGGAATAGCCCATTTCACCAATGATAAAGCCGATTGCCATAAAGCCGAAGGTGCCAAAAACGCGGATGAATGGGAAATATTTAACCCCATTGATATGGCTGAAACTGATACTGTTAGCCAGCGCCGTTGTCGGATAAAACAGCAGACCGACCAGGAAAATCATGGTCAGCGTCATGCCGGTATTTTGCGCTTCAATAAATTGCGGAACAAACAGCAGCACGCCAGCATTGACTAAGTGCAGGATCGCCATGACCTTTTGTGATGCAAAGAAGCGATCGGCCACCATACCAATAAATAACGGTGAAATAATTGTCGCTAATCCGAGCAAGGCATAGGATGAGCCGATTATGGTCGCCATTCCATAGGTACTTAATACCAGCCCCATGGTCATATTCCAGGCGCCCTGCATAAAGTACTGTATGAACATCATAATTAACAGGCGTGGTGTTTTATTAAGGTCCATATTGCATATCCTTTATTGGTTAATGCTCAGGTTAAGCCCGTCCCAGGCGACAAGAATGTTCTCTTTATCGCATGCTGCTACTAGCTCATCGTGCAGGAGACCGCCGCTGTGTGAAATATGCGAGACGATAAGTTGACTTGTTTTCTTCAGGCAGCCCAGTTCCGCCAGTCTGTCTCTGGCAGCGAACACCGTTTCCAGACTCATATGGTTATTGGTACGATTTTCTCCATTAAAGCCGTAAGTACACTCCAGAACGGCCAGATCGATTTTTTTCCCTTCCAGCCACTGCCAGGTGAGCTCAGGAAACCAGCCAGAGTCATGACCGTAAAATATTGACTGGCCCTCTTTTTCGATAAACCAGGTATAACAAAGCTCCCATTTAGCATGGTTAGCCAGCAGCGGAGTTATCCGATAACCACGGGTTTCTACGGTGACGAAGGGCACCAGGCAATGAAAGGCAAAGCGCTCTGCGCTAAAGCCCGGCAAAACCTCTGCCGCACCGTTAATCGCACGATCGTTACCAAAGATATTCAGCGGATGGGTAATCTCAAATCCGTAACCCTCCATTCGGCTGAAAAGATCGCCGACGTTGAAATGATCGGGATGAGTATGGGTAAACAGAAGCGACCTGATTTCAGTTGCGTCCATGCCGTCGCGCAGCAGCTGCTGGCTAAATTCCGGCGCGACGTCAATCAACAGTTGATCATCAATAATCGCGGAAGAGTGTGTACGAATGTCTTTTCCCTTACGTATACGGGCTTGCTGACAATGCTCGCAGCGGCAAAACGGGTTAGGTATCCCTTCAGACGCTGCCGTTCCCAGAAAATGGATCTTCATGATTTCCTCTTATCACTAACAGGTTGCTGTTTTTATCATCAGAAATGTAATCAAACGTAATTGGAACGTGTCAATTATGGTTCTGCCGTTTAACAGGAACAACGATCTTTTTTCCCAGAAGTGATCCCCTTCAAAAACTTATTGTATTTATCTTAAATTTCAACAAATTGTAATTTTTACTACATGGTTACTCGTCTCAAGCCGGAAAAGATTAATATTTTTAATGTCTATAAATCACACATAATTATTTTGTAACGTTCAAATAACACCGGCAACGATAGTTTTCAGCGGTATGCCGTGCTAGCATCAACGCATGAGGGTAAGGATTAAAATATGCCAACAATCAAAGACATAGCAAAGCTAGCCGGTGTGTCACACGGCACTGTCTCGAACGTACTTAATGGCAGAGGAAATGTCAGCGTTGAGAAGATTGAAGCGGTTCAACGAGCGGCTAAGGAAGTGGGCTATCAGTTAAATGCGCAGGCGCAATCGTTAAGAGCCAGTAAAAGCCAGGGGGTGGCGCTGTTGCTGCCAGACATAAATGCGGAGCAGTATTACCAGCTTTACCGGGGCTTACATCAGGTATGTCAGCCATCATTAAGCGAACCGCTGGATCTTTACCTGACCAACGATCTGCCCAACCTGGAACTGGATATTCTGCAAACGCTGGCGGCAAAATCTTACCAGACCATTGTTACCGTCAGCTGCCTGAGCAATAGCCAACCTTATTATGAAATGCTCAAGCTGCCCGCGGAACAGATCCTTTTTGCGTACCGACAACCTGCCGGAGCTGACAACTATTTCAGCCTCGATTACGTCACTGCGGGTGAACACCTTGCGAGAAGAGCGCTCGCACAGCGGCCGGGCCATATCGGTATCTTTTGCGAACCGCTTGAATATGCTCATAGCGCATGTTTTATTCAGGCGATACAGGAGACCTGCCGGACAGTCAGTCCGCAGACTAAGCTCACCGTTTTATCCTCGCAGGCGGGCGAGTCTAACACCGTAGCGTTTGATTTTTTCCGCGGCGTTGCCCCCGATATTTTCATCACTCAGGATAGTGATAAAACGCGAGCCGTGACGCAGGCAGCCTGGTTTGGTAGCGCGCAGTCCTGTCCGCCGATACTGCAGTTAAGTGATAATCTTCCGGCAGCCTTCGACGGCGTCACAAACTACCAGATGGACTATGGTCGCCTGGGTACCGCCATCGCTTCCCATATTCGCCAGCCTAAAAAACAGGTAACGCATCGAATTCTGACAAATAGCGGATTTTCATTAGATGGCCAATCCGTCCAGCCGCCTGAGACCGAGGCGACGCTGAATATGTTAATTTTGCCCAGCCCCTCAACCGATGCGCTGAAAAAACTGTTACCTCACTTTTATCGTCAGACCGGTATCAAGGTAAATCTTGCGGTTTATCCTTATGATGAAGTGTTTGAAATTCTTTCCCATCTTCATCTGCATCCCTATTACGATCTCCTGCGCATCGATATGGCCTGTTTTCCCTGGTTTGCAGAAAAAGCGTTATTGCCGCTGGAGTCGATTGCCCCTGCGCTGCCGCAGCTGCTGACTCATTTTTCTGACCAGATTCGACAGCACTTCAGCATGGTGAATGGCACCGCGTGGGCCATCCCCTTTGATGCCAGTATGCAGCTCCTGTTTTACCGACGCGATCTCTTTGAAGATGCGACGATAAAACGGATGTTCTACGAAACGACGGGAAAAGAGTTAACGCTACCCGAAAACTTTGCGCAATTTGATGAGTTAGCGGCTTTCTTCAGTCGCCAGCATCAGCCGGATAACAGACTGCGCCCGATGGGCACGGCGGTGACCTTAGGCAGCTCAGGGCTTATCGCCACGGAATATCTGCTGCGTTACTACGCGCTCGGCGGACGTCTGGTTCGCGAAGGCGAACCGGTTCAACTGGAGACTTCGCTTGCCGCTACGGCGCTTGAACAGTACCTGCAACAGCTCTCCGTCGCCGTGAATCTCTCAGGAGAATGGTGGAGTGACGCCGTTAAGCAGTTTGAGCGCGGCAACCTCGCCATGTTGATCATGTATCTCAATTTGTTCAATGACGTCGCGCATAGCCCTATCGCCCCCACTATCGGCTATGCTTCAGTCCCGGGACAGCTTCCACAGTTGGGAGGGGGATCCATTGGGATGTCCCGCTACAGCAAAAAGAAAAAACAGGTTGAGCAGTTCTTCAACTGGCTTTATTCCGATGAAATTGCGCGTCATCTGGTTCTGCTCGGAGGAAACTGCGCCTGGTCAGGGGTTTGTCACGATCAGAACGTCCTGAACCTCTATCCATGGTTTAATTTATTGAATGAAAAGGGCATGATCGGGATAAGAGAGTCGCAGGGTACGCAGGGTAAGCCCTTCAACCTGCGCCAGGCAGAAATTATTATCGGCCAGGGCGTGACGAACGCGATAAATGGGATTATGGATGTCTCTCAGGCCGTGGAATACATTAACAGGCGAATAAAAAATGAGACCGGCGCCTGAGGCCAGGAAAGCGAGCGTGCCTCTGCCCTTTTTCCAGAGAGTCTGCGTGTTGCTGGACTCTCTGAAACCAGATTCCAGCGCAAACTACCGTTGCGTTTCCAGCGGAGATAAATCTCTATATTTGTTGAGATTGACGCCAGCGTTTAATCATCTCTTGAGTGACTTCTTTCTTATAACATACTGGCGCATAGCCTCCTGCTTTACTCCAGGCACTGCGCCTGCCGCAGGCGCTGCCGTTTCTCGCCCGATTAAACGGACAAGCGCAAACACCGGGGTAAGAAGCGATAGAAGCCTCAATAATTTGCTGCTTAACTTGATCATCAGTTAATTGCGGTGTTTTAGCAGCAGCAGCGCCGACGATAAAAGTGCACAGCAACGCTAACACGGCGGTAACGGGTCGTTTAACGGCCATAATGATTGCTCTTGTGAGAGAGGACATCTCAAATTACGCGGCAGCAAGAAACAGCATATTGATCTTTCTCAATAGTGCCGAATATCTCTGAAAGTATTTTTGGTAACATCACAAGAAATCGTTATGCAGTCGATCTGCCTGCAGCTTGCACGCAGATCCTGTACTAAAAAGTGCCTCAGCTCGAATCTTATTCCGCGCCTATTCATGGCCTTTAGCTTGAATATATTCGCCAATCGTCATTTTCGAATCGCGAATCCGATCGGAAATTTTACGGAAGCTATCTTTCCATTCTGCAGGTAATTTTTTTATCTGAGCTATCTTACAAGCTACACTATAAGGAGTGCGCCCAAGCTTTTCAGCCAGCCAGAAGAGATGCTCTCCTATCTCCTCCTCCGGAATAGGCTCTAATACTTCCCGTAGCATGGACTCATCATTGTCATTCCAGGGTATGCCAGCGTTTGGAAACCGTGGATCGATAACCTTTTCTTTCTTTTCTTTCTTTTCTCCACTCTTTTTTATCGACGAAGATTTTTGTGAAGACACTATAGCAACACGTGCTTTCATCGCCCCGATGGCGGCAACAGCCCGGACCAAATCAAGGCGTTCCGTGCGTGTTAACAAATTTTCATCGCAAATTAAATCATTCAGCAAATCAATTATTTCATTGAGATTATCTTCAGTTATCTTCATATTCTGTCCTTAGCGGCATGTTCCATGATTGAATGCTATAGCATCCTCATAGTTTCATATATTTCATCCGACCCGGCATGTTATGTGATTCAATCGCGAATATACTAACTCAAATATTTTAGACTGTATCTGCTTATATTACTGCGCATCCCTCAATCAACGAAAGACCTACTGCTGTAGCCAATCGATGCAATTCGCCACCATTAATGAGTTGGTATTATCTCTCATTTGGCTCTGCCGATCCTTTCTTTGGTGGATTGAGGGCTATGAGCCCCTATTCGCCTGCATGAAATAAGCCTGTAAAAGTCCTCTGCACCGCCCTGATTCGTTTACACCTGCGTCGGTTTCGATAAAGCCAGTGATAGAAAAGGACTCATTCCAGGGAGTAAAAAGGTAAGGGAAGAGGATTGGGCAGAGGATGCTTAACGAAAAAAATGGTACGCCCTACAGGGTTCGAACCTGTGACCTACGGCTTAGAAGTTCCTAGAACTATACGCTAAGTCATACACTTACCGCGTCATTCCTGCGCTCACACGTCCCATGATGCGAAAAGTTAGAAAGAGATGAAAACGGTTAAGAAACTATGGTTGTCCCAAAACCGTCCCACCTATCCTTCACACAGGACTGCTATCCTGCATCACATTGTGAATCGTATACGTGACGACTCCGATCACTTCCACTTCATCCAGCGCTTCCCCTTCGATAGCTTCTCCGTCAGATGTGATAAACGCCCTGCCTAAGATCTTCGCAAACTCCATGAACCCAGCATGCCTTATCAGAACCGTGCTCCCCTGCTTAGCTTTCAGAGACAAATCAAGAACAGCAAAGCCGCTATCTGTGCTGATAACTCGCGAGTTCGCTGTGATGTTGCATAGTGAGCTCACTGTCAGCGTACTCTCTACATAATCTGTAGCCGGCGATGGAAAGCCCATTACATGACCCTCCCCATGTTTCGTAGTATCCAAAGCCTGTTTTCGCTATGGTCAGGAGTCTTGTCAGCAAAGCAGTTTTGATAGCGCTCTATCCAGCGATTTGCCTCGGACTCTGAGAAGTGGATGCCGCGCCGCTGCAGCGAAGATACGAAATCCCTGGTGTGCAGGTACTGGTAGCCCTTCGAATTCCGAAGAATCGACACCCGAAAGGCGTTGTTGATGTCTGATTGTCTGAGCATGATCCCTACCCTCAATAATACTGGTTATATATACAGTATTATTGAGTGGCTAAACACGTCAAGTTGTCATTTATTCACTTTTGGAATATACGGGGCGGGTTGACAAAAACTCATCTATATCTTGCCGGGAAATGAGGACTTCAGCACCTTTCTTGCTGGGGTTTTTTATAACCTTATCCATCCATAAAATATCCATATCATCAACAGTAAGCGTCTCAGCGGCATACTGCGCTGTTTCTTGTGAATCATAGCGCCCTCCTGTGATGACATGTCTATATTTAATGAACCACATCGAATCTTCTACAACATATTCAACTTCACCTAAATCCATCATCGATATTTTCCTTCATTTAAATAAAGCTACAAAGCATTTTTGCTTTTGCAGAAATGCATTATATGAGATGAACACCACTTTGGGTATCCATCTCTAATGATTATGTATCACACAATTACAATGGAAAAGCAATTATACATAATGCGTTGCGAGTGTTGATAATTTTTGATTGAATATCATTATTTATTCAATTGCGATATCTCCTCAAGTGCATCAAGTTTCTTTGATAATATATCTTGGTTGGCAATAATCGCCCTTGTAATCCAGAATAATAACTCTTCTTTTCTAAATGCATACTCACTCATAGCTGGCTGTGCATCTTTGATGACCCGACTACCTGCAGGCGTCTTTAGCTTCCGGCCCCCTTTTTCTTCTGCTTGACGAAGCGTGACACCATCATCCTCATAGATAGCTGGCTGATCAGGGATAATCTCATAGATATCGCCCCATGCCTCTACCTCTTCTGGACTGGCGTCTTGCTCTATATGTACAAAGCAGGAATAATCGCTCCATACAAGACCGTAGCGCGTCATGATTTCAATGGCATCTTGTACTGTCGGACCAGAATGCAACCTTGCTTCATCCCCCTCTGTTTGATATTTTTCTAACCACTGCCACACCGAGTCAAGTTGTCCGATTTCGTAAAACGCAGAAATTTCTTTAGTGTCAATCTGGCGAAGGTTGGTTTTTTTCCTTTTATCTGACGTTCCTATTGTGCTATTAACTGCAAAAACCTGAGTCCACCTAAACGCCCCTGCGCCACAAGATAATGTATTATCTGTTCTGGGGGCAAATCGAGAATCGGCTGATGATAACTGCAATCCGTATGTCGAATTTACCGGGTTAAGATAAAGAGTTGATGAATAACCAGTGAAGCTATTGCCATCGGGACCTAATGAATATTTTGGTGCCGCAGCCTGGGTTCTTTGATTAGCCTGAGTTGTCGAGAAAAACCAACCTGGACTACCGTTGAAAACATTAAAAAGCAACCCATCGCCCACTGCATTTCTCACTCTCCAAACAGAAGCGGTGACTCCATTATCAGTCGTGTCTGCTAATTGCGGGTTGAACAGTCTAGGGCTATAAGATGACAGTACTGTATTGCTAAATGAACTAAAATCATCTAGCACATTGTTAAATATGAAATTTGCAGCCCTTACAGTAGTAGGAGTTACCACATTAAATGTAAGGGTGCTTATTCCTGAAAAGTTACCTTTAAATTCAAAAACAGAGGCGTCGGTCGTTTCACAAATTAAGTTACCTTCAAATGATAGATTTCCACTAAGATTATCTGTATTACAATTAGTTAGTTTGTATGCTCTGCAGTTGGTGCCCCCAAAAAACTTCATATCCCACGTTTGGTTATAAAGGTAAGCTGGAGATGTGATTCCATTAACCCTGACCCCATTCCCAAATGTTGACCCGGCTAAAACTTGGTTTTGTACATTGGTAAATGAATTGCCATGAAAACTATTATCGCCTCCGTTGACTTCAAAAATAATATTATCGGCACAGTTTTGCACCCTACTATTTGTAAAAGTATTAAACTCAGTAAAACTGCCAGAGGTTCCACTATTGCTAAATTTAATGCCGCTTGCACCATTAAGTAGCCATAAATCCGAGTTGTGGGAAAAGCAGCATCCATCCAGAAGGTAAAGATTAACATTCCTTACTGAATCATTGGTTGTAGATAGGCCCATTCCGTGTAGTGATTTTTGTGATATTGAACCACTTCCACCAATATTGGATATGCCCACACTCCCAGCAGAACCGCGAAAGAAAAGCCTCGTATTTCTTTGCCCTGCCCCAACAAGCTTAACTCCCTGGTATCCTTTAAACCCTTGCCCACCTAAATTTACATCCTCCAATGAAACATCAATCAATGCAAAGCCTGCGGGGATCTCAACAATTTGGTATCCAAGAGATATAGCTTTTGCAATCGCCTGTCTTAATGCTGGGCCATTATCTGTGCCAGTTTGAGATGTAATATTGAAGTCTGGGGTGTAGCCAAACATGCCTGGGGTAATATGGAATATGGCGTCTTGGACTTTCCCCCCCTGAGATAAGCCAATCAACGAAGCGCCAAGGCCCGGCGTGTTTGATGCTAACTTCAGTGCCAAATCAGCAGTTTCAGTCATTGCAAAAATTGGCACAGGCCTGCCTGAGCTATCCCATCCAAAAATAGAATCCTTGCGCGCATCTAATGGATATATTTCCTCTACGAAGCCTTCTGGTACTCTTAAAAATTTCTTTTGCGCTGTCTCTCTTTCATCTTTCTCTTGCTGCAACGACACATCAACATAGTTTTTTGTTGCCGCATCCTGTGGCTTTAATGGATCGAGAAGGTTACTAATTCTATTGTTGAGAGCATCATAAAACGACGCCAAAATGGAAGGTCTCCGCAAGGCCAGGCCAAGCCCAGTGAAACAGCTTTGAATCAGCATGGTCAGCTTATCGAGTGCCTGTTCATGTGACTTGGCCGGGAATTTACCGTTCTCATAGTAAGCGGTTTCCTGGGTTGCCGGCGGCTCGCGATAGAAGAGGATTTTATATCCAGATGCATAGGCGGTGTTCATTGTAGCGCTGCCACCTGATGAGCTTCCTGCGCCTGATACTGAGTAATCAACTCCATATGTCAGGTCTGTAATATTCCCGTCTGCATCAGCTATCTGCGCGGAGATATCAGAATTTAGAATAAAGTAAAATGGGATAGGAAATGTAGTTGTCACCCCATCTCCGTTATACTCGATGTAGTTTACTTCAGATGATACAGTCATCTAATTCTCCGGGCGTAAGAAATCCCCACAGGCAAGCTGCGGTAGGCATTTAGGTATAAAAAAACCCCGCCGTAGCGAGGTTTGGGATTGTGTGCGCAATTATATATTGCGGTAATTACTGATAATGGCTCAACGCATCCGTTATGCGCCTTTTGTCTCTTCTGCTCATGGTTGGAGAATTCGAGACAGCAGACCTTACATCTCTCATGCTCAAATCAGAAACCCTACCCTTCAAAATGTAACCATAGTTGGTAGATATTTGATCCTTTACATCATCAAGGTTGAAGGCAGCATGGGCCTCGATGCAGTTCACGAACGAATCCCATTCAAGGAATTCATGGGTCTTCTGCATTAATTCAACCTGACATTGAAGTAATCTTGCGTTTTGCTGGATGAAAGGATTTATGTGTGAGTTTACAAGCAACACAAGAAGAGGTTCACAACATGCAACCACCATATACTTCATTTTTGGAGGTGTAGTGAAGTCGCAATGCATGTACAAAACATCGCCGGGCGATACGCCTCTTTGCTGACTAAAACTAGCCATAAAATCAGGAGGAAAGCTATCGCCCAACATAAAACATCAGCATCCGTTTTGTACGTAGTCCAGTATGAGCTTACTGTTATTTAGCTCGCCTATGATGGCTTCAAGCGACATTTCACCATTAGGATCTGCCGACTCCCAGGCAGCATCATGGCTCATGTTCCTGATATCCTCGAAGCTCATTCCGCCGAGAAATTCTATCGACTTATCAATGCACTCTAAATCAGAGTCGCTGAAGACATCCTCATCCGCGTTACGCTTTGGCTTAACATATTTGCCGATTACACGAAACGAGCTTCTTACATCATCCGCATCGCAACCATTTGGTATGTACCTGCCGTCTCCGCGAGCAATCTTAATAATGTCGTAAGTGTTACTGGCTACCGGCCCATCTTTCATCGCGTTATAGTGATCGCCCGACAAAAGACGACCATATGACTCAAGATGAAACCTGTCTGCATAATAAAGAATCTTACAAACATGGTAAATGTCTGGTATGGGTGCTTTAGAGGCTACATACAGAATGGCCTCTAAAGCCTTTTCTGAATCGAACCGAACCTTAAGCATCTCAATATCCTTAATTAACATGTCGTTACATGACTGCATAAAAGGCCAATGCATCATGCCTGATACTAGCCAAGGGTTAACCTGGCGGTTTTTTAAGTAATCACACCTGGTGATTACACCCTGAGTATACAGCCAGCGTCTACAGGTTAGCAATATCAGCTTGATATCAAGGAAATACAGGGGCTTAAAAAACCCGCAGTTAAGCGGGTTTAAATAGCAAAGCCCAACATTGGGTTTTGAATGATTTTCAGATAGTTACGCCACATCAGCACCGTTAATCAGGTGGCGAAGGGCCTGAACCCCTTCGGCGTTGTAACGGAAAGCCTCAACTTGCTTGTCTGAGTGTCTCGACTTATCCAGAAAGAACTTGCCGTATTGCTCAGTTTTGAGGTTGTGCTTATTAGCCACGCGTCCGATCTTGTTCGCAGTGCAACCGAGCTGCGCCGCCACTTCACCCGCCGTTGAGTAATGCTCTTCAATCGCCGGCAGTGGCACAACTTCGTGACCAAGAAGCGGGTTAACAAGGGTGGCAACGATCACCTGGTTAGCCGATTCACCCAGCCGAGGGAACATTAACATCAGCTCGCGGGCCGATGCGATGTTTTTCTCCAGCGCCTGAGCTTTGAGTTGCTCAGCTTTAGCAAGCCGATATTCAGTAAGCCCTGAAGTGCTTTTAGTAGGCACCTGGATAGCCTGCATGTCTTCCAGCTTATCAACCAAAGATCGGCGAACGGCTTTAGACTCGCGAGCAGCTACGCGCAATGCCTGCTTGATAGACATTTCGGCGATTTCAATTTCAGCGCCGTTTTTGTGACCTACAAAAATTTTGTAGGTCTCCCCCTCTAACTCATCATGAATGCGCTCGATAAAAACATTGTTGCGAACCGATTTCTCCCCGCATTGCTTACGGGCCTGATTAACCATTTCAAGCAGTGACTGGCTGTCAATGGTTTTATCAGTGACAATTGAACCAACATTTGCTACATTCTTCTTAGTCATATACGTTCCTATACGTTGTCAGACTTCAGTAGACCGCCAGCAGCCACTGGCGGTTTTTCTTTTTGCGCCGTCCCATGCGCCTGTCAGTGAAGCTCATTTCTTAATCTTGGTAGTACCCGCGACCAGTTGTCGTCGTTTTGTGGTTCATATGCAATATGCTCAGACGCCTTTGCTATAGCCTTTCTCGCTTCTTCAAACGTCCAGCGAAACTCATTGCCAAAGTCATAAAACTTACCTGCATACTCTGATTTGATTGTTCGCATTGCTGGGTATAAATCTCTTGCAAAATTTTGCATCCGATTGGTTACATCCCACATCCAAGCGAGTCGGCATAGCTCATCATCGGTGAACTGCTTAGCAATTGGTGAATGCGCCACTTCGCGATCTAGGATGTCCAGAACCCAGCGGCGAAACTCTTTAGCTACCGAAGTACGCGCGAACATAGCGATCAGGTGAGCGCCACGCAGTGAGAAAACACGTACTTTTTTGCGGTAATTCCCTGAGGTCACTGATTCGATGACCTGAGTCATTCCACTGGTAAATTCATCTGAATTTTGGTTAAACAAGTTCGTCACTGACTTCGCGCTTTTATATTGAAGAGCATTAGCTATTTCTGCAGAAGTCAGCCAGATACCAGTCATGCCTACAACCGGAACAATCGCTTTACCTTGGAAGTTGAGTTCTGATTTTGCTACAATATTCATGTCGATATTTCCTTCGCGGTTATTTTCGATAGAGGCCCGGATAGTGTTAGCGCACTTCCGGGCTTCGCCGTTTTTACTGACCATTCATACGCTCCTCACGCAGGCTTTTTGCCAAACGCTGCACAATTGCAGAGTTAATCGAAATCCCATCCATTTCCGCCATCCTGCGTATATCCTCTTTCATGCGCTCTGGAAGGCGCAGTTGAAAGCTATCATTTTTACGTCCGGTATAAAGCACATCGCTCATTCACTCTTCCTCCTGTTGCTGATAGCATCATTTTGATGCCTGACACCATTATGATGTCATTGTGAATAATGTCAATATGATGCTACCGTGTTTCTATTAAAATTTACGGTTTATGAAAATGACTGAAAAAGACAACCCGAACTTTATTGAGAGATTCACTGTGAGAATGCCGGACGGGATGCGTGACGCCATAGCCGAGAGAGCAAAGCGTAACGGAAGATCCATGAACTCGGAGATCGTTCAGATTTTGCAGGATGCAATTGACCAAGAGATCCGCGAGAAAGAAGATTCCAAGAAAAACTCTCAGTATCTTGAAAATAGGAAAGAGCTTCCGCCCTCGTATCAGGAGGCGCTTGCATCTTTTGATAATCGAGTCACACAGTTAATAGAAGAGGCCACTAAAAAAGCCATGGCTCAAGCTGGCTTGGAACTCAGCTTAAAAATTGAAGAAATTTCCAAGAAAAAACCCACCTGATGGTGGGTTAGTTTAAATGCCATGAGATTGCCGTAAAGGCTATGACAGCAATTCCTTGTATTGTCTGCGTTCTGTATAGAATCGAATCATCTTTTGAACGAGAAACAAAACCAAAGATGAACCCTGCAGCCAGTGAGCACGCAAAGAATACCGCTATAGCCCACCAATGAACTTCAGACGCAATTCTTGCCATTAGCGCAAAAAACATCACCAAGTTGGCAAAGCAGAAGAATCTTGCAGCATTTGATGCAATGATTTTTCTGCTACTTTGCGCCAAAACTAAACATCCGATCAGGCCACATATAGACACGTATAAACCTATGTCATTTGCCATCACCTCAATCTCCTTTCCTTAGCAGTTATCTCCCTAGCATAAACTGAGAAGGAGGGATCAAGAAGTCATTACCCTGATTCTTTCTAATGTTCTGCTCGTATCGATGAAGAGAGCCTGGCGATAGCGACTCCTGCAACTGATTAAGGAACAAGTAATTCAGTATCGGACGCGACCAGAACAGGTTTATGAAAGGTGTATGGTCCACAGTGAATCTAAAGAAATCACCGGCTTTTGCATCTCCAGAACGCGTCTTCTGGAATAAAGAAACCAATTGGTCTGTTGATGAGGCTACAGGCCCAACCATCGACAAAACAGGACCAGCGCCGAAACGGTTAGCCTCTCCAAAAAGAAAATCACCAAAGATTCCCAATCCTCCACCTTGCGCGGCTGCTGCGAGAAATGTTTTGGCATCAGCTGGCCTGGGGGTCTGCCCTTTGAGCATGAGCTTGGTCTGCATGGAAAGATAACCAAAGAAGGTCATCCATAATGCAAGTTGAGCGAGTCCAACCATCTCACCTTTGCCACTTTTAAATAGCGCATTCGATACGCTACCCCACCGGCTTTGTCCCAATGGTGCAGGGGTATAGCCTCTACCAAATACCTCACGACCCAACGCCTGCTGCATGAAAGAGGCGGTGAATGACTTGTATTGCCCCATAAAGCGTAAAATTTCACCGGGCCAGGTTCCGGGCTGAGTTCCTTGCTTCATTGTTGCCCTAGTTCGAGCGGTTGGCTCCGTCATCGCTACCATGACGCGATCGAGAATATATCCACGCAACTTATCACCCAGTTCAGAACGAGCATTCGCAATGCTTCGCTCATTTACAGTGACGTTTTTATCTGCGACATACTTAGCGATCACATCATCAGGAACAGAATCAATACCGTCTGGCGTCATGAAGGTTCGACCTTCTGAGCCTTTCATGTCCATGGTGCGATAGATGTTCCACTCTGGCTCGCCGATTCCATGCAGGTCAAGAGCGCGTTTAAGGTCAGGATTCAGCGTGGCATGGGGTGACTTTGCATTACCTGCCAGCCAATGAGAAATCATTGTGGCTGTGGTATTTCTTGATGCATCTGTCCACCAGTTAAGACCGTTCATACGAAAAAACTGGCGTTGCAATCTTGCAACCTTTCCTGGCAACGTTACGTCCCCGGAAAAGCGCTGCAGTATCTCATCACGCATGGAGTCAGCGTAAACGCCAAGTGAGCTAAGGATTTCCTTCTGCTCCTCTGAGGAAAAGCGCTTTAGTCTTCCTTGAATAGATTCAGTTAACGCCTCCATAAAGTTTTTCCCCTGATATCTCAATTCAAGGGCGTTACTAGCCAGATCGTTAAACGATGAAATCATTGCGCCACCCAACTTCATCATTGAATCTACAGCTCTTGTGGTAGACCCGAACCTGGCTAATGATGAGGAGCCTGGTATGTTTGTCTGACCTGTTATTTCAGCCATCTGATGCTTAATCGAGGTGCGCCTGGCATCGTTAAATGCAGCCAGAGCCTTTTCGTTACCTTTCAGATCTGCAGAAATGGTATCTGCAAGGTAATTAACCATGTTCTCCGGATTGGTCCCGAGAATGCGCATAAGTCCGGTATTACGGGCAGATGCTTCAAGGCCCCCATAGATAGCCTCACGCACGGAACCAACGCCAAACTCCCGGTTGTATTCATACCATGACCGGCCATCAAGAAAGTGCAGCACGCGCTCCTGACTGGCCCTACGAGCTACGTTCTGTGAGCCCTTGAAGCCTTTCATCCAGTCTGGCTTCTCTGAGGCAAGATGGACACCAGACGCCAGCCCATCATAAACGCTTCTCAGAAATGCGTCCTGGTCTGCTACGCCTTCGAATGTTGCCTTGTCCAGTTTGGGGAGGATGGCGTCTCGCCATGCAGCAAAACCTGCAGCGCGAATCTTCATCATGTCGTGGCCCTGGCGAGCAATGTAGCCAGGCATCTTACGAATCCAGGCACCGGCCTTGTTGGCATCAAGTCTGGCTGATTCTTGCCATTTAGTGATTATTTCGGCGATTTTAACCGACTCTTTCATCATGCCGTCTGTAGACTCACCTTTGCCAAGACGCCACATAGCATCGGCTACCTCAGCATCATTTGAGCCACTGGAGAGATATTTCAGTACTCCCGCTTGTTCAAGGTCGTGATTCAGTCCGGACAGATACTTTGAACGCAGTTGAAATTGTTCCGCAGACGCAGAGGACCGGCTGCCAGTGCGGGCTTCATTTCTCCCAACAAGAATTGCTGACAGGCCTATATCAGGGCGATCTGGAAATGAGTCACGAATGAACGCAAGTCGCTGCGCTGCAATGCGCGTATTCAGAGCCTTGTTACGTGCTTCAATAACGTTTGCTAGTTTCTCAGCATTGCTAAGTTCTTCGGCAGCCCATAACGCTGCTGCCTCAAGCGAAATCCCTTCGTTCTCAGCGCGTATCCGTTTGACTGTGTTTTCCATGTCAGATACGAGGCGACCCATTTCATCTTCTGACAGATTGCGGCCGGCAGCAGCATTAACTGTTTTTTCGCATTGAGTGAGAAACTGATTTGCCATTACATTCTCCTGAGCATGCAGGTGGCGTATGCCTGCAGACCTTTCATAAAGCTTTCGTCATTGGCTTCTTTTTGGATGGCAGATAACGCCTCTTTGAGCTGGGGGGAGTCGAGGTCATCAACCATATTCCGCGCCAGTTCGATTTCAGCGTCAAAATCTTCCTGAGCATTCATGAGGTCATCATTGTTTTGCGCGCGCTTATACTGCGTGTCAGCATCTGCACTGGCTCTTACTGTCGGTTCGTCAATGTCCGGGCGCGGGCCTTGTTTGATCTGGTCAAACGCAGTTGCACGAAGGTCTGTTCTGCCAAGGTCAAAGAAGGGCTCAATATCAGGCGTCCTGCCCTGGAGCATATGCGATAATCCACCGCGAAAGGCGTTCTCTCTCTGCGTCCAGTTAGCCTCATTTATTCTTTGTGCTGCAGTTCTAACACCCTGGGCTATTGCAGTTGGCTTGAATCCATCGCCGATTTCTGCAGCACGGGCGGCAATTCTCTCTCTCAATGCAGGAGGTATATCGCCCCGGTCTATTTGCCCTAGCTCATCCTCCGCCCGAGATGCCTGGCCATGCTTCTCAAGTTCCTGTTGCAGCTCTCCCTGACGCTCCTGAACTTGTGTTCTTTCATCAGCAATATCTTGCTTTGCCTGAGCTCTTGCATCGCGGCTTTTCATCCCCTGAGACTTATATTCAGACACGCGCCTCTCCAGTGAAGACTCGATGTCACTTATCTGCTGTCGGGTGGCCTCAATACCTGACTTAATATCGTCAAGATTTGATGTGATGCTATCTCTGGTAGCATTCAATTCAGCCTGGTAAGCAGGAGTGACATCATCATAGGCGCGGCTATATACGTAGGAATCAAGGTCAGCAAAGTTTGCTTCATTGGAAAGGGGTGCCTGTGATGATTCTGTCGCTCTCGGAGTGCCGGCCTCATCTGCGATTGATGCTGATGGTTCAGCGCCTCGCCTTCCTCTAACCAGATCTGCAATAACCCCTCCGCCCGCATGAAGGACTCCCCCGCCCACCATGCCAAGGAAGATGTTTTCCATCCCCTGCGCAAGCGTGAAGTTATCCCCTTCAGCAGCAGCTGCAAGAGCAGTAAATGGAATTGCGGCCGCCGTCTGGACACCACCATAAATCGAGCCCTGCACAAAGCGCTCACCAAACCTTCCGAGCGCAGTAGCGGCCCTGGCTTCGCCAGCGAACGGCACCAGACCAATCGCCAGGTTTGCCGGGTCTGCCATAGAACCGGCGAGCCCGGCCATAAAGTTAAGCGGCGTGTTTATAAACCCTGATGGTGCCGAGGAAGCAATCTGCTGTCTTGCAAGCGCCTCTTTTCTTTCCTGTGTCACATGGTCCATGAAGGACTGCGTAACGCCGGAGTCGGGTATATTTATACTCTTAACGCCAAGCTCTTTGAGCTTTGCATCCGCCTCAGCTTTACTTACAACAGGAGAGTTAGGGTCATTGGCGTACTGGTCAGCCTGAGCAAACCGTATGCCAGACATCAACGGGCCTTCTCTGAATCCCTGTGTGAATGATGCCGACAAAGATTCACCGAGACCAGATTCAACGTTGCTCAGCGGTTGATTAATACCTGTCCCCGGGTCGTCTGTATAAATCGGCATAATTTACCTGTTGATTTGCTGCCCCTGATTGAACACCTTGATCAGATTCTCGCGCTGAGACTCAATGCTCTGCCCTTTAGTCTGACCTGGGGTGTATGTCACGGGGTTATTGATGAATTTAGAGAAGCGGTTTGTTCTGCTGCGGTTCTGCTGGCCAAGTTTTGCGAGGTCACTAAACGTTGCTGTTATGGGCTGCCCTTGCGGGTCGGTCACAACAAGGCCGTTTAGCGTCATCATCAGACCGGTTTCATCAGAGTTGGTCACCCACTCCGCGTTGTCTTTGATGCGACTTAGACTCTGGCTGCGGTTGACCTCTTCACTTACTCGCGGATCACCAATCAAGGGGCGAATGTCTTCACCTTTGAGGTTATCCATATACGCACTTACGCCGTCTTTAATGTCGCTCATGTCGAGGTTAAGGCGGGTGGGCAGTCTCCATGTTCCGGTGGTCTGATACTGTGAGCCCAAAATATCCTGAAACGCCTGCTTGGCTGCATCGCCTACACTCATCCCTTTCTGAATGTTCAGGTACATAAGCCGGCGGCCCTGGTCATTAAAGTTATTCCAGATACCGACGCCTCCTGGCTGCACAACCATAGTGGCCGCAAAATCTTTCGACTGCGAAGCCCATTCAGTATCTGCGCTGTCAGCAGAGCCAGATGCGGCAGTGTTGATGGAATCACGCAGATCAGAGGTCTTAACATTACGGTTCTGCCACAACGCATTAGCCGCCCGGGGGTTATCAGTAGCCATCACAACCTGTAGCGCCGGGCCAGCCTTTTTCTGTATTTGCTGCATGACTTGCTGCGAGTACGGCCCAAACTGCTGCCCAACGGATTGAATGGCAGCGACGCTCTGTTCTTTACTACTGTCGATAGTCTGCAGGATAGAATCAGCCATCGTGTCTGGGAGAATGTCTTTGCTCATAATCCCAAGGCGATTTTTCTCAACCATAATGGCGTTTGCGAACTGCGCGCCCTGCGTTGGGTCTTGCGCATAAGCAGCATAAGCCTGTTTAACTGCAGGTGAGTTCTGCGATAGCCAACCTCCGGGGTCTTTTTCGCGTGCAGTAATTACTTGCTGGTACTTTTGGGCTGCTTGCTGATAACGCTGTTGCCGCACGGCAAAATCAGATTCATCACCAGTGGGCTTTATTGACTGAACCGCAGCAAGTCCATCTGTCGCAGATTTTGTGTTTATGTCTGAGTATGTTCCCTGCAGACTCATGGTTAACGCATACTGGTCGTACTGCTTTGACAACAATTCGATTTGCTGTGGCGTCGCATCATGCGGAGCAGTAGCCATCCACGACTCACGAGAAATGGGATTGTTTACCGGCACCCCGGCCTCCACTCGCGCAACATCATCCTGAATACTTTGCTGCATCAGCATTCTGGTTTGTGTGTTCTGCTGATCTACTTTGGCTTGTGCCTGGTTGATTACCGTTTGCGTCTGTTGTGGCGTTAGTTGCCCCCACGGAATGCCGGGAGCGAGTTGATTTGGGTCGTTAAGTGAATCCCACGCACGTTGTAACTGCCCGCCGCTAAGATTTCCACCATACCCCTCCTGCTCAGCCATTGCCTTTGCTACCGCAGTCATTTGCTGAGGGTCATTAGGATTTAACTGAGCATCAACAGGGATGCCTGTTTTTCTGCTAACGGCTTGGGCGTATTGCTTTGTATCGTTCTCACTTGGGGGTGCCCACGTACTGATTAACGACTGCAGTGTATCCTTGCCGTTTCCAATATGGTTGCGGATTAGCTTCAGCCCTGCACGTAGACCATGCTCTGCGCTGTCGAAGTTCTCAAACCCGGAGCCGTTATCGCTACCTTTACCGGCCCAGTTATTGTTTCCAGAAAAACGAATGTTAAGAGGATTATTATTCCTTGTCGCAAGAGTCCCGCTTGATCCTGATGGAGTCGCTTCTCCATCGCCAGCCCCTACGGACTGAACCTGACGGAAGGTCGATTCCTGATCAATAACATGTTGAGGATTGGCGTTAATACCGTACTGCGCCGCGGCAAGAGCCCACATGTTACGTGACTTGCTTGCTAGTTGCGCCTTCGTTGCCGGGTCAAGGTCGCTCTGGTCTATCGTCTGCAAGTGAGACTGAGCCAGAGCCTTTGCCTGCGTTGGGTCCTGGAGAATGATATTCCCTACTGCAGCAGCACTATCTTCCAGATTGGCTATGGAGATAGCTTTCGCCTGCCCCTGCCCCCAGTTGATAGCCTGATTGTCTACGCTTCCTCTCAGCTGCGCCCAACGGAGTTGATACTCTCCCTTCTGCTGCTCTGACATTGAAGGATGAGCAGCATAGAAATCATTCTCATGCTGCTTAACGAGCGCAGATGCTGCAGGAATGTAGTCAATTCCCGTTTTTGACTGCTGTCTCGCATCATTTAACGCAGCATTCAGGTTATTCTGCGCATTGGCAAAGTCCGTCAGATCTTGAGTATCCTGAACAGCCTGTTGCTGACGCTGAATGCGCACGGCGCCGTCAACAAACTGATTGACGCCCTGTGATAACATTTGCTGGTCAGTCGATTCAGTTTGATAGCGCACAGGAGACGGACCTGCCGCGCGGATACCGACCTGGCTCTGGTAAACAGGGATTCTGGCCATATTAACCCTTCAGAAGTGATTTTGTTCCGTAGTAAGAACCCAGCGTACTTGCCGCACCACCGACTAGGCTCAACAGTCCTGGCTGCTGATTCTTTGCCGTGGCCCGCATAGCTGACGCCTGATTTTTCAGATCGTTAATCTGCAACTGACCGTTATAGTCTGCGTTTGCGGCGTCCATTTCTGTATCTATCGCTGTCGAGCGCTGGATGAGAGCATTACTACCACCTGTCCCGGTACCGTTGTCAGCGAATGCAGCGGCTTGCTCACCCATAACATTTGCTCCCTGCCGGCGTATCTGGCTTACCTGAGAGCCTGTCTGCAGCGCTGTGTTCCTGGCTTGTTGATCGAGTAGTTGCGCGTTGAGATTGCTTTGCTTAGATTGCTGGCGTGCGTTATTCACTCCGGACAAAGCGCTTAAACCGGTTGAACCAGCCGCAAGCCAGGGTAATGCTGCTGCCATTATGACCTCACTATGCTGTACGACTTCGCATCAGAGCCATCAGGCATGACTTTGCGAAGAACGCCTTCAAATTCGAAACCAAGCAGTTCAAGCCACCTGTCGGCCTCTTCAAATCCACTCAGTGTTTCAAGTCGAATATAATCATCCTGCACGGCATCAATAAGGCGTCTGGCCGCACGGAATAATTTTATCCATTGATGCGGGATGCCTTCTGAGACGATGAGATGCAGGAAGCCTCTACCAGGGCAAACAGGGATGATTCCACCAATTGCAACCACCTTACCTTCGTGTACCCCGGTAAAGCAGTTGCCGTCTGCCAGAAGTTGTCCATATTCAATTGTCAGCTGAATATAGGATTGCCTATCTTGTGGTTTAATCTGCAGGATGTGCTCTGGTTCAAAGTCGATTATTTTCATTCGCCTGATGTCCATACACGAGGATAGATAGCGCAAACCGTCATAGGTAACGGTTGGTCCTGAACGATTCGAAGGCACGCATTTGTATCGTACTGCGATGGGAGTGTTAGCTTTCTGTCATCTGTGAACGGGCCCGGAGCCTGGTCCATGAGATCGTGATAATCGCGAGTTGGAATTACATCAAGGTATCTTCCACCCTCTATTCCCATCTTACCGCCAAGAGTATTTACGAACCTGATCGCAGCTTCGTTTGCTCGTTTGGTTTTGCTTTGTGCCGTACCTGCGGTACCGCCAGCCTCAAGAGGCAAAGTCACCATCTCAGAGGTAAACGGCAGACCAACATGAGCTACAGTCGTTGACCATTCAAGACTGATAGCTCCGCCTGACACGACGCGGTCAGGATGTGCTGCGCCATCGGTCATAACTGCCACAGTCTTTCCTTCCAGATGAGAAAGCCCTGTCAATGACGTGACTGCGCTACCGTTGTATGTAAGCCCACAATCAACATAAAACGCATTAGAAATCGATTCGGTATAGGAATCCCATGCAGCATGAAGGTACTCAACATAACGACGCTGAACACCGTTAATAGTACGCCTGACGACTATCCAGAGGTCATCCCTGTTTCCATCCGGCCCGGGTATAGTCGCTACAGACTCCACCACGCCGCTGACATCATGTCGATGCCAGGCAATAACTTCCTGCTCAGAGTTGTAAGTAAGCCCAACCAGGATTCCACTATTCAGCACGACCCAAACCACATAGTCCGGCTCCTGCTGCCAGGCAAAATCGATTATTCCTGTTGAGGTGATATGCTCTGCAATGACTGAAAGATCAACGGAGCTGTATGTGCCACTCTGATAATCAGCAGTGACGGCGCGTACTTTCCTGCCTGCGCGTTGGATAAACAGGACTGTATCACCAACGATAATTGCATTGACGCCCTTAGAGCCGTATTTAGATTCCTGGACAATTTGAATGTTATCCGGGCCAAAAGCGGTTGTTGTTGTCGAGGGAGAGCAGGCGAATTCGTTACCCGCGGTGCCAATCAGCAAAGAGCTACTGGCAGCCAGCCACTGTATGACGTTGGTCGAGTCGGCTTCAATCTGCACGTTGATAGAGTCATCGGTCTGCACCTCGAAACCATCTGACATTGGAGTGAAGTTTTCGTAATCTGACGCGACCGAGAACCACAGTTTATTTCGGCCTGAGAAGCATAGCCGGCTCTTATAGAATGCGACCTTTGTCGGAAACCCTTTCTCAGATGACCAATCACCAAAGGCCCATTTATAGGTTTTACCTGTGGTGTTGCGCACACTCGGCGGCAATTCAGTTCTGATCTTGCCTACAGCCTCGGTTGCGCTGTTCACTGCGGTAATCTCAATGACTCCCCAGCCGCCATTTGAATATCGCCACAATACCGCGTCGCTACCACTACCATCACGGTGAGCGCCAGCTGTCCAGGTTGGCTGAGTGCTGCCGGTATGGTCGCCGCTCATGTCCTCGTAATACTTGCCATCACTGCGGCAGAACGAACCTTCGGTAAAGGTTTCTGTTGTTCCTGCAGACCAGGCGGATATGTATCCTGAGTGGCCGGTCCCGTCATCGACGGCGTCAGTTGAGGATTCGATATAAAACAGCCCGCCAACATGACCCGCTTCAAATATTGCTGAGTTCGCGGTTATCGTGCACAAACTTGTTGTTGTTGGCGTGCCGTCAGGTCGAGTTGCGCCATCTGCTGACCAGATTCGAAACTGGTCAGTGTAGACAGTTACAGTACGATCGGAGTTGATATTGTCAAAAGGACCAAGGGCCGATGCATAATCAAACGCTTCAAGGGTCCAGTTTGTATTGCTGAATCTTGATAGCTTATATGGCGGCTTATCGCCAGCATAAGAGCAGATGTAAATCACATCACCGCTCTGAACCATTGAAAGGCCAAATGCCCCATCTTCGTTTGTCAGATCACCTGCTGTATATGGTGACGCAACCTCAAGTGGATTTCCTGAGCCATCTTGCGCCACGCCGTGATCTGAATAGAAACGGATGTAACCCGGACCGAACTCAAGAATAAAAGCCTGAGTTGTGTTGTACTCAAACCTGGCCAACCACACGCGGTTGGCAGAGTTTTTTACTTCGCTGACAAAGTAAGTCCCACCGCGGCGCTCTGCCGGCCCTTGCGACCGGGGAATAAAGTTCAGCATCTTTTTGCAGCCGCTTTTCCATTTGTTGAAATCGGTCTGCCCCATCATTAGCGGGGAGAACTCACCGGCGTTAAAGCTATTGATGGCTGGAGATGTTGAAGGCATTTATAACCTCGATGTATACCAGGATGTGTCCTGCTGCTTGATAGGGGGTCTTTCGATTGCGCTTGCTGCTCGCGCCGCTTTAATGGCCATATCGAAGTCCTGAAGAGCGGCCTGTTTCTTTGTCGAAGACTGAGTGATGGTTTCGCAAATCTCTACAGCAAGTTTGCAAGCGAACGCCTCAGTAAAGGCTTCGTCATAATTCGTTGGATCTGGCATTCTCGCGCCGTAGCGGATATATACCGGAGACTCCATATCGGTGAGGACTTGACGGCCCTCAACTTGATAGCGCGGATATGGCAGGTTGTATCCACACCAGTCGTGATTCCACCACTCCTGATTGACCACATCAGTAATCGCATCTATACGGATGCAATCAGAAGGGAGTTGGTATTGAAACTGATAGCCAAACAAAGGCTCACTGGATAGCAGCGCTAACTGAGCCCGCTTGATAGCAAAAGACCATCTGTATGTGCGCAGGAGAGTATCCAGCAGCCCATCATAGATAGCCTCTATGGCCCGAGATGCAGCATTGTCGTCAGCCTCGCTCATCAGGCGATCACTTCCGAGTTTGGTTAATGCCCTGTTGATGATTTCGATTCTGGTTGCCATATCTCACCAAATGAGAAAGGGGCCGAAGCCCCTGTTATTACGCGGTGTAGTTGCGAGCGTATGCACGCCACGCCTCAACATCTTTCACCAGGAACGCGGAGAAAGTGCCAGCTGTCAGCGGGCCAGTGCCTACGGTATAGCGAACGCCGAGATAGCGCAGGTATGTTCCGCTCGGCAGCTTAACTGAAAACAACGTTTTGCCCGCGGTTAAGTCAGTCAGCGCATAGCTTGCCGAAGTGAAGTGGACGGTTGAACTGGTCAGCCCTGCAGCAGCGGATGACTCCAGAGTTACCTGAACGGTTGCAGCGCCAGCAGCGGTAGCAGCGGCATCAACCTGAACAACAAGGTAAACATCTTCACCGGTACCGATATCAACCCCGGTGTTGTAGTTAAATGCTGTGTTCAGGTCCATGACGTTGGTGGAAATTGCTGTTGCAGTAACCGCCTGGCTGTCCGAGAACTCAGCTTGCTTATCGAGATACATGCATTACTCCTTATTAAACAATGCGAGCTTCGGCGATGCCCAGGGCATCAACGCGACGGACTGGAACCTCACCAAAACGCAGGGCCGGCTTACCAGCAACTTCGTCGTACATCAGAGTGCCGGAGGCAACCTTGTTTACATTCTGGCGGCGCAGGAAGCTGCGGATGGTGCGGTTGACATAAAACGCCGGAGTGACACCGGAAAGGCTGTGGATTTTTTCCAGAGCCTGAGTCATCAGGTCAATCAGATCAGCGCCAGCCGAGGCGTTTTTAGTCAGCGCGGTAACATCAACGTTTGCGATGCGGACTACATAGCGCCAGTCATGAAGGGCGATGCCGCACTTCCACTGATACTGGTCCATGAATGCCCGGAAGCGGTTCTGGTTAACGTCGAATGCGTCACCTTCACCCAGGTCGTTGTGGATCAAGCCAGCCTGTGAGCCTTTCGGGTAAATACCGTGAACGGTGTTTGCACCCCAGCCAACAAGCCAGATTGACGTGTTGTTGGCACCAGTACCGCCAGCATCGATCACGTTGACCTTGTTAGGCGCAGCAGATGAGTTTGAAGGTGCGAATCCGTAACGAGGAGCCAGACCGAGGAATGCTTCTGGCGTCGTTTCAGTAGAGCCGTAAAGAACGGTCTGCTGCATGCGCTGGTTCATCGCTTCAATGAATGCCTTCGCCTGAAGAAGACGGAAAGAACCAGTATTGCCGTTCAGCATCGCCAGGTCTTTGTCGATCTCAGAACGGGCTTCGAGGATACCGCACGCTTCATCCAACTGAGCAGTGGTCGCCTTGCTCGGCGGAACGCCGCCATTGAGCTTACGGAAGATAACATCCGGCAAGCCAGTTCGGGTTGTGATGCGATGGCCCGTAGGGAGGTTGCCCTCAAACCACGGCATATCCATCAGCATTTCATTGTCTTGTGACAGCAACTCAGCCACCGCAGCAGTGCTGCCATCCGGGTCAAGAGTCTTTGCCACATCCAGAAGGGTGTACTTTCCAGAAAGTGTAGCCATTCAGTAAATCTCCAGTTAGTTAACTCATGCCCGGCCAGAGGCGTTGAGCGAGGTCGTTCTCACCGCCCTGCGGAGAGTTCTTTTTAGCTGCAACCGATTTGTCTTCGCCGATTGCTGAGCCGATTTTGAGGAACATCTTTGCGATGACCGGGCTGTTAATTAGCCCGGACTTGTCGAGCATTTCGACGAATTCAGGTGGCGCGAAGGTTTTCACTGCGCTACTGACGATTGCGCTATTGGCATCAAAGTCAGCGCCCCACTCCTGCTTGATTGCAGTCATGTCTTTCTCTACCTGCTGAGCAATAGCAGCCTGATGCGCTTCTGCCTGAGCAGCGGCGTGGGCGTTGTATTGCGCGACAAGGGATTGAGCTTGCTGTTTGTTGAGTCCCGCTTCATGCAGCCATTGAGAGGCTGTCTTAGCGAACTCTCCGCTATCACCTTCAGGTACAGGAAGTTCATAGCCATCTGCCGTTTCAGGCCGCCCCATCTTGGCGTAAAGCGCAGACCAGCCTTCTTTGTCATCCGCGCCAGGTAGTTCTTTGAGGAAGGGCTCAGCTACCGGTGGGGCTTCAGGCGTCGGGTCCGGTTGGCCACCTAACAACG
Organism: Klebsiella sp. GW_Kp181; assembly: GCF_040062315.1. Taxonomy (NCBI): domain Bacteria; kingdom Pseudomonadati; phylum Pseudomonadota; class Gammaproteobacteria; order Enterobacterales; family Enterobacteriaceae; genus Klebsiella; species Klebsiella sp. GW_Kp181. The sequence continues at coordinate 43,730 of NZ_JBEAFR010000001.1, forward strand.
TTGCAGGCTGAGCTGAAACCTCAGGTGCAGATGCTGGAGCTTCAGAGCCTGGGGCTGCGGGTTCCCCTGCAAGCTCTTGCTTGTGAAAGAAGTTGGATAACTTAAACATTCGATTTCAATGCCTCGTCCAGTTTCGAGATTGCCAGGAGGATTTGTGCATCATCCAGCGTTGTGTAATTGATGATTCGGTGAGCCACTTCCCGGCGACCTTCTGCAAGCATCGTTGCGTGCGTATCTATTGAGCCGGTCACTTTTGACATAGCTACAGAACTGGCGAGCAGCTTGCTGAAATTCATCAGGTCGCCTATCACCATCTGTTGCTCTTTCGTGCGTGACCCATGCTCGCCAAACACGCGTCGATATGCGCGGGACATGGCTAACTCCCGGGCGCGTTTATAGCGCTCGGTAATGAGCTCTTTTGTCATGGTTTTGTCTTACTGAGGTGCAGGGAGTGGGGTATTAAAATTCTGTTGAGCCGAAGCAATTTTGTCAGCAGCGGTTGCGATGTTTGGCGCGGCCTGCAGCAAGTTGTTTAGTTGCGCCTGCTGCGCCTGAGCTTCTTTCATCGCCTGCTCTTCTTCCGGGTCTTTAATCAGCGTGCGCGGCATGCCGTTGATATCAGCGAACTCGCGCATGATATCTCCGAAGTTGAACAGCCCCATGATGCTCTGGTCAAATTGAGCGATCGACGTCGCCATCTGTAGGGTTTGCGCTATGCCAGTTCCCTCTTCGCTCTGCTGCATGCGAATGAGTGGAGACTTGTAATCGATGTCGAATTCCATATTCGCATCAAGCAACTGCTGAGGCGGATCAGGGAAGAGCCCCATGCGTGCACAGATATCAACTTCACGCTCAATCATTGGCCCAAGCTGCTCTGACATAATGCGGCCGGCTGTGGGTGCAAGCAGTTGCCCCTTCTCTTGTGCGCGAAGCATGGCCTCAGTAGCAGTCATGTTCGGGTTCTGCACGAGAATCTGGAACAGCGTCACCAGGAAGATGTCGTTAATCAGCTGACGCTTCTGGTCCATCATCTCAAGCCCTAGTTGTGGCTGGGCTCCAGTGTTGAACGGGACGGCGAGTGGATTACCTTGAGCGCTTACGGCACCAGAGTTAATGCTACCGGGAACCAACGAGAACGCATCTAGGGCACCATCATCTGCGACAAGTACCGGTGGACGGTTTGCAAGTTGCGCACCAATGAGAGTTTCTTTGTTCATCTCATTGAGGACTTTCATGTCAGGCAAGGCAGTCATGCCAGGACCGCGACCGTATGTCTCACCAGGCGACTTATAATATCTGGCGATGCAATACGGCATTGTGTGATAGCCACCCCGCCGGATTAATTTCTTTCCGGAGATGCTGATGTATACCGATTTCCACGGCATACCTGCGGGGCCAGGTGCCGGCTCCCCTTTAATGTATTTAATATCATCGTTCGGCCACACACGGTGTATGAATTCATACTTCGTTAGCGGAGAGTTCTCTGATGCTCGCTGGATGAAGTCGGGGAGATTCTCTTTGCCAAACTGCTGCACTGCCTGGCGAGCGGTGAGGCAAAACTTGCGGTGAACGAGATCAACAATTCCCTGATAGTTCTCCTCGAAGTAAATCTCCTGCAGCGGGTAGCAGATGTATCTTGTGCCTTTGCCCGGGACCTCATCAACGTAAATGCACCCGTTACCGAATGCGCCAATGCTGATGTAGTTCTCGCTCTGCTGGTTAGCAAAGTTGGCGTGCGGAGCATAGCGAACACGGAAGAGTATTTTCGTGCACTCCTCGTAATACTTCTGCACATCGTTATCATCAGCAAAGCGCTCATTCTGCAGTCCATGCCACATCTGAGTGCGCGGAGTGATGACGGATTCCATTGCCGCGGCGAAACGTTCAAGGGCCAGGATTGGGGTTGAGTCAATGGCCTTTTCGCTGCGCTTAGAGCCATCCTGAGGCTTTTTAGTGAAACCGGAATTTCTCGGCAGGCATCGCTCAGCAACTTCATCCCAGTGCTGCTCCCAGGTCTTGCGCGACACTTCCATTGAGGACTGGTCACGCAAAATCTGATTGAGCAGTTCTTCCTGGCTTTTGTCCATCTTAACCACCTAACAAAGTTTTCTGCCCAGTAGAGCTTGAAGAGCTATCGCCACCTGGGCCGGATAGCATATTGGCATTAACGCCCTGACGCTGACGGCGACGCAGCTGATCATCCGCTGCGTTGATTGTCTGGTCCTGCTGCACCTGTGGTGTCTGCGTGATTGTCGGCGTCGCTGTTCCGAGGCCGAGCATGTCCCCGACTCCGCCAATGACAGAGCCGACTGCTTTAGTTACTTCGCTCATGTATCACCCGAATAGGTTGTAGTCTGTGTTAGCCATGCGAGGTTTGTTGCGAGGGGCGGAGATGCGGTATTTCTGAATTGCATAACGACGCATCATGTAGGCGTACCGGATAGCATCAAGCACATCATCATTAGTTTTAGCTATCTTCCCGGTCTCATCGCGATGGTACATCCGGAACTCTTCAAAGAAATCCGTACAAGTGGAGAACACCTTGAATTTTCCATCAAGCATTCTCTCTCTGATTTCGTGAATGCCCGGCTCAACCTTGTTCCCACCATCAGGCCATGTAGCATGCTCGCCAAGCATCTTGAATCCCTCAGCCTTGTACTGTTCTTTGAGCTGCTGTCCTCCGCCCTTTTCATGCTGATTTCCATCATGCGGCCACGCCGTTGGAACATCCTTAGCCCATGGCTTTACGATGCGCCACGCCTCATCAGCTTTCTTCTGTCGTGCTTTCCACACGTGAGAGATGTAAATGACGTCCTCATCCCTGTCCTCCCACAACTGAATGTGCGCCTGCGGGTGGTCCCAGCCGAAGTCTTGCCCGTCGATAACAAAGAAGTGATCTGGACAGGAGAATGGCTGACAGGTGATTTCATCATCGGCAATATCGTAGATGCGACCGTGACCAAGCATTGGTATGCCCTTAGTTCGCATATCTCTTTGATGCGCAGGGAAGGATACCAGTAACTCAGTCTTAACTTTGTCGCTCAGGTGAGGTGCATCATCCCAGCCTACGTTCATGCATGCCTGGGCTGATGACGGGTTGTCCATGAAGCCTATGACCAAATCGGTGCGGCCGTTCTCTGGCGTAAACGTCAAAATCCCTCTGCCGCCGTTTCCTTTGTCACCAGTCGCTGTACGCGTAAGTACCTGGGGGAATATTGCGGGATCTTTTGGCTCCTCATCGATATGGAACCAGTCGACGCTGTCCCCCATCAAAGCGTGCTGCCCCTGCGAGTAAGACCAAAACTGTATCTTTGCTGTGCCGCCTGACTTGTGTTTGATGTACACAGAACGGACGGCGTTTGGCGTGCCCGTCATAGGCTCAACACTGACAATAAGCTCGCCGGGGATTAATCCACCTTCCCAGCCGTTGTCTGTCTTTCGCCCGATGATCGGCGCTTGTAGAAGGTCTCGACACTTCTCGCCTGAATAACCAAGTATCCAGATTAACGGTGCATGATCGAATTTATGACCTGTCCATCCGTCCGGGTAGTCACCCATGGCGTGAATTGCATCGACATATGTCGCCGTGTCCGTCTTACCAACACGGTTCGCAGCAATGAGTGCTACCTGTGAATATTCGCGAGTGTTCGCAATGAAACGTTTTTGCCAGGGGTAACGAGTTTCGTAGTAGGTTCGGTAGCGATAGACATTATCGCGTCGCTTCTTTTCTTCCAGGAGCTTTACCAGCTCAATCTTCTGCTCCCGGCTGAGATTGTGCATTGGTTAACTCCTGTAAGCGCCGGTCTAACTCTTCATCAGTCAGATCGGTAATGGTGATGTTTTGCTCGTGCGTTACTTTGTCGCCGTAACGCTTTGGAGCAAGTTTTGAGGCGTACCACTTACGGGCATCTACTCGAAGCCGGGAACGCGCGACGCGCTCATGATTCGTTTGTTCATGCCCATCTTCATCGACAATCACATCTCCCTTGCTGTCGTCAGCTATTTCAATGATCTCTTCAGCGAGGAGTTCGGCCTGAACCTCACGCGCACGCGCGTACTGTTGCATGAAGTCTTCGTGTCTCTGCAACCAATACATAACTGCACGGATAGATGGCATGCCCGGACGCTTACAGATAGAACGCAGACTCTCGCCCAACATGAGCAAGTTACAGATGTCTTCAGCTACTTCTGGAAGGTAGTCAGTCGGGCGACCCATTTTTGTTTCACTCGACATGCTTATCTCCTTAGTCATTATCAAAGCCCCTCACTTGAAGAGCTTTTGTAATGAGCAATAAAAAACCCGCATTTAGCGGGCTCTATAAAACGGCAGACTTAACAATTCGTCCGTTAGGTCATGCTCACTCTTTTTGAGCTTCTGGAATATATTCCACATGGAATCCATGATTTGCTTATCAGCTTCTTCTCGCTTCTTTTTCCTTGCGCCTTCTCTGTTTTTACCCATCGCCAACCTCGCCTAGTTGTCGTCATTTTAATCCAGGGCCACCCTAGCCAATGATTTATATTATTTGTTCTTCTCTCAGAGGTCACGCCACTTCTTCCGCACCGGCTGACGTTTCCGGCATGTCGGGACAAACCTACAAAACCCTGCGTGTAATGTTTTTGATTCTATCTGCACTCTCGCAATGAGGATTCCGCTATGGCGGCTTGGTCTTAGATATTGCAGAGAGACGGCGACATTACTGCGCCTTTCCCGATTAAGGGATATTTCTTGATGATTCGATTTGCCTGATAGTTCTTACCTGTCCATTGCATGCATCGAGAGCGTTAAGCAGCGCTATGTTCATTTGCACGCTGTCTCCAAATGTCATTGCTGTCGGCACCATAGGGACTGAACAATCAATCAGCAGGCTTTCTGGTATTGGGGCTATCGGCGTTTTTACCATTTCGTACTGAGTCTGCTTGTCGGCGCAACTGCTCAACGACAGAATCAGGAATAAGCTCGATAGAGCACTTATTGTTTTTGAGCGCATCTTTCACTTCTTCCTGCAGGCGTTGTGATTTCATCTCCGCGGCTGATCGGCGACGGGCCTCAGTCCCAACCAGTTTATTCATGCTCGTCACCGCATCAGTGAGATTCTGTAGCGTATTGGCGAGATCGTTGTTTTTGATGTTCAGTTCTTTTGCTTCATTCTGAAGCGATGCGTTACTGATTCTCAATTGACGATTATCTGCGCCGAGCTTAGCGATGAATCCTATGATGATTGCAGCAAAGATGAAGGGGATTAGGTTCTTTAGAGTAGTGGCACTCATATCAACACCGCCTCCGCTTTCCTTGTGCGTTCAGCTCTGTCCTGGAGGCCATTAAATCCACCATTGATACGCTTGGTCAGCCCATTTACGTCACCGGAATCAGCAAACTGATTGCAGTTGTTTGCTTTCCAGAACCAACCGGCAGAGCGGGCAGCGTTCTTATCCAGTAGCAGCAGGTCGGGATCATCAATGAGGTTCAGTCCCAGCACTTTGCCGCAGGCTGAATAGTTGTCTTTGAAGGTAACCTGCTTCAGCCCACGCCCACGGTATTTCCAGCCGTCACCGCTCTGATTGTTTCCGTATCTGCCACCATAAACTATGTTCGCAATGTCAGCCTGTCTGGCAGGGGATAAGGCAAGCTCACCAGGCTTACGCCCAAGCTTTTCGCGCTGAACTGCTGTGAGTCGCGAACCAAAAATTTGAAGTCCAGTGACCGAGTAGTTCAGTGATTCCTGGACAGCTCGGAACCCATTTGATTCAGTGCCAACCTGGGCGATAAAGTGGGCCTGCCTTTTTGGGGTATCAATGCCGAATTCTTTCATCGTGTCGATGATGTGCTGATACCACTTATCAGCAAGCGCCTGAGACAATCCGGCAGCCTTCATGAATTGGTCTTTAGTCATTGGTTTCTTCTTTCCCCGCCGCTTTGCTCAGAAAACGACTTTCCAGAGCCTTGATAAGGGACGAACCAGACCAGCCAGCCATACCACACACGCCTCCGGTAACTTCCTGAGGCCAAGCGTAGTGAATAGCAATCATGATCATGATAAGCCCGGCGAATATCGACACGATGAGCTGTAGGCACATTGTCCTCCAACTAAACGACTCGCCGTTGAGGACTTTGAAGGAGTAACTGGCTATTGCGCCGACGAGAGTCATGCCGAAAGCGATGAGGATCGACCATAGGTTCGGATCGCTTTTATATGGCATTTTTTTCATTTCCACCCCCAGGTACGGGGACTTGTTCAGAAATAGGACTACAAGATATTGATAGGTGAACAAATCCGATCTATTGTCTACCCCGTCTGATCAGACGAGATGGGCCTTCGGTCTTTGTTCGTGATTCGAGTCATGAGCAAGATGACGGCTGGTAGCTCCAACTACTGGCCGTCGCCCATTTTCACGAAGCCCGCCATTGAGCGGGTTTTGTTTTTTTAAAGCGCACTGCACCGTAGCCACAGAGTGTCAGCAATGAGTTGGTTGGGTCTGGTTCTTGGTGGAAGTACGCTTTAAAAAATTGCCTGGGCGACAGGCAAAATGAGGGTAAGGCGTTGGCTCTAAGGCCTGATTTCCCAGCTGGCGGGATTTGGTAATCTAGTCAGGACTCTCGCGTATGAGCTTCAACGTGTAGTGCGGCACGCATTCACTCAAGAGCCCTGACGAGATTGCAGAAATGAAAAAGGCCGCCTTAGCGACCTTTCGGGTATTTATTTCCCAGCGATTTGTGCGTCTATAGCTTCATCTAGGCTATGGTGGCTAATTTTTTTCGAGAAGTCATCTTTCATCACAAGAGGGAAGGAATATAACTGCACATACCCTCCATCCCTTCCTTCCTGAATGGCCCTGCTTTTTAGCCATCTATATCTTGCTGCATCCAGTTCTATGCTGGAATCTAATTCTTCTTTATCTGCACTCATAACAACCTCGTCTAGTTGCTCGTCAATGTTCGCTATGGCAGGCAGTGACGATACTGCTTTTCGGGAGCGACCCTATCCATAGCAAAAAGCCACCGCAGTAACTTAAGAGTCACTAACGGCAGCTTACCTTCTAATTATGGCTAAATGGATAATGCAATGTCAAGCTTTTTAACGGCAACATGTCTAATTTTCTCGACTCGTTTACGCATTTTAAAAGCATCTTGCATCGGTTGGTACAAAACGAAGAGTGAAGCTTTGAGGATGTCGTCGATTTCATTCCTGCATGTTGCCAGTGATGGCTTCCTCCAACCCTCCCCGCTTCTGCCGGCCATTTTGCGTGGCTTTGCGGTAGCGTGATAGTACGATGCAATTGCTCTCTTGGATGAGCCGTGAGAATAGTAGCTAAGCAGAATACCAAAGGCCTTTGTGTCGATGCGCATAACGGAATCTACGACCTGAGAAATCAACATTCCGTCATCGTCATTGCACATTGGCCTGGTCATTACCCTAGAGGGCTCGACCCTTTCCATGAATTGAGCGATCACACTGCTCATACGTTTTTCCAGCCGGCCCGAATATACCCATGCTCCCCACAACTCCAGCCATCCCTCAAGCCAGTCCTGCTGGTATTTTGTTAAGTTGAGCTCTTTTACTGCCATTCTGGCCCCCTGTATATGCGGTAAAACTGACGAAGAAGGATGTAGTTATCTGGAAAGGTTCTGCCGCGGCTGAATAGCTGGAGGCGAGTCCATCTAATGCGGAGTGCTTCGATGATTTCCTGCGTCATGCGGCCTCCCTGATTAGCTCATAATCGTTCAGATAAAGACCGCCAAAGCTATACAGAATGCCCTCCCTGATATCCTCGAGACCGCAATAGGGGAAATGGTTGAGATAAAACTCAGCAGCCCTGTCAGCTTCGCTGAGTAAGCCTGAGTAATGCTCTACCCTCATAACAAAAAGCACATCCTGAAAGATGGCGGCCGTCTCACATGGGTAATGGATTTTTTTCATATATTCTTTGCTCATTTCGCCTCCAGTTTCTTTTCCATCTCCCGACACTTGCGCCGATACTCATCCCGTATTCGAATGAAGTCATCGCGCCGGTATCGGGTCATCTCATGCGGGCCATTCAGCCAGTCAACCAACCCCTGACCAAATCGCTCTACCAGTGTCGCTTCGTATTGCTGGGCTACCGTTGCGGCCTTTGCTCCGTGCTTTGCGGAGCCTGCATTACACGATTTGCATTGTCGGTAAGCATTTCTTTCCTCAAACCGCAACTCGGGAAAGCCACCAACCGTCTTAAAATGCCCGCAATCCCACTGTCCGCCGTGCAGGTCTGGCGGATTGGTTTCTCCGCAGCTGATACAGGACTGGCCATGGTCACGTAGGCGAATGAACTTGTTGAAGGCTTGCTGGGCTTGTGCTTTGAAGTAGCTGTCTGGCTTGAGGGCTAATTTGCGGATTTTCAGGTTTCGTCGTTCTTGCTGGGCTTCTTCCTTGCGCCGCTGCTCTCTTTTTGCTTTATCCTTCTCTCTGAGCATTATTCCGTATTCAGCGCCGTGTTCCGGGCTACACCACCATTCATTGGAGAATCTGGGGTGAAACCATTCACGGCATATCTTGCATCTTCGCCGTGGTTGTCTAGCCATGCTTCCTCCTTGCCCTGGTTCTGAGCCAGCGCATATCCCACAGATGAGCTGTGTAATTGAAAGTGACAATGTCGGATTCTGTGGGAGTGGGTTTCTTTCGGTTTCTGCTGCGTTTGGTGGGAGTGAATATCAGATGGTCTATTACGATTTGCGTTGCGCTTCGTCGCTTCATATCACCTCAGAAGAATGACTGTAATCGGTTGATGATTGCCGGGTCAGTTGTGCCGGCGAATACGTTCTTAATGGCAGCGTTAATCAGCGATGAATAACAGCGCTCGAACTCCTCCTGGTCCATTGATGCGAATGCCAGGCTCTTAGCCCTCACCTTTGTCTCCCCGCGTATCGTTGTAACCACGTCATAGAATCCGGCAAGAATAGTTAGATTCTTCCGGAACTCTTCTTTCTGCGTGTGTTCGTCTGAGCATTCATATCCAGCGTGTTCCGCTGACCAGTGGTCGAAGCAGAACTGGAAGAATGCAAAGGCTTTACGATGATGCGCGGGGTTTCTGGTGAGTTTGATTTCGGCTACGTAGGTTTCGCCGTTTTTGAATCGCTGGAGTCGTTCGAGGTCTGTTTCGTTTGCTGGAGAGAATACGCCACCTGGGTGTTTAACCAGGTCGATTTGCAATAACAACCTCCTTCACAGCTTTGCGTTCTGCTGGGGATTTAGGCATCAAACCATCCCTCATATTCAGACTCGATAACCCGATGAGATAAAATCTCCATCCGTCTATCTCTTCTGTCTGATGTCGGGTCTGCGTCAATTTCGGCAGCCTTCTCCGCGAGAAACGCTACTGCCTTGAGGTATTCATCTTCCCTGAAATTGCCGAAGCAGATACCGTCAGAGCAGACGCGCCATACCGTGCGACGTGTCTCACTCTCCTTTCTGGCTATGAGGTCGCCCACGAACTCGCGAAGAGAGCGCAGCTGGTCAAGGTCGAAGGTTCGTAATTCATCGCGTAAGTTACTCACCTTTCACCTCCTGCGGGGCGGCTGGTATCGCCATCCAGTGAGTTACCAGCACGTGCTCTATGCAGCATGCTGATGGCGCATCAAGCCTGTCGAAAAACAACCCTGAGTGCTTATCGAAGAATGATACAAAGCGATAGCCCATTTTGTTTATGGTGAGCACCTCCTGCTCATCATCTGGCATCCGCTCGCTTACCGGAATCCATGTATCCGGAATTACAGGAGAGTTGCCACTCTGATTGAAGTTTGGCTTTGCGTCCTGAACCAGCAAAATATAACCATTCTTTGCCCCATCAAGCTCAGATAGCTCGGCGACGGTACCGAAATAACGATTGCCAGCATCAGCATCACAAGTGCTTACATCAATGGAAACTTCCATGCCTTCGATTAATTCCGGCAACTTGTTAGCCGTCGTTACAGGTTCAGCTTGTTTGGTACCCTCACCAGTGAGGATACCACTCTGGAGCATGGCGGCGCGGCAGGCGTTCCAGCCATCACGATACCCGCGAACCTCTCCACCATATGACCGACTGGCCTGCTGCGGCGTCATTTCCTCCGGCACTACCGGCGCTGACTGCGCTTCACGATACACAAGAATATATCCGGGGCCAGCATCTTCGCTACCAGCTTCACCGTCAACTACACCGCGAGCTAAATATGCATCATTGAGCCACGCTATGGGCTCACGTACTGCTACCGGCTCGCTGTCCATTGCGGCCAGCGCCATGCCGTCGATAATCCCTTGTAGCCTCTCCGCTTCCCGTTTCCATGCAGCCCATGATTTTGGATTTTTATCTATAGTTTCAATTTCATCAGACATTTTTCGCCCCCTTGAACATGTCGCACTGGCAATTTTTAGCTTTCCGTCCGCTACCACACGGGCATTTTTGATTGCGTAATTCACCAGGAATAATTTTGACCATAGAGCGCTTACGCTCCTCTTCTCGCTCCATATCGCGTAAAACCAGTCTCCAGTCGCGCATCAATCAGCCTCCCACTTGATGCCAGCGGCATTCAGCGCGCGATGAAACTCCATCCGCACACCGAGCAAAATTGCTTTCCGCTCTTCAATGGCAACTTCGGCGAGATAGTCTTCGAGCATTTTGAGCTTCGGCAGCTTCACGGTGACGGTGCGGGACTCCAACTCGGCGATTCGTTGCTCAGCCGCCTTGCGCTTGCGGAACTGCGCCTTACGACTGGCTCTCAGATTATTTTTCGCCAGTTCAGCCATGTAGAGTTGGTGCTCTGCGTTAGCCAAGCGCTGACGAACTTCATCATTCTCCAGTTCATCAATCCGCTGCTGCGCCTTCTCCAGCGCCTCTACCAACTCAGCGCCAGCCGCTTTCCATGCGGCCCATAAACTGGTGTAATCATGTTTAGAGAAGTAGCCTGTATTAGTGCGTCGGTTTTTTAGATAGCCCCAAGGAAGAGCGCAACGCTCTTCAGCCCACGCTTCGAATTTCTCTCTCTGCGCCAGTTTGGTGATATCAGTTGTCATGCTGCACGCTCCTGTTTTGGCATCAGCGCATCTCGGACGCTCTGGCGGTAGTAGTGGTGAAAGGCAAACGTCAGGCCGAGTTTTGTTGGCCGCTCCTGTTTACCCAGCAGTTTGAGGCGAGTGCAAATGGTCGTCGCCGTCCAGCCAGAGTGATAACCGGCGGCTCGCTTCATAACGGTTTCCGCCAGAATGGTGCGAAAGTCATCTCGCCCGAAATTAGTGTTTTCGAATGCGGCGTTGATTACTTCGTCAGTGAGATGTGCATCGATAGCGTGGCTCATTTGTCGGCCCCCTCGCGCAGCAAATCAGCATATTCAGATGCCGCTCTGCTTGCTCTGGCTTTCCAGCCGGTTGTGATGTTGTTGTCTTTGATCGCCTCTTCAGCAAACATCAGCGCGAACATCTCCACCCCATCAGCCTTAATCCCGGCTACGATGCGATCGGTGGCGGAGCAAGCCTTCCTGATTGCCTCTTCAGCTTCTGCTCTGGTCAGGAATCCACTATTGCCGTCATTACTGATCATCTGGCTGTCGAACCATTCATGCAGTTCACCAACTGAAATATCATCAGGGATTTCAGCCCCTGCTTCATCGGTGGTACCTTCCAGCCATTCGCGAGCTGCAGCTTGATATCCATGAGCAAGGCAAACTAAGGCCGCCTGAGCGCCAAGCATCGTTTTGTGGAACATCCATGATGTGTTGAGTTCACGGGCTGCGCCGTTGAGCAGATAGGTATTCTCCGCAGCCAGCTGCCGGTAAGCCTTCGCCAGCTCCAGATACTTCCGCTCTTTGATCGATAGCTCGCCCGCACTCTCAAGCGACTGAATGAGCTCGTTTACTGTTTCGATATTCATTTTCTTACCCTCATAAAAAAGGCCCGCTAGATGCGAGCCTGTTAATTTGCTTTTGTTAGGTCGTAAAAAAGGCCGATTATCGCAATCAGCCCCGTCAGTAATTCAACAATGTAGATTTCAGTCATCCCATCCTCCCGTATACAGCCATCAGCCTCTGACGGGCCGGGCTTGCCATGTAGTCACGAACCACTACGTTATTCCTCGGATCATATCGCTTGCACAGCGACTTCTGTTTGCCTGCTTTCCGCTTCACGAACACTTGCGGCTGCCCTTCCATCACTGGCATATAGCGTCGATTGTATTCAGCGCCATCATGCTCAATGAGTCCCATGTCGGCGAGCGCTGAGATAATATTGTGTCCAGTCTTTTCGTTGACTCCGCAGGCTCTGGAGATAGCGCCTGAAGTCATTGGGGTAGAGATATTTGGCAGGTATTCGATTATTAGCTTCTTGGAATCTTTATTGTTTCCCTTAACCAGTCCACCTTTGGCCTGTGAGGCTCTTACTTTCTCCTTGCCTCCGCCATTTTCTAACCAGTCATCGTAATCATGTTTTGATATGAAAGTGCCGGCCCCGCAGACGGGATATATCTCCCCCATGCGTTTAAGTTTGCTCTTTTCCTCGCGCCATCGGTTCTTGCCGATACCGAAAGTGCATATGGCTTGCTGGTCATTAATCGGTTGGTTTTGTTTGATGAAGTCGATGATGCGTTGCTTGAGTGCGTCCATCATGGCTAGTACTCCGTGACGTTTTGTTGCTGCCAAACCTCGTCGTATTCTGACTTCGGCATGTTGGCTACGTAGTTGTAAGGAGAAACCCCTTCTGCCTGCAGGAACTGGTGAGACTGCTCATCGAGGAACAAAGGAACACCACCCTCCCATCCTTCGCCATTACGCTGTTTTTCGAGCATGAGTACAGATGCCGGAGCGCCTACAAGTTGCTGGTCTTTGTCTGACAGTTGCTCACCTGCCTGAAGACGCTGTAGCGCCCTTTCGCGCCCTTTGTTGCGCCAGATGATAAACAGGTTATCGGTCAGGTCAGTAATAGCCCCTGAGCCTTTTACGTCCATTTTACCGGTGGGCTTTTCCTCGCTATCTCCTTTCCTTGAATGAGTAACGAGAATGATGTGGGAGTTGGTTTTGTTCTTGAAGTCGCACAAGGCATCAACGAAAGCTTTTTGGCCGTTGTAATCATCGTCACCTATCCCGCACTTCATCAGGCTATCGATGATAAAAAGCTGGATGCCGTAGCGCCGCCTGGCGTAGGTGAATATTTCTATCAGTCGTTCGGTCTTTGCTGTTCCGGTGAGACCAAATATCCATAACCGGTCATCATAGAAATTAAACGCCGAGTCAATTTCAAGTACCGGTGGCATCTTGCAGCAAGTGGCTTGTCTGGTGAGTCGCTTCAGAAGTACGCCGGGCTTTAACTCAAGCGATGCAACACAGGTTTTTACCCCCTGTCTCATTGCTTCCAGTGACATATGCCCGACAACTTCCGTTTTCCCGTGCCCGTTAACGCCGTTAACAAGCGTTAACTCTGCTTCACGGAACTGAAAGTTATGCGCGAGTGACTCCCATGGTGGATTGAAAAGATACTGTTGCTTGCCGTAAAAGGCGTTGATTGTGTCCTGGTAGAACTCTCTGGCGCTGTAAAGCTCTTCGGGGTCGAAGTATGCCGCGCCTTCAAGGCACTGCCAGATCACATCTTCTGAAACGCCGCTCATCAGGCATTCGTTGATATCCTTGTGAGGAAGTTTAACCATCCTGCAGCGGTGCTCGCCTAGCCTGCTAGCGATTTCTCTTGCTGCCTCCTGGCCTACTTCGTCGTTATCCATCGAAATCCAGATTTCTTCAAACCGGTCAAGGTTATGAAACTCGAACTCAATCCACTGCTGTTTGGCGCCCTTCCCTCCACCGAACGGAACAGACAGCGCGTTTACTCCGTACTGCGAGTAACTCATGCAGTCGATTTCGCCCTCACAGAGAACCACTGAGCGAATTTTGCTGTCCAGCGCCTGCCATCCAAACAGGCAGGGTTCGCAGTCACCTTCAGCCATAATCACTTTCTTGCCGTTCGGCCTCTCAGTGCTGATCCGCTTGACCTGCAGCAATTCACCATCCCGCTTGTACGGAAATACCAGCGCATCAAGCTCTCTCTCGCCGTTCCATACCTTGCCGCTCACAACTTCGAATGCCTTTGCGGTTTCGGGGTTGATACCGCGTGATTTCAGGTATTCGACATGTGATTCTGACTTGGTAACGTACCGGGCAACCTTTTTCCGATCCGGGCGGGAAAACTTCTTCTCACGCTTAGAGTCGAAGTGGTGATCATCATCCCTGATACCAAGAAATGCTTTGGCTTCCTGCATCGCCTGATGGAGATTTATGCCGCGACAGGCCATCCATAAATCCAGCATGTCACCGCCATCCCCCTCGGCAAAATCAGCCCATTTTTTCTTCCCGTTGAGGTTAACCTTCAGGCTGTTGCCCTTGTCACCGTGTATGTTCCCGGCAACCCATTCGTGCCCGTCTTTCTTGCCGTTAGGCAACAGGTGCGGAGCAATCCTGTCAACCTGCATCCACAGCAGGTCACTCAGTTCGCTTGGAGTCATGCTGACCTCAGATTCAGACGGTTAAACCAGAATTCGACAAACGAGGCTTTAAGCCAACCGTGGTTGTAACCAGCGATTAGCAAGGCTTTGATTCTGGATTTCATGGGGATCACCTGTCGAAGTAAACGTAACCAGATTTCGATACGGTGATTGGCGATGATGGAGCCGGTTGGTTGGCTGGTTGTGCTGGCTTGTCGTCCTCCCAGCGCTTACCGTTCAGGTATGTAGCCGGGTGAAGATTCTCAAATCCGAATTGCTTGCCTAAACGCGACCTCACATCCTCGGCAAGAATTCCGGCAAACTCATCAGGTGATCCGCCGCTAACTTTCCGCCACAACTCGAACTGAGTTCTGAAAGACTTCATAGCGGCTTGCTTACCGGTTTTTTTCATGCCTGCACACCAGAAAACTTTCTCGAAAGCCTGGTCTGTTTTTTCGTGACGGTCAGACGTGTTTTTTTGCTTCGCCTGAACCTGTTCGGGCAAAGTGTTTTTATTGTCTTTCTTGTCTTTTGTAGTATTGTCTTTTGTGGTTAGCAACTTCTGCTTAATGCTTTTAGCTGGTTCGGCTAATGTTTTCTTAGCAGGTTTCGCTAATGTTTTGCAGAATCCGTTATTCTTTGTTTGCCACTCTGAAATGTTGGTATTCATCCCGATTTTCCTGCCTTCCTGGATGAGCACTTTCTTCCTCACCAGATTGCTTTTAGCTGCTGAGCAATGGGTGTAATGCTTATCAATCATTGCCTCAAGCTGCTCATTGCTAATCCAGTCTGTTTTCTTGCTGTAACCGTAAGTCTTGCGCCAGACGGCCATCAGGATGCAAAGCTCTGTCTCCGGTAGCCCTGAGCGCATAGTCGCATCAAGAAGTTCATTGGCGAGGCGCAAGTAACCATCTTCGAGCTGCGCCACTTTGTTCTCCACCGGGGCTCGGGCGGCCCCGAAGTTTGCATAAGCTACGTTACTCATCGCTATTCTCCGATTTTTTGTGCCTGTTCAGTATTTCCCGCATTGGTGCTGCTATGGCCGGATTAACCTGCTGATAAAACTGGTCACGAAGCACATCTTTTCGGTGATTAACGCGTTTATTTTGCTGCTGTTTTCGCATATAATTACCTTGTCTGATTGATTAGATTTTTGTACTCAGGCCTCGAAGCTCTCACCTTCCGGGGCCTTTTCTTTTTCTGTTATCTCCAGCTGTAACTTTGCGAATTCCATTGCAACGGTCATTAGCCAGCGATAATGCTCAAGCGGTAACTTTCTCTCCCCTCGCATTACAAAATCCTCTACACCACTGGCGGCAAGTTGATCCATGATTTCCGGGTACTTCTCCGTTCTGCGCATCACTGTTGAATCGTGTACGCCAAGAAGCTTTGCTACTGATGATTGCTTGGTTTTAACCAGCGCCTGATGTGCTGAGGCCAGTAAGTGACGCCCGACGAAGGCGATGCCGGAATTGCGTGTTTTTGCTTTGTCCATTTGTTTAAATTCCTTTGTGTTGAATACAGTTAGAGATACGCATTCGGTGATGCGTTGTTGTTATCTCCACACGGGCGGAGAAATGAGCCAGTAATGTTAAAGAACGGTGTGACTATGCTGCTGTCTTCTTAGGTGGGAACAAGACGTCTAACGAGGTCTTACTTCCCAGCTTATTCATCGTCTCAACCAGGCGGCGGCAAGACTCCAGATCGGGAGCGCGAATGCCTGATTCATAGTTAGCCAAGCGGGACTGATTCCATCCGCATGCCCCAGCTAACTCGGATTGAGTGATGCCAAGCTTTTTACGTTCGTTGGCAATGTTGTTCATATTTTTCCTTATAAGAATGGTCACTCAGCATAATTAAACACAATTCGTGATTGTTAGTCAACACGAATCGTGTAAAGCTTTTTAACACAAGGCGTGATACAAAGTGCGCATGAACAGAATCGAAGATATTGCAGCCAGAATTAAGCGGATCCGAGAGGAACGAGGCCTGTCTCAGAAGGCGCTCGCGGAGCTGTGCGGGTGGGCATCACAATCCCGGATCGGAAACTATGAATCCGGAACACGCAGTGTTAGCGTGGATGATGCAGCTGTCATAGCCAAAGCATTAGGTGTGACTCCTGCTGAGCTTCTATTTGGCGATGACTACAAAGGACCATACCAACCGGGGGAGAGGTTCCCATTGATCAGCTGGGTTAGCGCGGGAGAGTGGTGTGAGGCTGTTGAGCCATACAATCTTAGTCAGGTGGATGAGTGGTATGAATCAGATTGCCACATCCATGGGGATGGATTCTGGCTCCGCGTCCAGGGTGATTCAATGACTTCCCCAACCGGCCTAAGTGTACCGGAAGGCATGCTGGTTTTGTTTGATACGGGAAAAGAAGCCAAAAATGGCAGCTTGGTGATTGCTAAGATCACCGACGCAAACGAAGCAACTTTTAAGAAGCTGGTTATAGATGGCGGCAACAAATATTTGAAAGGACTTAATCCTGCCTACCCTCTAATTCCGATCGATGGCAACTGCAAAATCATCGGAGTTGCCGTACAGATGATGTTCAAATTCCCCTCTTAAGTCATCTCTTTAAGAACATAAACCCGCCAAGTGCGGGTTTTTTATTGCCTGCATAAAAATAAATTTCCTTTTAAATCAATGTGAACACACTCCGTGATGCCAGCTAATCACAAATCGTGTTGACAGCACAAACACACTCTGTGATTATTAAGCCATCGAAACGAAACATCGACAGCGGCACAGGAAGTTCGGCCGCGCCAGACATGAAGTCAGGCTGCTTATTTAACATAGATGGAGTTATTTCTCCCGCCCTTGTGGGAGACCAAAGAGTAGTTGGCTTTGGGATTGGATGAATGCGAAGGCTGATTCGCGCTGAAGTCGACAGGTGTTGCAGGCGTCGTGCGGGCGTAACTGTTTCAAGCCGGAGATCAGCACCGGCCATCCAATCACCAAAGCTAACCACCGGAGGACATATGACCAATTTAATCGCATCAAACAGCGTTACACGGCGTTATCTGAAACGTGGTGAGCTGATGGCTAAGCGTCGGGCAGAAGCTGCTCAGAACGAAGCACGGAAAGCAGAATGCATGTCACGAGTAGAGCGGGCTACCTCACTGGGTAGCCTTCGCGATAAACCAACTCAGGAAGAGATTGCAGAGCGCAGAAACCGCATCTGGTACAAACAGCCTGGCGAGCGCGGCGTTACCTGCAGCGGCCGGCAGAAATCACGGGGTAAGAGCATCCCGGCTTATTTTGACTAAGAGGGTGATGGAATGAAGATTAAGACCATGGGCGCGAGTCCATTAACCGGGCAGATTTTTCAAGGAACACTTAACACCGATACGGGAATGTGGGTAGGAAAAAAGGAAGATGTCACAGAACACGCAGTTAAGGCTGTTGCCGAGCACCTGATGATAAAAAAACAAAAATACGCTTATGGCATTAAAGGCGGTAAATACCTGGTTGTTTCACATGAGATTGTTGATTCTCTTCCTGATGAATTTCAGGACAGCAATAAAAATTAGCCAGGAGTTAACAATGAGCAGAAACGGTTTGCGCTCTATGAGCATTGTAGTTGCAGCATGCGCGTTAATCTGGAGCGCTGTTGCTTACCTTCTCGTTACTAACACATGGTTATGGTCATGATAAATCACAATCTGCTGAGAGCAGCGCAGAGTAAGGCGGCTATAGCTCTGTTTCTGATGGATGGAGG
This sequence comes from Klebsiella sp. GW_Kp181, assembly GCF_040062315.1. Classification (NCBI taxonomy): domain Bacteria; kingdom Pseudomonadati; phylum Pseudomonadota; class Gammaproteobacteria; order Enterobacterales; family Enterobacteriaceae; genus Klebsiella; species Klebsiella sp. GW_Kp181. The sequence continues at coordinate 61,923 of NZ_JBEAFR010000001.1, forward strand.
CATGTGGCTTGAAGCTGTGGAGCAAATGAAAGCTGCGGCTGGTATGCCGTGGCACAGGAGGAATTCATTGTGTGGAGAAAGGTAATTGATGGAAGGCCTGAGATAAAAGGAAAGTACTTAGTTTATTCATCATATGGAATATGCACTGCTTGGTTTGACCCTGAGTGGAGCAACAAGTTTCAAGACTGCGATTCAAATAACGATGAGGGGATGGAGGATTTTGACGGAAATGTTTTTTCAGTAAGCCACTGGCGCCTTCTTCCAGAGCCACCAACCGAATAAACCAACCAACTTAACCATGTCGGCTATTACAGCGACGGGCTTCGTGCATTCTGAACAGGAGGCGATATGAAAATAACACAAACAGTTCCGAGGCTTCCCCGGACGCTGCCCTCTCTTTTTGCGAGTCACCGTTCCCTGCTTACAGAGGCGCGGGAGTCCCGCAAGTTAGGCTGGCGCAGAGAGGCAGCTTATTACTTACAGAGCGCAGCTATTGAGCGAACTTTAATTTCTATTCAGAGGGCCAGACAGTGAGCGCAATGGAGAAATGGGATGACGACGCTTTCATTCAGGTTATGAGTGAAGCAATCGGCGACGCAGATAACGAAAGTGAGCCTGTGAATCTGGCAGCGGAACGACAGAATCCGGTTATCTCATGGAGTGAATTTGCAGGGGATTATCTATGAGCGAGAAAAAGGTATATGCCGCTATCAGCGCGGTAGCCAAGGAAATGGCGACAACCGGCATCAGCAAGGACAGGCGCAATCAGCAGCAAGGATTCAACTTCCGAGGGATTGACCAGGTCTACAACGCACTGGCCCCTGCCCTGGTTAATCATGGGCTCCTGATTTTGCCGCGGATAACTGAACGTACCGTTACCGAGCGGATAAACCAGAAAGGGACCGTTTTATTTTATGTCGTCGTTAAGGCTGAGTTTGATTTCGTCAGCACAGAAGACGGCAGCATCCACACGGTCACAACCTATGGTGAGGCCATGGATAGCGGGGATAAGGCGACTAACAAGGCTATGTCGATCGCTTATAAGTACGCTGCATTTCAGGCGTTCTGTATTCCGACAGAAGAAACTGCAATCGATGCTGATGCAGAGGTTCACAGCGTCAGACCGGCAGATGCCGACAAGATACTGGCTGAGTTTACTCAATACGCCGGTGCAGAAATTGACGGTAAAAAGTTGCAGGATCACTACGCGGAAACATGGACGCGACTCAATGGCTTTGCAGAGCACCAGGCTAAATGCAAAGAAGTGACGGGCATTCGCATCAAAGAACTTAAGCAAGCAGCATAACCCCACCTATTCAGGCGGCCTCCAGGCCGATTCATCATGACTCCAGAATCTGTCCTCAATATTCTGCGCAAGGATGCGCGGAACCATATCACTTCGTTTCATCGCTGGCAGACGGCACAGGGAGCGCTGAGCCATACCGCAGGGATAACACTCAACTATCACGAACCATATTACGAGGGATGGGCTCCGGCGCTGGAAATGCAGGAGACATCCATATCAATGCCTGTACTCATGCAAATAGTCGAACGCCTGAATGTTGAGACCTGGGGCGATGGAACGATGGGCGGGCAGATTTACCGTATTAAGGAGCAGGAATGAAAACGCCAGATATCTCACCGGAAGCGCTTCGCAGCGTCTCCGGGAAAATGGTTGCGTGCCGCGCAGCTGAGAAGCTGGGGATAACCGTTGCTCGCTTCTACTACCTTGCACAAAGGCACCAGGTTAGCACCGCTTATGTCAGGCCGCTGTGGAGTGATGGCGAAACGCAGAGGCTGATTGCAATGCGCAAAGACGGCATAACCGTTAAGCGCATAGCCGCAGAACTGAACAGGACCGAGTGGGCCATAAAAAAGAAATTGGGCTATTTGCGAAAGGATGGGCTGATATGACTGATTACGGGGAAGAACAATGAGCAAAAACCTACACATCGAACTCGGTGATAAATACGTCGTCACCGGGTCAACGCATGACCTCATCCTGAGCGAGAAACGAATCGTTAAGGATGGTAAGAACGCTGGTCAGGAAACACTGGCGCGACTCGGCTATTACAGCAAGTTTGAGCACCTGGTGAAAGAACTATGCCACCGGGAAATCCTGCAGTCAGAAGCGCAGTCACTGGAAGAGTTGCGCGACTACATCTTTGCACTCGGCGAGAGGCTGAGTAAGGCGTTGGAATCATGAGCTTCTTCGAAATTGACTCGCGATTTTTAATCGATACAGCGTTTCACCGCCTGGAAGTCATCCGTGATGATGGTTTGTATCGTCACCTCCGCATGCAGAAGCCGGGGACATCTTGCTACTACTACGACGTGATCACCTGGCCTGGCTACTTAACCGTAACCGGCGACATGGGGACATGGACATTCAGTCGCATCGCGGACATGTTCGACTTTTTTGGTGCATGGGAAGGTGGAATCAATACCCACTATTGGGCTGAAAAGTTGGAGGCTGGAGCGGGATGCTCGGCGCGCGAAATGCTGGCGAAAGAGTATGACCATGAGGCGCTCTGCAAAAGCTTGAAAGAGTCACTGAGTGATTACCTGGAGGACGACGAAAGCACGGAGCCTGAAGATGATGACGACTGGGGCGACGATGACGATACGCCAGATAGTGACAAAGCGGTGGTACGCGAAATAGTCCGCGACATATGCAGGGCTGACTTCAATAACGAATGGGAGGCTTATCAGGCTATTTATGATGCTGATTGGCCAGACGGTTGGAGCGCTTGGGATGTCTGCGAAGGCCTGACCTTTAAAACCTATACCAGTCACTTCCGCTGGATTCTGTTCGCTATCACCTGGGCAATCAGCAAATACCACAATACGAAGATTGTTGATAAAGCGATGGCTACGTTTCTGGCAATGAAAGGAATTCCAGCATGAACGCAGATATTTCAGACCAGGCCAGCGAGCTTGAAGAGCTTCTCCGCAATAACGCTATACAGGCCCACCGCATTAACCACAACGCAGTATCAGCAAAACACTGCATTGATTGCGGTGATGACATTCCAGAGCTGCGCCGGGTGAAAGTGCCTGGCTGCCAGCGATGTGCTAGTTGTCAGGGTGATTTCGAGAAGAAGCAAGGGAGGATGTGATGGATTACAGCAAACTGAGCGACTATGAAGTTAATAAATATGTAGCAATGAGTATTGGTGGATTCGAAGAGAATAATTTCTTCGAGGCACATTCAGTGATATTTAAAAGTTGCGGTCGATTTCAGTACACGTGTTTCGACCCATGTAATAATCCTGCAGACGCATGGCCTATTATTGTTGAGAAAAAAATAAGCCTTTTGTGGATAGAAGAATCTTCTATGTGGTGCGCCAGCCAAGGCGGCAGCGCTGGAAATGAATACTGGGGATGGGACGAGTGCCCGGATGTTTATCATGAAAATATAAACCCTCTCCGTGCCGCAATGATAGTTTTCCTCATGATGCAGGAGTCGAAGTAAACCAACCATCGAATGAACATAACCCGCCGAGTTCGGGTTTTTTATTGGGGGAAAGAAATGTCAGACCAAGGCAAATATTATGACTATTACATGGTTGAAGGTAACGATGTGAGAAAACTCATTGATGGATATAACGCTATCAATGAAGAAAGAACATCCATTCTGGCCAATGCGGCGAAAACTGTTGGGGCAGTTGCATGGACACTGTCAAACAACTGGGGTGGAGGCGGCGGACTAATTCAGGGATTTGCATGGGATAAAGACTTCCAGTTCCCCTGCCTCATTACCATCAAGGGTGAAGACTACTTTGATGGTAAGCGCGTTGTTATCGCCAGGGGGAAAGGAAACACAAAAGAAGGTAGAGCATACAATAAGGAGATTGACGCTGTTCGAGATGAGGCTAATCGAAAACTAAAGTTATTGCCCCAGTGGAAAGACTACATAATCAACCACTACGAAATTATGCGAACCGGTATTGGCGGACCTTCTGGTCGCGGGTTCGGGTTTGCAATGCTTTCAACTTATGGTGGTAAACACCCCTGCAGGGATGACGCGCTTCTTTTCGGAATTCCAAATAACAATGACGAAAAACACGGGAAAATCACAATCCCAGGCAACTTCAAGAAACTAACCTACGGCCAATTTTACGACATCGTAAACGCCGGAACAGCATAGGCCGCCCGCTAAGGCGGTTTTTTATTGTCGGAGTAACCATGGAATCACACAGCCTCACGCTCGATGAGGCCTGCGCATTTCTGCAAATATCCAGACCTACCGCCACTAACTGGATACGCTCAGGCCGCCTGCAGGCCACACGAAAAGACCCCACCAAATCAAAATCCCCATACCTCACTACTCGCCAGGCATGCATTGCGGCCCTTAACTCACCGCTGCATACTGTCGACGTGAGCGCGGGTGATGCACACAAAGAGGATCGCAAATGTCCATCTTCCGCAGAGGTGAAATATGGTACGCCTCGTACTCGCTCCCGGGCGGGAAGCGAATTAAGGAATCTCTTGGGACAGCGGACAAGCGGCAAGCACAGGAGTTGCACGACAAAAGAAAGGCTGAGCTCTGGCGAGTAGACAGGCTTGGTGATTTTCCTGATGTGACTTTTGAAGAAGCTTGCTTGCGCTGGCTGGAAGAGAAAGCAGACAAGAAATCGCTCGATACCGATAAGGGCCGGATGGGATTCTGGCTTGAGCATTTCGAAGGAGTAAGGATAAAGGATATCACTGAGGCGAAGATTTACGCCGCGGTGAGCAGGATGCAAAACAGGAAGGCAAAGGAGATATGGCAGCAGAAAGTTGAATCTGCAAAGAGAAAGGGTAAGGAAGCGCCAGTATTTGAGCCCAGGACGGTCACAACATCGACAAAGGCAAAGCACCTTGCGTTGATGAAAGCTATCCTACGCGCCGCAGAGCGTGACTGGAAATGGCTGGAGAAAGCGCCGGTAATCAAGATACCGTCAGTGAGAAACAAGCGCGTTCGGTGGCTTGAGCATGAAGAGGCAAAAAGGCTGATCGATGAATGTCCGGAGCCGCTAAAGTCGGTTGTTAAGTTTGCGCTGGCAACCGGTCTGAGGCGTTCGAACATCATCAATCTTGAATGGCAGCAAATCGACATGCAGCGCCGGGTTGCGTGGGTTAACCCAGAAGACAGCAAATCAAACCGCGCTATTGGCGTAGCGCTGAATGAGACTGCATGCAAGACGATTCGTGCTCAGATAGGCAATCATAATAAATGGGTGTTCGTTCACACGAAAGCGTGGCATCGACCGGATCGCTCATTAACGCCAGCGGTAAGGAAAATGCGCGTTGATGACAACCGGGCGTGGAACTCTGCATGCAAACGGGCCGGCATTGAAGACTTCCGCTTTCATGACCTGAGACATACGTGGGCAAGCTGGCTGATTCAGTCGGGCGTTCCGCTATCTGTACTTCAGGAAATGGGTGGATGGGAAAGTATCGAAATGGTACGCCGATATGCTCACCTGGCACCTAATCATTTAACGGAACATGCGCGGCAAATTGACTCGATTTTTGAGGAAGATGTCCCAAATATGTCCCACAAGGAAAAATCAGCAGTCGGAGAAAGTTGATAAGTAGTTGATTCTTAATGGTACGCCCTACAGGGTTCGAACCTGTGACCTACGGCTTAGAAGGCCGTTGCTCTATCCAGCTGAGCTAAGGGCGCATTGAGAAGCGGGAGCTTCGTGATGTGCAATCGCCGGAATTATACGGTCCACGCCTGATGAGTCAATGTATTTTGCCGCGAAACTGCGGTTGTCTGCGCAACCTGCCTGGTTTAGCTGCGAAAGGAGTATAAAGTTTATTCAACCTTATGTTTATGCACGGTAACTTTGCTTTCGACTCCATGCGCTTTTTGGCTTCGCTCGCGGCAGGATTATGCAGGGATTGCAGCGGTCGCCTTACCAAAGCAAGATAAAATCTTAAACGAAGACTGACAGCGAGGCTGGCTTCTGACAAAATATCGCCATCCCCCTTTCGTAAAGATACAGATGGAATCCTCTCTCTGATGGCAGCAAAAATTATTGACGGTAAAACGATTGCGCAGCAGGTACGCTCTGAGGTTGCGGAAAAAGTGAAGGCTCGCGTGGCGGCCGGATTTCGAGCGCCAGGCCTGGCCGTCGTGCTGGTCGGCAGCAACCCGGCATCGCAGATTTATGTCGGCAGCAAGCGCAAAGCGTGTGAAGAGGTAGGCTTCGTCTCCCGCTCGTACGATCTCCCGGAAACCACCAGCGAAGCAGAGCTGCTGGAACTTATCGACACCCTGAATGCGGATAGCGCTATCGACGGCATCCTGGTTCAGCTGCCGCTGCCCGCCGGCATTGATAATGTCAAAGTGCTGGAGCGCATTTCGCCGGACAAAGACGTTGACGGTTTCCACCCGTATAACGTTGGCCGCCTGTGCCAGCGCGCCCCGCGCCTGCGTCCATGCACGCCGCGCGGGATCGTCACGCTGCTCGAGCGTTACAACATTGATACCTACGGCCTGAACGCGGTGGTCATTGGCGCCTCCAACATCGTCGGACGCCCGATGAGCATGGAGCTGCTGCTGGCAGGCTGTACTACCACCGTAACCCACCGTTTTACCAAAAACCTGCGTCATCACGTTGAAAACGCCGATCTGCTGATTGTGGCTGTAGGTAAACCGGGCTTTATTCCGGGCGAGTGGATTAAAGAAGGCGCGATCGTGATCGATGTCGGGATTAACCGCCTGGAAAGCGGCAAAGTGGTTGGCGATGTCGTTTATGAAGATGCCGCCGCGCGCGCGTCGTACATTACGCCGGTTCCCGGCGGCGTCGGCCCGATGACCGTAGCCACGCTCATTCAGAACACGCTGCAGGCGTGTGAAGAGTATCACGATATTCAGGAGGCCTGAGATGGCGAATTTTTCTTTAGGCAAACACCCGCACGTTGAACTGTGCGATCTGCTGAAGCTGGAAGGCTGGAGCGAAAGCGGCGCGCAGGCTAAAATCGCTATCGCCGACGGTCTGGTCAAAGTCGACGGTGCGGTGGAAACCCGTAAACGCTGTAAAATCGTCGCCGGTCAGACGGTCAGCTTTGAAGGTCAGAGCGTTACCGTTACCGAGTAACACGTTCAGGCGCCGCAACCGGCGCCTGTCCCCCCCACCCCGACAGATGGTCTCTCGTTTTCCTGCACTTCAGTCAGCGCCGCCATCTTCCGATACCACGTCCTTTGTAGCACAGCCGGTCCCCTGGCTGCCTCCGGCAACCTGCACTTCCGCCTGCGACGAACGCTTCAGCCGCTGGTTAGGAGCGTGCGAAGGCGAAATCAGAACCGCGCTTCGTTTCTTAGCCTGAGTCAGGGCAAAAAAATGCCGGGGATGGCCCCGGCTAAAAAGAGAGAATGAGACTACTTACGGCGCCAGGTGGTACCCTGCGGGCCATCTTCCAGCACGATGCCCATCTCATTGAGACGGTCACGCGCGGCATCCGCCGCCGCCCAATCTTTCGCTTTACGCGCGTCCAGACGTTGCTGAATCAAAGACTCGATTTCCGCCACTTCCCCGTCGTCCGCCTGCGCGCCGCTCTGCAGGAAGGCATCCGGCTCCTGTTCGAGCAGACCGAGCACCGCAGAGAGCTTACGCATATGCGCCGCCATCGCGTTGGCCGCGGCGGCATCTTCGGTTTTCAGGCGGTTAACCTCACGCGCCATATCAAACAGCACGGAATAAGCCTCCGGAGTATTAAAATCGTCGTCCATCGCTTCAATGAAGCGCGCTTCAAACGCTTCGCCGCCGGCCGGCTCTGCGGTTTTATCGGTTCCGCGCAGCGCGGTATACAGACGCTCCAGCGCGGAACGCGCCTGTTTTAAGTTCTCTTCGCTGTAGTTCAGCTGGCTGCGATAGTGGCCGGACATCAGGAAGTAGCGAATGGTTTCCGCGTCATAGAACTTCAGGACGTCGCGCACGGTAAAGAAGTTGCCCAGCGATTTTGACATCTTCTCGCGGTCAACCATCACCATCCCGGAGTGCATCCAGTAGTTCACGTACTCGCCGTCGTGGGCGCAGGTGGACTGGGCGATTTCGTTTTCATGGTGCGGGAACATCAGATCCGAACCACCGCCGTGAATATCAAAATGGTTGCCCAGCTGTTTGCAGTTCATCGCTGAACACTCAATGTGCCAGCCTGGACGGCCCGCGCCCCACGGCGACGGCCAGCTTGGCTCGCCCTCTTTCGACATCTTCCACAGCACAAAGTCCATTGGATTATGCTTGACGTCAACGACATCAACGCGCGCGCCGGCCTGCAGCTGGTCGAGATCCTGACGCGACAGCTGGCCATAGTTCGGATCGGTCGGCACATCGAACATAACGTCGCCGTTGTCGGCAACATACGCGTGGCCTTTAGCGATCAGCTGCTCGGTAATCTCAATAATTTCCGCAATGTGATGAGTCGCTCGCGGCTCCATATCCGGGCGCAGGATATTCAGCGCGTCGAAGTCTTTGTGCATCTCGGCAATCATGCGGTCCACCAGCGCAACAAAGCTCTCGCCGTTTTCATTGGCACGCTTGATGATTTTGTCGTCAATGTCGGTGATGTTGCGCACGTATTTTAGCTTGTAGCCTAAAAAACGCAGATAGCGCGCAACCACGTCGAAGGAGACGAAGGTACGGCCATGGCCGATGTGACAGAGGTCGTAAACGGTAATACCACACACGTACATGCCAACTTCCCCGGCATGGATAGGTTTAAATTCTTCTTTTTGGCGCGTCAGTGTATTAAAAATTTTTAACATCGAAGATTCCGTGTAGACGTGTGTGGATATAAGTCGCGTATTCTAACCTTAATTCAACCCCGAAGCAGCACACATTGCAAGGTGATCCAACCTCGCGGTTATGCTATAACAGCCCCCTATATCTCACCCGACACCGGGTGCAGGCACCACAATCATCGGAACAGGATGCAAAAATGGTTACTTTCCACACCAATCATGGCGATATCGTAATCAAGACGTTTGACGACAAAGCGCCGGAAACAGTTAAAAACTTCCTGAACTACTGTCGTGAAGGTTTCTACGACAACACCATTTTCCACCGTGTCATCAACGGTTTTATGATTCAGGGCGGCGGTTTTGAGCCGGGCATGAATCAGAAAACCACCAAATCTCCTATTCAGAACGAAGCTAACAACGGTCTGAAAAACACCCGCGGCACCCTGGCGATGGCCCGTACTCAGGCGCCTCACTCCGCCACCGCGCAGTTCTTCATCAACGTCGCCGATAACGACTTCCTGAACTTCTCCGGCGAAAGCCTGCAGGGTTGGGGCTACTGCGTATTCGCAGAAGTCGTTGAGGGTATGGACGTGGTCGACAAAATCAAAGCGGTCGCCACCGGCCGCAGCGGCATGCATCAGGATGTGCCGAAAGAAGATGTTGTGATCAAAAGCGTCACCGTCAGCGAATAATTCGTGGCGACACTTTTTATTGCGGATTTACATCTGCAAACGGAAGAACCGGCGATTACCGCCGGTTTTCTGCGCTTTTTACAGGGGGAAGCCCGCAAGGCGGACGCCCTGTATATCCTCGGCGACTTGTTTGAAGCCTGGATCGGCGATGACGATCCCAACCCGCTGCATCGGCAAATTGCTTCAGCGCTGAAAGCGCTGGCCGATTCCGGCGTCCCCTGCTACTTCCTTCACGGCAACCGCGATTTTCTCGTCGGTCAGCGCTTTGCCCGCGAAAGCGCCATGACCCTGCTGCCGGAAGAGAAGCTTCTCGACCTCTACGGGCGCAAGGTGCTGATTATGCACGGCGACACCCTCTGCACCGACGATGCAGGCTATCTGGCGTTTCGCGCGAAAGTGCACAATCCCTGGATCCAACGCCTGTTTCTGGCCCTACCGCTGTTTATCCGCCGCCGTATCGCTGCCAGAATGCGCGCCGACAGCAAAGCGGCCAACAGCAGCAAGTCGATGGAAATTATGGATGTGAATCCACAGGCGGTCGTTGACGTTATGGAAAAACATCACGTTCAATGGCTGATTCACGGGCATACGCACCGTCCTGCCGTCCATCCGCTAGAAGCCAACGGTCAATCCGCATATCGCGTGGTTCTGGGCGCATGGCATCACGAAGGCTCCATGGTCAAAGTGACGGCCGAAAAGGTCGAACTGATTCAGTTCCCCTTCTGAGTTCCAGCAAGCACTATTCCGAAAAAGCACTTCAGGCAGCAGAATGGCTGTCCTGACGTTTAACCCCCAGGTTAATTTTCCAGCAAACCACACTCAAGGAACGAGCATGCAAAAATGGAGTCAGCCCCTAATCTGGGGCATGGTTATCGCCGTCATCGGCCCGATTACCGCCAGCTATTTTGGCCTGGTGTTTATCTACTTCGGTTCGCTGACCGTGCTGGGAATCGCAGCGCTACTTTGGATCCTCTATTTTTACGCGATTTATCTGCTTTGTACGCGGCCGCACGATGAGCGCTTTGTGCAAATCTACATGCTGGTCATGAGCATTCTTATGCTGCCCTGGGGAGTGGTGCTGGTTTTTACCTTTTTTGCCAGCGCGACCACCGCCCATAACCGGCGCGTTGCCCCCAGTCACGACGAGACAAAAGAGGGCTAGCCATGCGCACGCAACCGTTTTCCTTGCCGGGAGTTCATGCTATTCTCTGTGGCCTCTAAAGCAGTGTGCAACACACCCACAGGAGTTTTAAGACGCATGTCTTCCCGCAATAATTCGGCGCGTATCGCCATCGTGATGGGGTCCAAAAGCGACTGGGCTACCATGCAGTTTACCGCAGAAATCCTTGATGCCCTGAACGTTCCGTACCATGTCGAAGTGGTCTCCGCCCACCGCACCCCCGATAAACTGTTCAGCTTCGCCGAAGGCGCGCAAGGCAATGGTTTTCAGGTGATTATTGCCGGTGCGGGCGGCGCGGCGCATCTGCCGGGCATGATTGCGGCGAAAACGCTGGTGCCGGTGTTGGGCGTGCCGGTGCAGAGCGCAGCGCTGAGCGGCGTAGACAGCCTCTACTCCATCGTTCAGATGCCGCGCGGTATCCCGGTTGGTACGCTGGCTATCGGTAAAGCCGGCGCCGCCAACGCCGCCCTGCTGGCGGCGCAGATCCTCGCCCAGCACGATGCGGAACTGCACCAGCGCCTCAGCGCCTGGCGCCAGGCGCAAACCGATGAAGTGCTGGATAACCCGGATCCGCGGGGTGCGGCATGAAACAAGTTTGCGTTCTCGGTAACGGCCAGCTAGGCCGAATGCTGCGCCAGGCTGGCGAACCGCTGGGTATTGCGGTCTGGCCGGTCGGTCTCGAAGCCGACCCGGAAGCGGTGCCGGTACAGCAAAGCGTGATTACCGCAGAGATTGAACGCTGGCCGGAAACGGCGCTGACCCGCGAGCTGGCGCGTCATTCCGCCTTCGTCAACCGCGACGTTTTTCCGGTTATCGCCGACCGTCTGACGCAAAAGCAGCTGTTCGATAAGCTGGCGCTCGCTACCGCGCCGTGGCAGCTTCTGGCGGAGAAAAGCGAGTGGCCGGCGGTATTCGCCCGTCTCGGCGAGCTGGCTATCGTTAAGCGCCGCGTCGGCGGCTATGATGGCCGCGGTCAGTGGCGTTTGCGGGAAAATGAAACCGCGCAGCTGCCGGATGATAACTATGGCGAGTGTATCGTTGAGCAGGGGATTAACTTCTCCGCCGAAGTGTCGCTGGTCGGCGCACGCGCCCGGGACGGCAGCACGGTCTTCTATCCGCTGACCCGCAACCTGCATCAGGACGGTATTTTACGCGCCAGCGTCGCCTTTCCGCAGGCCAACGCCCGCCAGCAGGCGCAGGCCGAACAGATGCTGTCGGCGATCATGAATGAGCTGGGCTACGTTGGTGTGATGGCAATGGAGTGTTTTGTCACCGCTGATGGTCTGCTGATTAACGAACTGGCGCCGCGCGTGCACAATAGCGGCCACTGGACGCAGAACGGCGCGTCCATCAGCCAGTTTGAGCTTCATCTGCGGGCGATTACCGATCTACCGCTGCCGCCGCCGGTGGTCAACAGCCCGTCGGTGATGATCAACCTGATCGGTACCGATCTCAACTATGACTGGCTGAAGCTACCGCTGGTGCATCTGCACTGGTACGACAAAGAGGTGCGTCCGGGACGTAAAGTCGGCCACCTGAACCTGACCGACAGCGATACCGATCGCCTGAGCGCGACGCTGGAAGCGCTGAAGCCGCTGCTGCCGCCGGAATACGCCAGCGGTGTATTCTGGGCACAGGCGCAGCTGGCGTAATCCAGCTCTCCACAGTCCCGGAGGCGGTGCTGCGCACCTGTCCGGGCTACCTCTCTGGCATAATCCTTCGCCTGAATCCCGGCTTGCGGCGCGCTGCGCCTTAGCCGGGCTACCAGACCAACCATCATTTGCCCCTTAGCCATTCAACCAAATCCGCAAACTGCACGAACATGTAGCCCGGGCAAGGCGCGTCGAGCGCCGCCCCCGGAGAAAGATCGCAGGATATTTCAGCGTCTGCTTCGCCGCGTGATTTTATCTGTGCATCAGGGCTTAATGCAGGTTCCCGCCAGCCCGGCAAGGGTGTCATCGATACGCGACAGCGCCCCAATCCACGCCCGCTTGCCCCGACGGCGCACGTAGCCGCTTACCGCCGCGATTTTCGGCCCCATCGCGCCGTCGTCGCGGACAAAAGGCGCCAGCTCTTCCGGCGTCGCTTCGCGGATCGGTCGCTGCATGGGGGTGCCCCAATGTTCATATACCGCATCCGCGTCGGTCAGGATCGCCAGGCCATCGGCATCAATCTGCTCCGCCAGCAGCGCGGCAGCGAGGTCTTTATCAATCACCGCCTCTGCGCCCTGCCCGCTCTCAAGCACCGGAATTCCGCCGCCGCCGCAGCATATCACCACGTGCCCCTCACCCAGCAGACGCTCAATCGACTCGCTCTCCTCAATCCTCACCGGCGTCGGCGAAGGAACCACCCGACGCACATATTTACCGTCGCGCTTCATCCTCCAGCCGTACTCATCTTCCAGCCGTTTTTGCAGCTCCGGATCGTAAACCGGACCAATAAACTTCTCCGGCGCCGAAAAGGCCGGATCGTTTGACGAGACTGTAATGCGGGTCATCACCGTCGATACCGGCGGCATGAGTGATTCCTGCGCCAGGCGCTGGGCCAGCATATAGCCAATCATGCCCTGGCTCTCCGCGACCAGCACGTCCAGCGGATAGGGCTCAACGTCGCCGTAGGCCAGATTTTGCAGCGCCAGCAGACCCACCTGCGGCCCGTTGCCGTGCACAATGGCCAGCCGATACGTCTGCGCCAGACGCGCCAGCGCGGGAACCGCGCTATCGATATTGCGGTACTGATTTTCTACGGTCAGCGCTTCCCCGCGCTGTAATAAAGCGTTGCCGCCAAGGGCAACAACCAGCGTTTTCATAAAAAGTCCTTAGATAAGATGTTGCGCCAGCCAGAATCCCAGAAGCGTGTCGGCGCCGGAGGTATGCCCCATCGCCAGCAGCGCTTCGACGGCGGGCTCGAGACGTCGTCCACGTTGCAGGGCGCAGGCAAAATGCATCAGCGGCGAAGCGAAGCGCCCCTCGCTGGCGTAGCGTAAATAGTTGACGCTCACCTGAGTGGTGGCCGCGCGCAGATCGCCGGAGGCGCGAAAAAATGCCCTTCCGCCGCAGGGTGACATGCGCCCCGAGCGCCACGCCGCCAGCATCATGCCGATCAGCATGTCGTCCAGGCTGGGCGTCAGGCCCGGCCCCTTGCCCAGCCACAGCCGCCAGTCGACGGCGTTGCCGGCCAGCGCGGAGGCAAAACAGTGGCGAAGCTGGCGCAGCTCGGGATGCTGCCGCAGCTCGATAGCCTGCGACAGCGGCCCGAACAGCCCGGTCTCCTCCGGTCGACTCATCAGCGCTGGCGGGAGATAAGCGTTTACGGATTGACAGCGGAGCCGCAGGGAGCAGCGCCTGCGCGGCGGCATCAGCAAAAGATCGCCGACCTGAATACCGTCATTCCGCGCTATCGGCGACGCCCCCGTCCGCAGCGCCGCGTGCAGCCGGATAAAATCGCGATGACGAACAACCCATCCGCCGGGGCTCACGCCCTGCCCCCGATGATGTAGCGTCAGCAGCGCGCCGCCTGCAACATAGAGGTTAATGGTGCGCCGCCAGAGGCCGCCGATTCGCCACGGTTGGCGATGATCCGGCGCATCGACGCTGCCTATCAGCGGACGAATCCTCTCCATCGCGCTACCTCAGCTCACGCCCAGTTCGTCCGCCAGCGCTTCCAGCGCCTGCTCGAAACAGGCCAGCGGCGCTCTGACGGTTCCGGCGCCAATCTGGCCGATCCCCGCTTCTTTATGGGCGATCCCGGTGTTAATGAGCGGCGTAATGCCGGTTTCAACCACCCGGCGAATATCCAGTCCAAGACAGGCGCCCTGGAAATCCCAGCCAGGAATCTGCAGCTGCATATTGCGCTCAAGGAAGATTTCCGCCATCTCCTCCGAAACGGATTTTGCCGCCTCCATTCCGCCAGCGCCGACAAAGCGGGTCACCCCCGGCGCCGCAATCATCGCCGCGCCGCCGATGCCGAAGGTTTCGGTAATGGCGCTGTCGCCCATATCCGGGTTGGCCTGTTCCTGAGAGAAACCGGTAAAGAACAGCCCCTGCGGCGTATTCACCGGTGCGGTAAACCAGCGGTCGCCCAGTCCGCTAACGCGAATACCGAACATATCGCCGTTGCGGGTCATCGCGGTGACAATACTGCCGGCGCGGATCTGCGCCCCGGCATCCATCGCTGATTTGCAGTAGGCCATCGCCAGGTTGAGGAAGAACTGATCGGTGATGGCGAGAAAATCCATCACTTCGGCGATCTGTTGTTTGTCGTGGTCGAGTCGCGCCAGATGCGGTGCCAGCGTGCGCATCAGCAGCGCGGAGGTGGCGATATTACGCTGGTGGAACTCATCGCCCATGGTGATGCCCTGCGCCATCATCGCGGTGAGATCAATGCCGCGCGTCATCTGTTTCAGCGCCGCACTGAGAACGGGCATCAGCACATCGCGCATCCAGCGCAGGCGCTGCTGCACGTCTTCGCCGTAGGCGCCGAAACGCATCACCTTGCCAATGCCTTCGTTCAGGTTGCAATATGCGCGGTTACCTTCGGCGATGTTCTCCACGACCAGCATCGGCATATTCGGCGAAGTAATACCGCCCATCGGCCCTACGGCATTAACGTGGTGGCAGGGAATAAAGGTAATCTCGCCGTTTTCCAGCATCGCGTGGGCCGTTTTCTCATCCTGCGCCCAGCCTTCGAACAGGCAGGCGCCAATGCAGGCCCCTTTCATCGGACCGGTCATCTCCTGCCAGCGCATCGGCGGCCCGGCGTGGAGCAGCGTTTTGTTTTGATTCAGCGCCCCGATTAAAGAACCCGCCGGCTTCACATCCAGCCAGTGCGGACGTGCATTACGAATTCGTTCTATTACTGCGTCATTGGCCTGCGCCACTGATGTAAACATAGAGACCTCTTATTGCAAACGTTCTAATAAACGAGCCAGTTTCTTATTCCCACCGGCAATCGGCGCCCACTGATAGTGAACAACCGGCGTTCCGGCGGTCTGTAAATCGAGCGCAAAGCTGCGCAGGCCAGCATTAATCACCGACACGCCGTCCAGCAGGCCGGCGCGCGGGGCAGGAGCGGCTTTCCGCGGCGGGCTAATCAGCGCGGCGGCAAGCAAGGTGGCTTCAGGCAGGCTATCGACCACGGCGATCCCCGCATCTTCAAGGACTGAAATCTGACGGGAGCGGCACTGCGGATCGCTTTCGGTTCCGGTCACCGTCGCGATAACGTGCAGCGGACTATCGTCGGCCCTGGTCGCCCACGCCCGCTGGCATGCTTCGACCAGCGAGCCGGCCGGATCGGCGGTGGCGCCGTAGCCAATCACCACGTCCAGCAGCACTACGCCAACCTGAG
The DNA here is from genome assembly GCF_040062315.1 of Klebsiella sp. GW_Kp181. Classification (NCBI taxonomy): domain Bacteria; kingdom Pseudomonadati; phylum Pseudomonadota; class Gammaproteobacteria; order Enterobacterales; family Enterobacteriaceae; genus Klebsiella; species Klebsiella sp. GW_Kp181. Next base: position 77,878 of record NZ_JBEAFR010000001.1, read on the forward strand.
TTTCCGCGCCAAGTTCGGCAATCAGCTGGTTGCGCAGGGAGGGGTCGATCATCGGATGCGGACGGCCGACGGTGTAAAAATCGTCGCCAAGGTCGACGACCCGGTGCCCCTGCGCGTTGAGCATCATGCCCTGCGGGTGATGCGCATCAGGGGTAATGTTCAGCCGTTCTGCCAGCAATCCTGCGGATTCAGCAGCCAGCGTACCGCCGGTGTATAAGCCGCGAATCTGCTTGCCCGCCACCGCGGGAAGGCTTGCCTGACGCCGCCCCACTCGCGCCAGCAGGCAGGCCAGACGCCCGGCCTCGTCAAGCGTGCGGGCGAACCAGACGTTTTCATCGCGGGCGATCGGCGGCGTATAGCCGAGAAATAGCGCCACCACCGGTTTCGCGCTGCGCTTCATGGCGGCGATGATCTTCAGACGCACCGCTTCGGCGGGAGGTTTAGAAACAAAGGCCAGCACCTGGCTCTGTGCATCCTGGGTCAGCATTTCCAGCGCCGTTTGCGCGCTGATGCCGCCCACTTCGGCGCTCAGATCGCGGCCGCCGAGACCGATCGCATGGCTGATCCCTTCGCCGCCGAGGACAATCTGCGAGACCAGCTCCTGAATACCGGTGCCGGACGCGCCAATAACGCCGATGTTGCCTTCCGGCGTAACGTTGGCGAAAGCCAGCGGCGTGCCGGCAATCATGGCGGTGCCGCAGTCCGGCCCCATGACCAGCAGCCCTTTGTCGCGGGCGCGGGTTTTGAGCGCGATTTCATCTTCCAGCGTGACGTTGTCGGAGAAGATCATGACGTTTTTCTCGCTGCTGAGCGCCTGATGGGCAAGCTCCGCGGCGTACTCCCCGGCAACGGAAATTAAGGTCATATTGGCCTGCGGTAGCTTCTGCGTTGCGCTTTGCCAGCGGCGAACCACGCTCAGGCTCTGACTTTGCCCGCTCCCCTGCGCCAGGGCGGTAAGGGCCTCATCAAGACGGTCAGCGATCATTTGCGTAACCGACGCATCCGCGCAATCGGTGCGGATCGCCACGCAAATGTCATTTGGCGTCGCGCTGGCAAAATCGTCGTGCCAGAACCCGGTCGTTTCCAACAGCGATTTATTTGCCGGTGTGCCCATCATGACTGAAACATCATCGACATTTTCCGACTCGCTCAGCTTGCGTGAAATAATCATTAAGCTGACCGAATCCTGGAAACAGCCCTTTTTAATAAAGGCATGGATCATAATAACTCCCCAATAATTGCACCCATTGCAATTGAATGAGCATGGTTAATCTGCCATCAGGCTAACGGGATAAAATTATCGACGGCGTGACCGGAATCACATGAGAATTATTACAAGATGCTTTCAAATAAAGCCGAAGGCATTAGCCCGAGTTTTTTAATGAATAGATTAACCGGGTCCCTTCTGACAAACCCACGGTGATTATTAAATAAAATCTAACTAACTATTTTTACCAATACAGATCACAATTTAAGTTTATTTTCCCCGTATTTTATTTGGCAGTCAGGCTCTACACCGTCGTTAAAAGGAAGACAGATGAAAGTCAGTCGGGAAACACTTCATCAGCTTATTGCCAATAAGCTGAATACAGCAGGGCTTACTCGCAATCACGCGGATATCATTGCCGATGTACTGGTTTATGCCGATGCCAGGGGTATTCATTCGCACGGCGCGGTTCGCGTTGAATATTATGCGGAACGTATTTCAAAAGGCGGAACCAATCGTCATCCCACCTTCACTTTTGAAAAGAACGGCCCCTGCAGCGGTATTTTGCATGCCGATAATGCCGCCGGTCAGGTGGCCGCCAAAATGGGCATGGAGCACGCGATAGAATTGGCCAGGGAAAACGGCGTGGCCGTGGTCGGCATCCGGCGTATGGGCCACAGCGGAGCGATCTCTTACTTCACCCGGCAGGCCGCCCGCGCCGGGCTAATCGGGATTTCGCTATGCCAGTCGGACCCGATGGTCGTGCCTTTTGGCGGGGCGGAAATCTATTACGGAACCAACCCGCTGGCCTTTGCCGCGCCCGGCGAGGGCGATGATATCATCACCTTCGACATGGCCACCACGGTGCAGGCATGGGGGAAAATTCTCGACGCCCGCTCGCGCCATGAAACCATTCCCGATAGCTGGGCGGTGGATAAAAACGGCGCGCCGACCCGCGATCCTTTTGCCGTTCACGCCCTGCTTCCGGCAGCCGGCCCGAAAGGCTACGGCCTGATGATGATGATCGACATCCTCTCCGGCATTTTGCTCAATCTCCCCTTCGGCCGCCAGGTCAGCTCTATGTACGACAACCTGAGTCAGGGACGCGAGCTGGGCCAACTGCATATCGTCATCAACCCGGCATTTTTCTCCTCCAGCGCGCTATTCCGCCAGCATATCAGCGACACCATGCGTGAATTAAACGCCATTACGCCAGCGCCCGGATTTAACCAGGTGTATTACCCCGGGCAGAACCTGGATATCAATGAGAAAAACAGCGCCGTCAACGGTATCGAGATCGTTGATGAGATTTATGACTATCTGGTTTCGGACGCTTTATATAACCGCTCTTATGAAACCAATTCCCCGTTTGCTCAATAAATTAAAATACAGGAGTTGCGTATGGCTCATTATTTTCGACAGGCAATAGAAGAGACATTGCCCTGGCTTTCCTCTTTCGGCGCCGACCCGACCGGGGGCATAACCCGCCTGCTCTATTCGCCAGAATGGCTGCAGGCGCAGCAGGCATTCAAGCAAAGAATGAGCGAAAGCGGACTGGAAACGCGCTTTGATGAAGTGGGCAACCTCTATGGTCGCCTGCCCGGCACGCGCTTTCCCGATGAGGTTATCCTCAGCGGTTCGCATATTGATAGCGTCGTTAACGGCGGCAATCTTGACGGCCAGTTCGGCGCGCTGGCGGCCTGGCTGGCGGTTCGCTGGCTAAAAGAGACCTACGGGGCGCCGCTGCGCACCGTGGAGGTGCTGGCGTTAGCGGAAGAAGAAGGTAGCCGCTTCCCTTACGTCTTCTGGGGCAGCAAAAATATCGTCGGCATCGCTAATCCAGCGGACGTACGCGAAATTAAAGACGCTAAAGGCGTGGCGTTTATCGATGCCATGAAGCAGTGCGGTTTCAGCCTACCCGGCGCTCCGCTGGCGCCGCGCCGGGATATTAAAGCCTTCGTAGAGCTGCATATTGAGCAGGGTCGCGTGCTGGAAACCAACAAGCAGTCTATCGGCGTGGTCAACGCCATAGTCGGACAGCGTCGCTACACCATCACCCTCACCGGCGAGTCTAACCATGCCGGCACGACGCCAATGGGCTACCGTCGCGACACCGTCCACGCCTTTAGCCGTATCTGCTGCGAATCTATCGCCAAAGCGAAAGCCCACGGTGACCCGCTGGTGCTCACCTTCGGTAAAGTCGACCCGCAGCCGAATACCGTCAACGTGGTGCCGGGCAAAACCGTCTTCACTATGGACTGCCGCCATACCGATGCTCTGGAGTTAACGGCATTTACTGAGGTCATTGAGGCCGATATGCGGCGGATCTGTCAGGAGATGGATATCGGCATTGAGATCGACCTGTGGATGGATGAGGCTCCGGTTCCCATGGATAAGAAGCTGGTGGCCCAGCTCACCGCGCTTTGTGAAAAAGAGAAGGTGAATTTCCGCGTGATGCACAGCGGCGCGGGACACGACGCGCAGATATTCGCTCCCTGCTTCCCGACCTGCATGATCTTTATGCCGAGCATCAAAGGCATCAGCCATAACCCGGCGGAAAGCACGCATATCGAGGATCTGGCGGAAGGCGTAAAAACGCTCGCCTTAATGTTGCATCAACTGGCCTGGACTGAATAAGGAAACGATCATGGGTTATTTAAATAATGTGCTTGGCTATCGCGATGATTTACTGGCCAGCCGTTCCATCGTGCGCCACGGCAATTACGCGCTGCTGACGCCGGACGGTCTGGTCAAGAACGTTATTCCGGGTTTTGAACATTGCGATGTGACTATTTTGTCAACGCCGAAATTAGGCGCCACCTTTGTTGATTATCTGGTCACGCTGCATGAAAACGGCGGTCATCAAAGCGGTTTTGGCGGCGAAGGCATCGAGACCTTCCTGTATGTGATTAAGGGAGAAATCATCGCCGGGGCTCAGGGTAAATCCTTCGCGCTGACCGAAGGCGGTTATCTTTACTGCCCGCCGGGTGAGCGGATGACTTTCAGTAATAACCATTCAGCCGATAGCCAGCTCTTCCTCTATAAGCGCCGCTATATTCCGACAGAGGGCCATGCGCCTTATCTGGTCACCGGCAACGTCAGCCAGCTGGAGCGTATTCATTATGAAGGAATGGAAGACGTTATTCTGATCGATTTCCTGCCAAAAGAGCTGGGCTTCGATATGAATATGCATATTCTCTCTTTCGCACCGGGGGCCAGCCACGGCTACATTGAAACCCACGTCCAGGAGCATGGCGCCTATATTCTCTCCGGCCAGGGAGTGTATAACCTCGACAACAGCTGGGTTCCGGTCAAGCAAGGCGATTATATCTTTATGGGCGCTTACTCCCTGCAGGCGGGATACGGCGTCGGACGGGAAACGTTCAGCTACATCTATTCAAAAGACTGCAACCGCGACGTTGAGATCTGATGGCTGACAAGCTGCAAACCTTACTATTGCCCGCTGGCGCGGGCCTACGGATTCAGTACAACTTTTTGCTATCGTCAATTTCGTAGGCCGGGTAAGGCGCCAGCCGCTAAAACGCGGGCGCAGTGTTCAAAACAGGTTGGTTATCAAACGCCCAGAATTCACTTTTTTGTTTAGCTATGTTGGATTTTGCCACGGTGTGAACCGTGGCATTTTTTATTCAGGCAGGCAGCGTCTGGCCAAGCTTGATGGCGCAGGCGATATTGCGCGCGCAGGCGTAAAGATTCTGCTCGCCGCGATCCAGCACCTCGGCCAGCGGCGCCAGCGCGGGAAGAATGCTAAAGACCGCATCAATACCATGCTGATGCACCGCTTCGACGCCGTCACCCAGCACGCCGGCGATGCCGATAACCGGAATGCCGTGCTTTTTGGCGATCCGCGCCACGCCAACCGGCGCTTTGCCGCCGACGGTTTGCGAATCCATACGCCCTTCGCCGGTGATCACCAGGTCCGCATCGCGCAGCGCCTCCTCCAGATGAACCGCCTCCAGCACAATATCGATGCCCGATTTCAGCGTGGCGTTAAGGAATACGCGAGCCGCCGCGCCCATCCCGCCGGCCGCGCCGCCGCCGACCATCGCCGTCACATCCTGACCGGTTGCCGCCAGCAGCACCTGAGCGTAATTTTCTAAACCGCGCTCCAGAACGGCGACCATGCCTGCGCAGGCCCCTTTTTGCGGGCCAAAGACCGCCGCCGCGCCGCGTTCGCCGAGTAGCGGATTATCCACATCGCAGGCTACGTCAATCCGGCACTCGCGAAGTCGCGGGTCGAGATCGCGTAAATCAACGTTGACCAGCCGCTCTAACGCTCCGCCGCCGAGGCCGACGCTCTCGCCGCGTTCATCAACAAAGCGTGCTCCCAGCGCCTGAGCCATCCCCATTCCGCCGTCCACCGTGGCGCTGCCGCCAATACCGAGAATTATGTGACGGACGCCGGCGTCCAGCGCATGGCGAATCAGCTCACCGGTGCCGTAGCTGGTGGCCTGCAGGGGGTTGCGTTCGTCGGGGGGAACCAGCATGAGTCCGCTGGCCGCCGCCATCTCAATAAACGCGGTGTGTCCGTCGCCGCTCAGGCCATAGAAAGCGCCGACAAAATCGCCCATCGGCCCCATGACCGGCAGCATCACCATTTTACCCTCGGTGGCCTCAACCATTGCCTCCACCGTCCCCTCGCCGCCGTCGGCGATCGGCAGACAGATGCACTCCGCCTGCGGGAAAATAGAGGTAAAGCCCGCCTTAATCGCCTGGGCGCAGCGGCTGGCGCTTACGCTTTCTTTGAAAGAGTCCGGTGCAATAATTATTTTCATGGTTCATCCTTTTTAATGTCATTACTTAATACGATCCCAGGGAATGAGATTTTCCATCACCACCGCCAGCAGCACGCCGATTAATAAGCCGTTGCCTAATAGCGGTCGAATTGTCAGGGGCAGCGTCTGGAGATAGACCGGCGGCAGGCCCATTAAAAAGATGCCGATAAATAACGGCAGCGCCAGCCGGTAGATATTTCGTGCGGTGAAGGTGATTTGTTTACTGAAAGATAAGCTGGAATATAACAACGGAAGATAGGAGACCAGCATGACCGCGCTGCTAATCGGCAAAGGCAGCGTGGTAAAAAAGTGGGTCAGCGGCGTAAATAGTCCCACCAGCAGACAGCACAGGCAGCCGATAATAAATGGCTGGCGCGAAGTCTCTCCAGTTTGGGTTAATAAACCTATCGATGAAACAAAAGGCGAAAACGGCACCACGCTGAGCGGAACCGTTATTAAGGTCATCAGGCCGGAGATAATAAAGCTTCGTCGGTAGCGGGTATTGCTGGCGCCCTGCTGGGGATAAAAAACGTCGCTACCGCGAATTGCGCCGTAGGTATTCGTAATATTCACCAGCCCCGCCAGCAGCGCCGTCAAAATAATGCCGGGGCGTAACTCCCCGCCGTAGCCAAGTGGAAACCACTGCCAGTGAATCGGCCCGGATGCCATCGTGGCGGGCGGAGTGCGAAACAGCAGGTACCAGCCAGCCCAGCCTACGAGGGTGCCAAACAGCAGGGCATAGCGAGCAATGCCGTCCGCAAGAAAAATGATCATCCCCAGCACCAACAGCATCACCGCCAGCGCCAGGCTAAACGGCGCCAGCTGAACGCCCACGTTAGCCTGGGTCGAACTGAAAGGCAGCCCGAGCATGCCTTTAAAAAAGATCGTGGTGAGCTGCGCGCCGAGCAGCAGCATAAAAAAGACCATGACCGTCGGGCTGAAGAGCTTCGCCAGACGGTGACCGATGCCGCTCACGCCGATGATGATGGTGAATATCGCCGACAGAGAGATGCCAACCGCCAGGCTTGACGCAATGCTGGCAAATGGAGTGCCGCGCGCGGCTTCACCGACGGTGACGGTCAGGATAGTGCTCCACCATAGTCCCGTAGGCCCTTCCATAATCGCCCGACGATGGCCCAGCAGCGCCTGCGCCAGGCAGGCCAGCCCGGTGGTGATAAAACCGTACTGAGTCAGCGTAATCAGCGCGCTGGCGGGCAGCTGAAAAGCAGACTGTAACGTCGGCGGTACCACGACGGTGTTGCAGAAAATAAAGAAGAACCATTGAAATCCCGCCAGGGTGTTTCGTTTATTGAGCGGAAATACCACCATGATTGAATCCTGAAAAAGCGCCTGCCGTTAAACAGGCGCTGAGCATGGAATGGGGCAAGTGATTCCCCGGGTCGCTGCTTGCGCCTTATCCGGGCGACAAATCGGCTCGTAGACCGGAGAAGGCGTTTACGCCGCAAGCCGGGAATTCACCGGATCCCCGTTACTGCTGATGCTTAAGGATAAATTTCCCCTTCGGCGCGTGCGAGAAGCCCTGCTCGATGTCATAGATCACATCGCCGCGCAGGAGGGTTCTGGCGATCCGCGCGCCAATCGTACGGCCGACGTAAGGGCTGACTTTATGGCGATATTCAAGGTCTTCCGCCTGCAGAACGTAGCTGCTGTTCGGCTGAATAAACACCAGGTCAGCGTCTTTGCCCGGCGCGATGCGACCCTTATGCTTCAGGCCGAAAATATCCGCGGCGTTGGTCGCCATCAGGCGAGCAAACTGCGGCAAAGGCATACCGCGCTTCTGCACCGCTTCATCGAACATGACGTCCATACAGTTTTGCAGACCGGCAATCCCGCCCCAGGCCTGCATGATATTGCCCGCCTTCATTTCCGGCGGGCACGGAGAGTGGTCGGACACCAGGCAGTCGATCTCACCGTTGAATAGCTTTTCCCACAGCCCTTTCTGATTTTCCGCGTCGCGGATCGGCGGAGAGCATTTCGCCAGGGTGCCAATCTTTTCAAACTGTTCGGTATCCAGTACAAAGTAGTGCGGGCAGGATTCGCAGGTGACATCCTGACCTTCCTGACGGGCGCGCGTCACTTCGGCGACCCCTTCCGGGCTGCTGACGTGGCACACGTGCAGGCGGCAACCGGCGACCTTCGCCAGATACAGAACGCGGCGGATCGCCTCAACTTCGGTGAATACCGGACGGGAGGCGACGTAATCATGGGCGGTCACGCGCCCTTCTCTTTTCGCCTCTTCGCCCAGCTCATCGCAGATCAGCGCGTTTTCGCAGTGCACCAGTACCGTCTGCTTCATCTCGGCCAGCTTTTGTACGCCTTTGAAGAACTGCCAGTCGTTAACGTCGCGGAAGTCATTGTCAATCCCGCGATCGCCGCAGGTTGCGACGAAGCATTTGAACCCCACCACGCCCACTTCATCCAGCTCGTGCAGCCGGTCAAGGTTATAGGAGACCAGGCCGCCAAGCTGCGCGGCATCGATGGTCAACTTGCCTTTCGCGGCGTCGAATTTCAGCTCAATGGTCTCTCGATCGACGGTGGCCGGCAGCTGGTTCAGCGGCATTTCGATCATCGTAGTGATGCCCCCTTTTGCCGCCGCGCGGGTACCCGTTTCGTATCCTTCCCAGTGGGTACGACCCGGCTCAGAGATGTGCGTATGCGCATCGACCATCCCCGGCGAAACGATCAACCCCGTGGCATCCATGATCTGCTTCGCGTCCCCCAGGTTTTCACCGATAGCGGCAATTTTGCCGTCAGCAACCGCGATATCGACCACCCGGGATTCGTTTTCCAGAATGACGGTGCCGTTTTTAATGATTAAATCAAAAGACATATAAAACTCCTTGTATGTGTACAGACGATTAAGCCGCCATACTTCTGTTTGCAGCCACGTACACCGCAATACCAATGGCTTTGGCTCTTGAAGCTTCATCCATGAAATAAACTTTCCTGGTTGTAATAAAATCAATTCACAGCATTGGGGCGCGCCAGGTTATTCGGCTGGGCCCGTTTTTTCAGCAAGGCGTAGGCGGCAAAAGCGACAATAACACCAACAAACCACGACACGCGGGAGAACGGTTCGAGCAGCGGGATAAATTTTCCGCCGAGCGATAAAATAACCGCCACAATCGTTACCAGGAATGCGGTAACGTTAAATCCATTATCGAAATATTTATAATCTCCAGGCGCGGTGTAAAGTTCATCAAGATTAATTTGCCCACGCATGACGATAAAATAGTGCGCCATCATTACGCCAATAACCGGACCCAGCATGCCGCCGATAATATCGAGAAAAAGATAAATACTGTCCTGATTTTCCATTAATTTCCAGGGGCAGATCAGCAGGCTAATAATACTGGCAATCAGCACGCCGTTTTTATAGGTCAGTTTCGTGGGAGCAATCGCCGCAATTTGATAGCCCGCAGGAATAATATTACCGGTGGCGTTGGTGGAGATCGTGGTCATTAATATCACCAGCACCGCAAAGAACGAGGCAAACAGGCTGTCCCATTTCTGCACAATATCCAGTACGTTCCAGGTATCCATACCGTAATGGATACTGGCGCCGGCGATAATGCACACTCCGGCCACCGCGAACAGAATATAGGCCACCACTAAGCCAAGGGTTTGCCCAACGGCCTGCTCGCGAAACGAACGCGCGTTCTGGGTAAAGTCCGAGGCACTCACCGCCGGCGCGGCCCAGACGGCAACGACCGCATTGATAACGACCAGGAACAGGAAGCCGGTATGCTCCGCTTTCGCCACCCCGGTCGGCAGATAGTCAAGGATCGGACCGATCCCGACCAGCGAGATAGCCCAGATAGCCATGCCGCCGAAGACAATATAGATGCAGGGATTGAGGATTGCGGTAAATTTATTGAGAACTTTTCCGCCGCCGAAACCAATCGCCACATTAATCAGCCAGAAAACCAGAAAGGCGATCATCCCCGGCAACGACAGTCCCAGCAGCTTAAAATCACCGCCGAGCGTCAGAAACTCGGGCCACAGTTTGCCTAATAAGATCAGGAATGCCAGCGAGCCGGCATAGCATTGCAAACCAAACCACATAATTGCCGCAATGCCGCCTCTGAGCAGGCCGGGTAATAATGCCCCACGCACACCATAAGAAGCTCTTAATATCATTGCGAAGGGGACGCCGTATTTACTTCCGGCAGCACCATTAAATACCATAACCAGGGCAATAATAAAAGCACTCAATATTATCGCCATCATTATACTAAACGTTGATAGCCCGAGAATAAAAAAACCACCAACCATTACATAATTAGGCACGTTGTGTACGGAGCCCATCCATAAGGTAAAATAGTTAAATGTTTTCCAGTTACGCTGCGAGGCTACTTTGGGCAGTAGATCGTCGCTGTAACCCCTGGCTTTGTACAGGTCTTGAGTTTGTTCCATAATTCCCTCTTAATACGCATCGGATTACGTTTGTAGGTTTAGCTATGTGGAACAACAAATTTTAATTATTTATTTTTTATTATACTGGGATTGTCTTTGACTGTATTTTGTTCTTACGCAAGGTAATTAGCGCAAACAGTATCGTTCCGGTAATAACCAACCCGGCAGACATCACAAAACTAATTTCTTTTGAACCGGTCAGGTCGGAAATAAAACCGGTGAGCGTCGGTGCGACCACCGCCGAACTCATGCCAAAGAAATTAAACAAGCTAAAGGCGCGGCCTAATGTTTTCGCTGACGCCTGCTCGGAAACGAACGAGATAAGAATCGGGTCTACGGCCATTTTGCCCAGCAGTCCGTACAGCACCAGGCTAATCATCAGCATGGTGGTATTCGGCGAGAGAACGGTAAACATCAGCATGGCCGCAGCGACAATCTCCAGCCCGAGAATCACTTTGACTTTACTGTCGCGGAACTTATCCGAGAGATGGCTGAAGAACAGCGCGCCCGGCACCCCGACCACCGCCACCAGCGCGGAAGCAAAACCAATGGCGCCGCCGTCAAAGCCGCGTTCGGTCTGAAGATAAGAAGGCAGCCAGGTGACGATCAGGTAGTAGCCGTAGCAGGTGCAGAAATAGAGAAAGTAGACGCTGCACAGCAGCGGCGAAAACAGCGGCGCCGATTTCTCTTCAGCGACCGGAGCGGCAGTCGCTGCGCCAGGCTTATTCTCCGCTACGGCGGGCTCTTTTAGCTTGCGGCGAATCACCAGGGTAAACACGCAGAGCATCACCACCAGGATCGCGGCGACGATAAACAAGACATTTTGCCACGCCATATGCATGCTTTTGACCAGAATGCTTGAGCCAATCAGGCCAATCCCCATGCCGATGGCGGAGCCGCTGTTGATGATGGCGTTCGCCAGCGCCCGGCGTTCCTGCGGCACATTGGCCGAGGAGAGCGAATAGGCGGAGCTAAAAAACGACGCGCAGCCAGCGCCGGCCAGCAGCGAGCCGATATAAATCAGCGTCAGGTTTCCCGCATTAGCAATACTCAACGTACCAATAATAAACAGCGAGAAACCGCACATCAGCATAATTTTTTGTCCCAGCTTATCGACCAGAATGCCGCAGGGGATCTGCATTCCGCAATAGGCCAGAAAATAGAAGCTGGCAATCGCGCCGATTTCAGCATTACTGACGTTACCTAAGGACGCCTGAATTTCCGGATAAATAGGTGTTAATACGGTACGATAAATCCATATTGCCACCCAGCCCAGACTCATGACCACGACTATTTTCTTCCAATAGTCGATACCCGTTTTATTGATAGTATCCATAAATTCACCCGTGAGGTTTAAAAAACGCTGCCGGAACCGGCAGCATTTTCTTATTACGATATTTTATGATTTGCCATTAATTCCAGCGCCTGAACTAAAGACGAGTGGTCTAATTCACTACCACCGTTGGCGGCACAAGTGTTAAATAACTCCTGACAGGTTGCCGTATTCGGTAAATTAAGCGCCAGTGCTTTCGCGCTCTGCAATGCCAGATTAAGATCCTTCTGGTGCAGGGAAATTTTAAAGCCGGGATTAAACGTCCGGTTCAACATTCTTTCGCCATGCACTTCCAGAATACGCGAGGAGGCAAAGCCACCCATCAGCGCCTGACGCACGCGAGCGGGATCGGCTCCGGCTTTAGACGCGAAAACCAGCGCCTCGGACACTGCTTCAATATTCAGCGCGACGATAATCTGATTGGCGACTTTACAGGTCTGACCGTCGCCATTACCGCCTACGAGGGTGATGTTTTTACCCAGAATATCAAACAGCGGTTTCACGCGGGCAAAGACGTTTTCATCGCCGCCGACCATAATTGAGAGCGTGCCTTCACGCGCGCCGATTTCGCCGCCGGATACCGGAGCATCCAGATAATCCGCGCCCAGGTCGCGCACCTGCTGCGCAAACCGCTTGGTTTCAATCGGCGAGATAGAGCTCATATCCACGATGGTTTTCCCCTTCAGCGCCGCTTTGGCGCAGCCGCGCTCGCCAAACAGAACGTCGGCAACCTGTGGGGTATCCGGAACCATGATGAAAATAATCTCCGACTGCGCCGCAACCTGCTCGGCGGTAGCCAGCTGCTGCGCGCCTTGCTTGAGCAGGTCGTCAGCAACCGGGCCGATGGTAGTAACGTGCAGAGCGTGGCCTGCCCTGGCAAGTCGGAGCGCCATCGGGGTGCCCATAATACCCAGACCAATAAATCCCAGTTTCATAAGTTTCCTCTCAGAATTTCTGTTTCAATTTACCCGGGCAATAGTTATCCCTTCCTGTTGTCAGGAAATAAAACCCCTGCGTCTGGAATAATAAATACTGCCCAAAGATAAATTAAAAATTAGCGGTAGTGATTAAACCATGTCAAACCCGCTTCGGTGGTGGTCAGCGGTTTATATTCGCAGCCCACCCAGCCGTCATAGCTTGATCTATCAATAAATTTAAAAAGATAATCGTAATTAATTTCACCGGTCCCCGGCTCACCGCGATTCGGATTATCAGCAATCTGTAAATGACCAATACGGTTAGCATAAGTTTGCATCGTATGGGTTAACTCCCCCTCCATCCGCTGCATATGGTAAATATCGTACTGAATTTTCAGATTATCGCTGCCGACCTCATCAATAAGCGCCAGCGCCTGATGAGTGGTATTCAGATAAAAGCCCGGCATATCGAAGTAATTAATCGGTTCGATCAGCAGCAGAATACCTTCCTGCGCCAGTGCGGCAGCGGCAAAACGTAAATTCGCCACCAGCGTGGAACGAATATGATCCTCGCGGTAGCCAGGCGGGGTTTTACCCACCAGGCAGTTGATTTTGCGATTGCCCAGCGCTTTGGCATAGCGGATTGCAGCATCCACGCCTTCGCGGAACTCCGCTTCGCGACCGGGAATACAGGCTATGCCGCGCTCTCCCGCCGCCCAGTCGCCGGCGGGTAAGTTATGTAAGGTATGCTCCAGCCGGTTGTCGCTCAGCTTTTGCTTTAATACCTCGGGCGCATAATCATACGGGAACATAAACTCAACGGCGCGAAAACCGCAGGCCGCCGCTTTCTCAAAACGATCCAGAAAATCATATTCCAGAAATAACATCGAAAGGTTGGCTGAAAAGCGCAACATAGGTTCACCTCATTTATTCATATTTCATAAAGCAGGTTTCGGTTGGCGCATCGATGGCGCTATCGGCAACATCTTCAAACTCCATCACGTTATCCAGCTCGCTACCCATGGAGATATTGGTGACCCGCTCAAGGATCACTTCCACAACAACCGGTACGCGATACTCTTTCATCCAGACTTTCGCCTGCGCCAGGGCGGGCGCGATATCCTCCGGCTTGAAGACGCGAATCGCTTTGCAGCCGAGACCCTCGGCAACCTTGACGTGATCGACGCCGTAGCCGTTCACTTCGCTGGAGTTGATGTTTTCGAACGCCAGCTGGACGCAGTAATCCATATCGAACGCGCGCTGCGACTGACGAATCAGGCCCAGATAGGCGTTGTTTACCAGCACGTGGATGTAAGGAATATTGAACTGCGCACCCACCGCCAGCTCTTCAATCAGGAACTGGAAGTCAAAGTCGCCGGAGATGGCCACCACGTTACGCTCCGGATCGGCGGTGCAAACGCCCAGCGCGGCAGGAAGCGTCCAGCCCAGCGGCCCGGCCTGGCCGCAGTTGATCCAGTGGCGATCTTTAAATACGTGCAGCATCTGTGCGGCGGCGATTTGCGACAGCCCGATGGTGGTGACGTAGCACACGTCGCGACCAAAGGCTTTATTCATCTCTTCATAAACGCGCTGCGGTTTGACCGGCACGTTATCGAAGTGGGTTTTACGCAGCAGCGTACGCTTGCGCTCCTGACACTCGGCAACCCAGCGCTCGCGACGCGGCAGGCGGCCCTCTTTTTGCATCTGCTGCGCGATATCTACCAGTTGAGCCAGCGCCGCTTTCGCATCGGACACAATGCCTAAATCCGGGCACAGCACGCGGCCAATCTGCGTCGGTTCGATATCGATGTGGATGATTTTGCGACCTGCGGTGTACTTCTCAACGGAACCGGTATGACGGTTAGCAAAGCGGTTACCGATGCCGAATACCAGGTCGGAGGCCAGCAGCGTGGCGTTACCGTAGCGATGCGCGGTTTGTAGGCCGACCATCCCGGCCATCAATTCGTGGTCATCCGGGATGCAGCCCCACCCCATCAGCGTTGGGATGACCGGAACTTGCGTAATCTCAGCAAATTGCTGCAGCAGCGCTGCGGCATCGGCATTAATCACCCCGCCGCCGGCGACAATCACCGGACGCTCCGCCATCAGCAGCATCGCCAGCGCGCGTTCGATCTGCGGACGAGTCGCCACAGGTTTATAAGCCGGGAGCGGCGCGTACAGCTCGGGGTCAAATTCGATTTCCGCCACCTGAACATCATAAGGCAGGTCGATCAATACCGGTCCCGGTCTGCCGGAACGCATCAGATGGAAAGCCTGCTGCAGCACGCCCGGTACCAGCGCCGCTTCGCGCACGGTAACCGCCATCTTGGTCACGGGCTTAGCAATGGATTCAATATCGACCGCCTGGAAATCTTCTTTATGCAGACGCGCGCGCGGCGCCTGGCCGGTGACGCACAAAATAGGTATCGAGTCCGCGGAGGCAGAATAGAGCGCGGTGATCATATCCGTTCCCGCCGGGCCCGATGTCCCCAGGCATACGCCGATATTACCGGCTGCGGCACGCGTATAGCCTTCGGCCATATGGGACGCGCCTTCCACGTGGCGAGCCAGAATATGGCGGATCCCGCCGTGCTTACGCATGGCGGAATAAAAGGGGTTAATCGCCGCGCCAGGCACGCCGAATGCGGTGGTAATCCCTTCTTTTTCGAGTACATACATTGCCGCGTCGACGGCTCTCATTTTTGCCATTTTTTACTACCTCACTATATTGGAAAATTTTTCCAAACTTGAACAAAGCCTAAAAATTCCCGCTCCTCAGAGCGGGTCGGTTCGGCGATCACTCTGCCTGGGGCTTCAGTCCCAGCGCGGTGCTGATATTCCTTGCCGTCTCCCTCACCAGCTCTCCCTGGCTGACAAAACGGTCCGGGGTTAAGCGGGACGCTGGCCCGGAAATCGAAATTGCCGCCACTACGGATCCGACATCATCGTAAACCGCTGAAGCAATACAGTTTAATCCTGTCACGTGCTCCTCCTGGTCAATGCTGTAGCCGCGGTCGCGCGCCTCATCCAGGTTTCGCTGCAGGACCGGTAAATCGACGATCGTCGACGGCGTAAAGCGCTGCAGCCCGGTCTTCACAATCACATCCACCAACTCATCCGGGGACAGCGGGTACAGCAGCGCCTTTCCGGCCCCAGAAGCATGCAGCGGCAGCCGGCTGCCGAGCGGCGCGCACATCCTTACCATTGATTTGCACTCCTGCTGGCCAATCAACACCGCTTCGTTGCCGTTACGAATCGCCACGTTTACCGTTTCCCCTGACATCAGCATCAGCCGCCGCATGAAAGGTCCGCCGACGGATAAAACATCCCGGTTATGGATGTACGCCGAGCCGACATTGAATGCGCCAAGCCCGATGTGCCACCAGCCTAGCTGCGCGTCCTGATAGACAAAATCCGCGCCCTCCAGCACTTTAAGCAGGCGAAAAGTGGTCGATAACGGTAAGTCCAGATTCAGGGAAATATCGCTGACCGACGAGCTGCCGCCGCTCTTTTCAAGGTATTGCAGTATCGCGATCCCTCTCTCCAGCGCCTGTGCGCCTTTTTGCGCGGAAGGCTCCTGCTGGCCCGGCCTTCCCCGCCTTCTCACTTCTGTCATACCTCGATTATCTCCGGCTCAAAACCTGAGCATAAATAGTGTGTAAGCGCCCACATGTTATGCAAGATAATCGACAGCGTCACGTGCAACCTCACGCAAAGCTCAGCTCCACGGTCGGGATCTCCACGACATCGCAGTTATCTTTTCCACCGCGATCGACGGTTAAAAAATCGGTTTCGCTCTGCCAGGCAAACAGCGGGTGATGCCAGACATTGCGATGATAATTTACCCCCTGGCGGCCATTGGAGATAAACGCGCGCAGCGTGGTCATGTCCGGCTCATCGCCTCCTGCCGCAACCACCACCACAAAGGCTTCGCCGTTCATCGGCACAAACGCCTGAGTGCCCAGCGGATGACGTTCCAGCTCGGTGACGACAATCGGCAATACCGCCGGCTGGGCCCGATTAATGCTGATTAGCGTGCGATCCTGCTGCAGGGTCTCCACCATGGCCAGATCGTGAAAACGCTGCACTTTGCCATCATTAATATGAAAAAAATCCTGCCCTTCCGTTTCGATAACGTCCCCATAGGGGCGGAATGCTTCGCGCGTCAGCGGCAATACCTCTAGCTTCATTGCAATATTCCTTAGTCATTAAAAACCGTCGCCCTCCTCATACCTTGAGGGTGATCGATGTACCGGTCAATTCATGGCCATCTCAAAGTGGTATCAACTATAAGTTGGAATAATTTTCCAAAACCTGATTTAAGCCACATAATTGAGAAGGTTATTATGAAAAAATACTTAAAAATCATGGGCGAATTATTAAATTACGAGGAATAAGGCGATGCTAGACCCCGAAACACTACGTACCTTTGTCAGCGTCGCGGAGACCGGCAGCTTCTCCAGAGCAGCGGAAAAACTCTATAAAACGACCGCCACGATTAGCTATCGCATCAAACTGCTGGAAGACAACACCGGCGTCGCGCTCTTTTCGCGCACTACGCGCAGCGTCCTGCTGACTCCTGCCGGAATGCATCTCCTGGCGCAGGCCAGAGAGTGGCTGGGCTGGATTGACAGTATGCCCGGCGAGCTGCAGCAGATTAACGACGGCGTGGAGCGCCAGGTGAATATTGTGGTGAATAACCTGATGTATGACCCTCAGGCTATTGCGCGGCTACTGGCCTGGCTCACCCAGCGTTACCCTTTTACGCAATTTCATTTTTCACGACAAATTTACATGGGCGTCTGGGATACGCTCCTGCACGATGACTTTTCGCTGGCCATCGGCGTCACCGGCACCGAACCGTTAGCGGAGAATATTGCCGTCGCCCCGCTGGGTGAAGTCACCTGGCTGTTCGTGATGTCGCCGAATCATCCGCTAAGCCAGCAAACCGACCCCCTGTCGGAGGCCCAGCTACGCCGCTATCCTGCGGTCAACATTGAAGACAGCGCGCGGAGATTAACCAAACGTGTTGCCTGGCGCCTGCCGGGTCAAAAAGAGATCGTGGTTCCCGATATCGAAACCAAAGTCGCCGCCCATATCGCCGGCGTCGGCATCGGCTTTTTACCCGAGCCGCTGTGTCAGCCGCTTATCGCGCGCGGCGAGCTGGTTTCCCGGCAGATACCGACCATGCGTCCTCCCTCTCCTCTGAGCCTCGCCTGGCGTAAAGATCATCATGGTAAAGCGGTGCAGGATATCACCTCGCTATTCGGTCACTCCGCCCCGGAAATCCAGGGATTCCTGACGCTATTCAGCGATACACCGTGAAAAATCAATCCAGCCTGCCGCTCACCGCGTACAATAGGAGGATTATCGCGTCGAGCGACGCGTCTGAATGGCTTAACGGTTTAAATGATGGAATTAGTCCCACAAAATATTCGGCAGATTCTTGCCAGCGATACGCCGCTGATTGACGTCCGTGCCCCGGTTGAATTCAGGCAAAGCGCCATGCCCGCAGCGATCAACCTGCCGCTGATGAACGATGACGAGCGCGCTGCCGTCGGTACCTGCTATAAGCGTCAAGGGCCGGAAGCCGCTCTCGCACTGGGCCATCAGCTGGTGAATGGTAAGATTCGCGCCAGCCGCCTCGCCGCCTGGAAAGAGGCCTGCGCGCGTTATCCAGAAGGCTACCTGTGCTGCGCTCGCGGCGGCCAGCGTTCGCATATCGTCCAGCAGTGGCTGAAAGAAGCTGGCGTGGATTACCCTCTGATCGTCGGGGGCTATAAAGCGCTGCGCCAGGCCGCCATACAGCTTACCGAAGAGCTGGTACAGCGCCCTATCGTGCTGATCGGCGGCTGTACCGGCAATGGCAAAACTCAGCTGGTCTGCGCTCAACCTGACGGTATCGATCTCGAAGGGCTTGCCCATCACCGCGGCTCTTCATTCGGTCGCACCCTCCAGGAGCAGTATCAGCAGGCTACCTTTGAAAACCATCTGGCCGTGGCGATGCTTAAAAAGTCCGGGCAGCAGACGCGCTGGGTGCTGGAGGATGAGGGGCATATGATCGGCGCCAATCACCTGCCGGAGTGTATGCGTCTTCGCATGGCGCAGTCGCCGCTGGCGGTAGTGGAAGATCCGTTTGCTATCCGTCTTGAACGACTGCGGGAAGAGTATTTTGCGCGCATGCATCGCGATTTCCTGGCGGCCTACGGCGAAGAACAAGGCTGGCAGGCGTATAGCGAATATCTGCATCATGGCCTGTTCGCAATCCGCCGCCGCCTCGGGCTACAGCGTTTTGCCCAGCTCACCGCCAGGCTTGATGAAGCGCTGCTTGAACAGCAGCGAACCGCCGACACCGAAGCGCACTTCAGCTGGCTGGTTCCCCTGCTGAATGAGTATTACGATCCGATGTACCGCTACCAGCTCGGCAAAAAAGCGGAGAAAATTATTTTCCGCGGCAGCTGGCAGGAAGTTGCCGCCTGGCTGGCGAAGTAATCACATCCTCTCTTGTCCCGGCTTGCGGCGTAAACGCCTTAGCCGGGCTACGGGTCCGCAGACGGCGGTGAACCTGTAGCCCCGGCAAGCGCAGCGTCACCGGGGAATGGTTACCGCTTAGAAGTCGTAGCGCAGACGCACCAGGTTCATATCGCCCAGGTTGTCGGTGCTCGACGTGAAGACGTGTTCATAGTCAACGCGGAAACCATAATCCAGCTGGAAACTCACGCCGACGCCGTTATCGATACGCTGATAGTTGCGACCGTTCACGTACTGCAGGCGGTCGCCCATAAAGTATGGCTGAATAGATTTCACCGCATACTGGCCAATCGGGAATTTATAACCGGCAAAGTACTCAATCCCCCAGGCATCGCCCGCGAAGTAGTTATGGACATCGGTTTTTTTGGTGGTCAGGAAGTTCTGATACCAACCGCCGCCCAAGGAGAAGGTCCAGTTATCCGGCGTCCAGCTAAGCGCGGTACCAACGATATTCTGATCGTATGATTTGCTGTCAGAACTGGACGGGTTACGCATATCGGCGCGGGTATAGTTCCACGCGGCGCCCCAGGTCAGATCTTTCATAATGTGATAATCCGCGCCGATGGAACCGCCGCCTTTACGTTTATAGCGCAGACCGTTGCCCGGCAGATATTCGCTGTCCTCAAACAGATAAGAGGCATAGAGATCGACATCGCCAACGGTTTTCTTATATTTCAGCATATTACGTGAGCGATAGGAGCCATCGTAGTCGCCGTTAATGCCGTTACCCGGCGCCTGGCCAATCATGTCGTAATCCCAGATATCGGTTTTTACCCCGACCACGTCGTAATAAACGCTGTTCTGCTGACCGTAGGTTAACGTCCCCCAGGTATCGCTTTTCAGGCCGGTATAGAGCATACGGCGGCTGGTGTTATTCGCGCCTTCGGCATAGTGGTTATCCCAGTCGAAAAGTGCCGGAATATTGACGCCCAGCTCGTAATAGCTGATCCAGCTGATATCATCAAACAGATAGTAGTCGGCCGCGAAGCGGAAACGGGTTCCGCCATCGAAACCGTTACGTTTATATGAGCCTTTGTCGCCATCGCCGGACATCATGTTGAACTGGGGACGGATACTCCCGCCGACGGTAAAATTAAGCCGGCTTAACGGATCGCCCGCCTGCGGATCTTGTTTTAAAAGCGTAATTTCCGCCTGGGATGCAAAAGAGGTTAACGCCAGGGCTGCACCGATCGTTATCGCCAGCGCTTTTATTTTATGTGCCATACTTTTTCCTTGATTAATAAGCAACCTTATATTTTCCAGTTGAATATTAACTGCGATTGAGTATGGCGTGTTGCTGAGTTTTTAATGTTTTGTGCGGTTAAAAATCAGCAACTTATCATTTTGTGCCCTTAAATAATCTGTGGTTATCTTTTCATCGCCATGTCATTAAAATGGTCTATTACCGCGCAAACATCATCCATGGAGGAAGTATGTCGAAAAAACTACTGCAGCTGCACTTTGCTTTTAACGGTCCCTTCGGCAGCGAGATGTCCCGTCAGCTCGTGGAGCTGGCCGAGTCCATCAATCAGGAACCAGGGTTTATCTGGAAGGTCTGGACAGAAAACGAAAAAAATCAGGAAGCGGGCGGGATCTACCTTTTTGAGAATGAAGAAACCGCGCTCGCTTACCTCAACAAGCACACCGCGCGCCTCAAATCGCTTGGCGTAAACGAGGTTATCTGTAAAGTTTTCGACGTTAATGAGCCGCTCACCGCGCTGAACCACGGCCATTTGTAATAGCAACTCGCATCCGTGGCCCGAAGCCCTCCCGGGTTGCGGCTAACGCCTTACCCGGGCGACTTTCCCGCAGACGGCTGAGAAACGGTAGCCCGGCTAAGCGCAGCGCGAGCCGGGTGAAAACCCCGGGTTGCGGCTGACGCCTTACCCGGGCTACATAACTCACTCTATCCCTGGCTAAACTGGCGGAACAGCGCTTTACCTTTCAGCAGACGCAGCCCCAGCCAGCCGCCGCACAGCGACAGCAGTATTGCCCCGCACAGCGGCAGCATCACCCACAACCGCCAGTCCGGAGACCACGGGAAGTCAAAGATTTTGCTTTGCAGCAGCGCCAGCGCAACCTCTGCGCCAATCGCCGCCACGACGCCGGATACCACGCCCAGCAGCGCGAACTCCGCCCACAGCGTGGTGCGCAGCAGAGACTTACCGGCACCCAGCGTGCGCCAGACCACCAGCTCCTGGTAGCGCTGACGCATCCCGACCTGTACCTGCGCCAGCAGCAGCAAAACGCCGCAGGCGGTGACCAGAATCACCATCACCTCAAGCGCGCGGCTTACCTGAGTCAGCACCTGGCCAATCTGTTGCAAAATCGCGCCGATATCCAGCAGGCTGACGGTGGGGAATTCGCGGTTGAGCTGCGTGAGCATCCCGTTGCCATTATCCCAGCGGAAGCTGGTCAGCCAGCTTTGCGGCTGGCCGTCGAGCGCCCCCTGCGGGAAGATAAAGAAGAAGTTCGGCCGCAGACTTTCCCAGTCGACTTTACGCACGCTGGACACCTTCGCGCTAAAGTCCTGAGCATCCCCTGTAAAGGTCACGCTATCGCCGAGCTTGACGCCCAGACGCTGCGCCAGCCCCTCTTCAATCGACACCTCACCCGCTTTTGGCGGCCAGCTACCGGCAACCAGCGGATTATGATCCGGACGCTCGCGGCTCCAGGTGAGGTTAAGCTCCCGGTTCAGGGCTTCATCTTTATTGCCCTCCGTTGCCTGGCCGTTAATTTGCGTCAGGCGCGCGCGCACGATGGGATAGAACTCGGTGGCGCGGGTCTGATGCTCGGCGAGGAAGGTTTTTACCGGCACCACCTGCTCCGGTGCGATGTTAATCAGGAAATAGTTAGGACTTTCCGGCGGCAGCTGCTGCTGCCAGCGGTCAAGCAGATCGCCGCGCAGCACCAGCAGCAGAGCCAGCAGCATAAACGACAGCGAAAAGGCCGCCAGCTGGCTCAGGGTCGACCACGGCTGGCGCAGCAGACGGTTCACCGCCAGGCGCAGCGGCAGCGCTTTTAACGTCAAACGCTTCAGTAACCACAGGACGCCCCATCCCGCCAGGCCGCACAGCAGCGCCAGCACTACGGCACCCGCCAGAACCGCCCACAGCAGGGGGCTGCCGCCCATCAGCAGCGCCAGCAGCGTCACCACCACCGCGCACACGATCGGGATATAGAGCTTCAGCGGCCAGACGTTGGCGACGACGTCCTGGCGCAGCACCCGCAGCGGCAGCGTCGCCAGCAGCAGTCTATAAGGACGCAGCCCGACCAGCAGGGAAATCACCACCATCGCGCCGATCGCCCACAGCCACGGCCAGCCGCTCGCCGCCGGCAGCGCCGCAGGGAGCACCGGCTTAAGCATCGCCAGCAGAATATGTTCCAGCCCTACGCCCATCGCCCCGCCGGCAATCACCGCCAGCGCCAGCAGCATCAACCACTGGCCGACAATCAGTTTGCGCAGCTGCGCCCGTCCGGCGCCGAGGGTTTTGAGGATCGCCACCAGATCGTAACGACTGCGGCAGTAATGGCTCATCGCCACCGCCACCGCGGCGACCGCTAACAGCAGCGTTAACAGCGCCGACAGCAGCAAAAACTGCTGCGAACGTTGCAGCGATTTACCCAGCGCGCTGTCGTCCTGCTCCATGCCAATCCAGCGGTGCTCAGGCCCCAGCTTCGGCAGCAGCCACTTTTCGTAGTCCGCCAGCTGCTGCGGGGTTCCGGCATACTTATAGCGCCAGGAGACGCGGCTCCCGGGCTGCACCGCGCCGGTTTTCGCCACATCGGCGGTGTTCATCATCAGCCGCGGCGCCATCTGGAAAGGGTTAAATCCGGCATCCGGCTCCTGTATCACCTCGCCGGCAATGCGCAGCGTGGCGTCGCCCACGTCGATGGTGTCGCCGGTTTTCAGATTCAGCAGCGCCATTAATCGCGGCGCCAGCAGCACGGTGCCGGCGTGCGGCTTCAGCCCCGGCGGCTGAGTTTGCAGCTGGCCATATAGCGGATAGGTGTCGTCAACCGCTTTGACATCCGCCAGCTGCGGCGTATCGTCGGAAAACGTCATGGTGGCAAAGCTCAGCTGCTCGCCGACGGTTAAACCAAGGCGGCGCGCTTCATCAATCCATGCGCCAGGGACTTCGCGCGAACTGCGCAGCGTGCGGTCGCCGGCCATAAATTCCCGGCTTTGCTGGCTAAGTCCTTTCTCCATGCGGTCGCTTATCGAGCCCAGCGCCAGCACGCAGGCCACCGCCAGGCTCAGCGCCAGCCAGACGATCAGCAGCGACGGCGAGCGCCATTCGCGCCAGAACCAGCGGGCAATCATGCTTCCTCCCGCAGCTGGCCATCAACCAGCCGCAGCCGTCGGTCGCAGCGCGCCGCCAGCAGCGGATCGTGGGTGACGAGGATCAGCGTGGTGCCGTGCTCACGGTTCAGCGAAAACAGCAGGTCGGCGATTTTATCCCCGGTGTGACGGTCGAGATTGCCGGTGGGTTCATCGGCAAACAGCAGCTCCGGGCGGCCGTTGAACGCGCGCGCCAGCGCGACCCGCTGCTGCTCGCCGCCGGAAAGCTGTACCGGCAGATGGTGCAGGCGCTTACCCAGCCCCAGTTGCTCAAGCAGTGCCCGGGCGCTGCCGCGGCTCTGGCTATCGCTTTCGCCGCGCAGCAGCGCCGGAAGCTCGACATTTTCCAGCGCATTGAGGGTGGGGATCAGCATAAAAGATTGAAACACAAAGCCGATGTGCTTAGCGCGCAGCTTAGCCCGCGCCTCTTCGTCCATCTGGTGCAGCGGTTGTCCGAGCAGCGAGACCTCCCCGCTGCTGCCATCGTCCAGCCCGGCGAGGATCGCCAGCAGCGTCGATTTACCGGACCCCGACTCGCCAATCAGGGCGATGGTCTGCCCCTGTTTGACAACCAGCTCAACTCCGGTAAGGATGGAAAGCTGATGCTCACCCTGACCGACGGATTTCTTAAGATGATGAACTTCAAGTATGTTTTCCGCTGGCATTTGCCTTTCCTGTTTCTGGTCCTGTTTACCTGCCGCGCCATGGCGGCCGACACGCTGTTGGTTCTCGGCGACAGTCTGAGCGCCGGTTATCGTATGGCGGGCAATACCGCCTGGCCTGCGCTGCTAAACGATAAGTGGCAGACAAAAACGCCGGTAGTTAACGCCAGTATCAGCGGCGATACCTCGCAGCAGGGGCTGGCAAGGCTGCCGGCCCTGCTTAAGCAGCATCAGCCGCGCTGGGTGCTGGTTGAGCTCGGCGGTAATGACGGGCTGCGCGGTTTCCCGCCTCAGCAGACGGAACAGACGCTGCGTACCATTATTGAGCATATCAAAGCGGCGGACGCCCAGCCGCTACTGATGCAAATTCGCCTGCCCGCCAACTATGGCCGCCGTTATAATGAAGCCTTTAGCGCTATTTATCCGGCACTGGCCAAAGAGTTTGATATTCCTCTGCTGCCCTTTTTTATGGAAGAGGTTTATCTGAAACCGCAGTGGATGCAGGATGATGGAATTCACCCGAATCGCGACGCTCAGCCGTTTATTGCCGACTGGATGGCGACGCGCCTGGCTCCCTTAGTTAATCATGACTCCTGATAACAGCGAGTCATTTGCAGGTAAAGTTATGCAAAAATCGGTTTTAGTTACAGGATGTTCCAGCGGAATTGGTCTTGAAAGCGCCCTGGATTTAAAGCGCCAGGGCTTTAACGTGCTGGCCGCCTGCCGCAAAGCGGAAGATGTCGCACAGATGCAGGCGCTGGGGCTGACCGGTGTGTTGCTGGATCTTGACGATCCGCAGAGCGTTGAACGCGCCGCCGCCGAGGTGATTGCCCTGACCGACAACCGCCTGTACGGCCTGTTTAACAACGCGGGCTACGGCGTCTACGGCCCGCTGCCGACCGTCAGCCGCCGGCAGATGGAGCAGCAGTTTTCCGCCAACTTTTTTGGCGCTCATCAGCTAACGATGCTACTGCTTCCGGCCATGGAGCCGCACGGCGAAGGGCGTATCGTGATGACCTCATCGGTTATGGGGATTATCTCCAGCCCGGGCCGCGGCGCCTATGCCGCCAGCAAATATGCGCTGGAAGCCTGGTCCGATGCGCTGCGTATGGAGCTGCGCCACAGCGGCATTAAGGTCAGCCTGATTGAGCCGGGCCCCATCCGCACCCGCTTCACCAACAATGTCAACCAGACTCAGGCCGATAAGCCGGTGGAAAATCCCGGTATCGCCGCCCGCTTCACGCTCGGACCGGAAGCGGTGGTGGAAAAAGTGCGTCACGCTTTTGTCAGCGATAAACCGAAGCTGCGCTATCCGGTAACCCTGGTGACGCACGCGGTCGCCCTGCTTAAGCGGCTGCTGCCGACCCGCGCGATGGACAAAATTATCCAGGGCTGAGTTGAAGCACCTGCCGCCGTCCCCATATATCTATAAAAATATCGATTAAAGAGACTTGCTCATGTCCGCACAGAATATCGTCAATATTACCGAAGCTAATCTACACCAGACGCTGCAGCAATCCGCGACAACGCCGGTGCTGTTTTATTTCTGGTCCGCGCGCAGCCAGCATTGCGAGCAGCTGACGCCGGTACTGGAGAGCCTCGCCGCCCAGTACAACGGCCTGTTTACCCTCGCTAAAGTTGACTGCGATGCCGAACAAATGCTGGCTTCGCAGTTTGGCCTGCGCGCTATCCCTACGGTTTACCTGTTCCAGAACGGTCAGCCGGTCGACGGCTTCGAAGGCCCGCAGCCGGAAGAAGCGGTTCGCGCGCTGCTGGATAAGTTCCTGCCGCGTGAAGAGGAGCTCAAAGCGCAGCAGGCGCTGGCGCTGATGGAGGAAGAGAACTACGCCGAAGCGCTGCCGCTGCTGAAAGACGCCTGGCAGATGTCGAATCAGGAGAGCCAGATCGGCCTGCTGCTGGCGGAAACGCTGATTGCCCTCCATCGTTCCGATGAAGCGGAAACGGTACTGAAAACCGTGCCGCTGCAGGATCAGGATACCCGCTATCAGGGGCTGGTGGCGCAGATCGAGCTGCTGAAAAAAGCCGCCGACACGCCGGAAATTCAGCAGCTGCAGCAGCAGGTTGAGCAGAACCCCGAAGATGCGGCGCTGGCCTCCCAGCTGGCATTACAGCTGCATCAGGTGGGGCGTAACGAAGAAGCCCTGGCGCTGCTGTTCAGCCATCTGCAAAAAGATTTAGGCGCCGGAAACGGCGAGGTTCGCAAACTGCTGCAAGAGATCCTTTCCGCACTCGGCACCGGCGACGCGCTGGCCGCGAAGTACCGCCGCCAGCTCTATTCTCTGCTTTATTAATGTAATAACCCGGCTCGCGCTGCGCGTAGCCGGGCTACAGGATGGATCTTCTCGTGGCCCGGACAGGCGCGTTCAGCGCCGTATCCGGGAAAAAATCTTACGCGCGTTTTTTCAGCTGCGTCACCACCAGCTGATGGCGCGCATTGAAGAACTTCAGGTAGGTCAGATACCCGGCGATAATCGTTGACAGACTGGCGGTCGACAGCAGCATAAACGTCACCATAATCTGATACTTAATCGCTTTTACCGGATCAATCCCGGCGAAAATCAGCCCCGACATCATCCCCGGCAGGCTCACCAGCCCCACCGTTTTCGCCGAATCTACCGTTGGGATCAGCGCGGCGCGAATGCTATCGCGAATAAGCCTTGCAGACGCCATCTTCGGCGTTGCGCCCAGGCTCAGCTTTTCCTGAATCTGCTGCTGCTCGCTGCTAAAACGCTGCCCCATATTGTTGTAGCAAAGTCCAACCGCCACCATCGCGTTGCCGGCTACCATCCCGGCAATCGGAATCACCTGCATCGGCACAAAAGCAATCGATCCGGAAACAACCAGCACCGCCAGGGTTAACCCAGCGCCGGTCGTTATCGCGATAAACGAGGAGACAAAGGCTTTGTCGATATATTTGCTACGCTTTTTCGCATTCCACGCGGCGTTAAAGCAGATAAACAGCACCATCAGCAGCGTCAGCACGGCGTGATTAACGTTAAAGATATATTTCAGCACATAGCCGACAATAATCAGCTGCACTATTGCCCGACAAATGCTCCAGATAATCTCTTTTTCCAGCGCCAGCTTTTCCCGGTAGCTAACCACGATCGCTACCAGTACCAGAACCATAGATAACGCCAGCGACTCATTGGTAATATTATGCCCGTTCATTTTTTTTCTCCTCCTGCGCTCTTCCGCCAGCAGGCTTTAGCGTAATCACTTCATCCGCATGGGCAATTTCATTGCTATCGTGAGTGACCCACAGAACGGCGATGTTTTTTTCGCTGGTGTAGCGATGAATAATCTCATTCACATTGGTTTTATTGCTTTCATCCAGCGCGCTGGTAATTTCATCCAGCAGCAGCACCTGCGGCAAAAACTGCAGATTGCGTATCAACGAAACGCGCTGCTTTTCCCCGCCCGAAAGTTCATTGATTGACTTTTCCAGCGTATTTTCCGCCAGCCCAAAGCGCAGCAGATCGGCGACCAGCGCTTTGGGTTCAGGCTGTTTATTACGGATCTGCCACGGGAAGATCAGATTGTCATACACCGAATCGCCGAACAGCGCCGGGGTTTGCGCGCAGTAGGAAACCTGCTGGCGATAGGTTTCCGGCGTCAACGTGTTGATATCTTTACCCGCGAAGAGAATTTTTCCCGACGTCGGGCTCAGCAGCGAAGCGATTATTTTTAATAAGGTGCTTTTCCCGCACCCGGAAGGACCGGTAATTAGCTTAAATTCCCCTGCCCTGAGCTGAAAACTTATCTCATTAAGGATGGTGACATCATCGGCCTGAAACCCCACGTTCTCCAGGCGCAAAATAGCGTTACTTTCGGTCATTATTATTCCCAGTTTTTCAACAACGCCTCTAGTTTACTCCACTTTCCTTTCACCCGGATGCGCGGAAAGATATACTCTGGTTAAACGCGCGCCACTCTCCCGGCGCATCAACAGGCAACAAGACAGGAGGTTTTTGATGCTGATTTTTATCCCCATTCTTATTTTCGTCGCGCTGGTTATCGTCGGAGCGTCGGTAAAAATTGTTCCTCAGGGCTACCAGTGGACGGTAGAGCGCTTTGGCCGCTATACGCAAACGCTGCAGCCGGGTATGAGCCTTGTGGTTCCCTTTATGGATCGGATCGGGCGCAAAATTAATATGATGGAGCAGGTGCTCGATATCCCTTCACAGGAGGTGATTTCGCGCGATAACGCCAACGTCACCATTGATGCGGTGTGCTTTATTCAGGTTATCGATGCGCCGAAAGCCGCCTATGAAGTCAGCAACCTCGAGCTGGCGATCATCAACCTGACCATGACCAACATTCGTACCGTGCTGGGCTCCATGGAACTGGATGAAATGCTCTCCCAGCGCGACAGCATCAACACCCGTCTGCTGCATATTGTCGATGAAGCGACCAACCCGTGGGGCATCAAAATTACCCGCGTCGAGATCCGCGACGTACGCCCGCCGGCGGAGCTGATCGCCTCAATGAATGCCCAGATGAAAGCCGAACGAACCAAGCGCGCCTATATTCTGGAAGCCGAAGGGATACGTCAGGCGGAAATTCTCAAAGCCGAAGGCGAGAAACAGTCGCAGATCCTCAAAGCCGAGGGCGAACGCCAGTCGGCATTTTTACAGGCAGAGGCGCGCGAACGTTCTGCGGAAGCGGAAGCGCGCGCTACCCAGATGGTGTCGTCCGCTATCGCCTCCGGCGACATTCAGGCCATCAACTACTTTGTCGCGCAGAAATATACCGATGCGCTGCAGCAAATTGGCGCGGCGAACAACAGTAAAGTGGTGCTGATGCCGCTGGATGCCAGCAGCCTGATGGGCTCCATCGCCGGGATCAGCGAACTGATTAAAGAAGGGGCTGGCGCCCAGAAAAAATCATGATCGCGCTGATTCTCACCCACCCGCATATTTTCTGGCTCAGCCTTGGCGGGCTGCTGCTGGCGGCGGAAATGCTCGGCGGCAACGGCTATCTGCTGTGGAGCGGCATTGCCGGCGTCGTAACCGGGCTGCTGGTCTGGATGCTGCCGTTTAGCTGGGAGTGGCAGGGCACGCTGTTCGCCGTGCTGACCCTGCTGGCGGCCTGGCTGTGGTCGCGCTGGCTGCGTAACCGCGTAAAACGCCAGAAGCCGGCGGACGCTCAGCTTAATCAGCGGGGACAGCAGCTGCTTGGCCGCCGCTTTACGCTGGAAACGGCGCTGGTTAACGGCCGAGGACACGTCCGCGTGGGCGACAGTTCATGGCCGGTAATAGCCGATGACGACCTCCTGGCGGGCAGTAAGGTTGAAGTCGTCGCCGTCGAGGGGATTACGCTGCGGGTAAGGGAGCTCCCTAACGGCCGCTAGGCCTGGACTTTGCGGTGACAGCAGCCCGAGAGATTATCGATGATCGGGCAGTCCGCGCTGTCATCGCCTGGACAGGAGTCCGCCAGCGCCAGCAGCTGCGCGCGCATCCCCTGCAGCTCGCTGATGTGGCGCTCAATCTCCGCGACTTTCTCCAGCGTCCGGCGCTTCACGTCGGCGCTGTGCCGCGACGGATCGTTGAACAGGAATATCAGCTCGCGACACTCTTCCAGATTGAACCCCACCTGACGCGCCTGGCGCAGCAGGGTCAGTTCATCCAGATGCTGTTGGCTGTAGCTGCGGTAGCCGTTTTCGCTACGCAGCGGCGGCGTTACCAGTCCCTTCTCTTCGTAAAAACGGATCGCTTTACTGGTTAAGCCGGTTTTTTTCGCCACATCGCTAATATTCATGTTTCCCCCTTGACCTTCCCCTTGCTGGAAGGTTTAACCTTGCTAATACTCGATGAAAGAGTGTGTTCGGTCAATCATTAACCGGAAATTTATTCAGGAGTTATTTATGTCTAACACTATCGACCTCGCGCTTGATGGCCTCTCCTGCGGCCACTGCGTTAAACGGGTGAAAGAGAGCCTGGAGCAGCGTCCCGACGTTGAGCAGGCGGAAGTTACCGTTACCGAAGCCCACGTCACGGGCAGCGCCAGCGCGGAAGCGCTGATTGAGACCATTAAACAAGCCGGATACGGCGCGGAGCTCAGCCACCCAAAGGCTAAACCGCTGGCAGAATCATCAATCCCGCCGGAAGCACTGACAGCGGCCACCACTGAGCTTCCGGCAGCCCGTGACGAAGATGACAGCCAGCAGCTGTTAATCAACGGCATGAGCTGCGCCAGCTGCGTATCCCGGGTACAAAACGCGCTCGCCGCGGTGCCGGGCGTCTCGCAGGCGCGGGTCAACCTGGCGGAACGCACTGCGCTGGTATTGGGCAGCGCGTCCGCCGCAGAATTAGTCCAGGCCGTAGAGAAAGCGGGCTACGGCGCGGAGGTTATCGAAGACGACCTCGAACGCCGCGAGCGTCAGCAGGAAACCGCCATCGCCACGATGAAGCGCTTCCGCTGGCAGGCTATCGTCGCCCTGCTGGTCGGGATCCCGGTGATGGGTTGGGGGATGATCGGCGACAACATGATGGTCAGCGATGATAACCGTACCTTGTGGCTGGTTATCGGCCTTGTCACGCTGGCGGTGATGGTATTTGCCGGCGGCCATTTTTACCGCAGCGCGTGGAAAAGCCTGAAAAACGGCACCGCGACGATGGATACGCTGGTGGCGCTGGGTACCGGCGTCGCCTGGCTCTATTCGATGAGCGTCAATCTGTGGCCGCAGTGGTTTCCGCTGGAAGCCCGCCACCTTTATTATGAAGCCAGCGCGATGATTATCGGTCTGATTAACCTCGGCCATATGCTGGAAGCCCGTGCACGTCAGCGCTCTTCAAAAGCGCTGGAAAAACTACTCGATTTAACCCCACCGTCAGCGCGGGTGGTCACCGACGAAGGCGAAAAAGATCTGCCGCTGGCGGAAGTTCAGGCGGGAATGACCCTGCGTTTGACCACCGGCGATCGCGTTCCGGTCGATGGCATCATTAGCCAGGGCGAGGCCTGGTTCGATGAAGCGATGCTCACCGGTGAGCCGGTGCCGCAGCAAAAAGGCGACGGTGACGCCGTGCATGCCGGGACCGTAGTGCAGGACGGCAGCGTACTGTTTACCGCCAGCGCCGTCGGCAGCCAGACCACCCTGGCGCGTATTATCCGCATGGTGCGTCAGGCGCAGAGCAGTAAACCTGAAATCGGCCAGTTGGCGGACAAAATCTCCGCCGTGTTCGTCCCGGCGGTCGTGGCGATAGCCCTGTTCAGCGCCGCGATCTGGTACTTTTTCGGTCCGGCGCCGCAAATTGTCTATACCCTGGTGATCGCCACCACGGTGCTGATTATCGCCTGTCCGTGCGCCCTGGGGCTGGCAACGCCGATGTCGATTATCTCCGGCGTGGGCCGCGCGGCGGAGTACGGAGTTCTGGTGCGCGATGCCGATGCGCTGCAGCGCGCCAGCACCCTGGATACGCTGGTCTTTGATAAAACGGGTACCCTCACCGAGGGTAAACCGCAGGTGGTGGCGATAAAAACCTTTGCCGCCATCGATGAAACCACCGCACTGCGTCTGGCGGCGTCACTGGAGCAAGGCTCCAGCCACCCGCTGGCGCGCGCCATCCTCGACAAAGCCGCAGATCAACGCCTGCCTGCGGTAGATAATTTCCGCACCCTACGCGGACTGGGGGTCAGCGGTGAAGCCGAAGGCCACCGTCTGCTGCTCGGCAACCAGGCGCTGCTTAATGAGCAAAAGATAGCAACGGCTGAAATAGAAGGCGAAATGAACGCCCAGGCGTCACAGGGCGCGACGCCGGTGCTACTGGCGGTAGATGGTCAGGCGGCGGCGCTGTTCGCCATCCGCGATCCGCTGCGTGAAGATAGCGTGGCGGCATTAGCCAGGCTGCACCGCCAGGGTTATCGTCTGGTCATGCTGACCGGCGATAACCCAACCACCGCCAACGCTATCGCTAAAGAGGCGGGCATTGATGAGGTGATTGCCGGGGTTCTGCCGGACGGTAAAGCCGATGCGATTAAGCGCCTGCAAGGCCAGGGACATCAGGTGGCGATGATCGGCGACGGTATCAACGATGCGCCCGCGCTGGCGCAGGCCGATGTGGGGATCGCCATGGGCGGCGGCAGCGATGTCGCTATTGAGACAGCGGCGATTACCCTGATGCGCCATAGCCTGAACGGCGTCGCCGATGCGCTGGAGATCGCCAAAGCCACGCTGCGCAACATGAAGCAGAACCTGCTGGGGGCATTTGTTTATAACTCGCTGGGCATTCCGATTGCCGCCGGGATCCTGTGGCCGCTAACCGGAACGCTGCTCAATCCGGTGGTGGCGGGCGCCGCCATGGCGCTCTCTTCGATTACCGTCGTGAGCAACGCCAACCGCCTGCTGCGCTTTAAGCCAAAATCCTAAGCCGGAAGCCTAAGCTCCTGTCGTTTCAGCCACCGTGCGGTTGGATTCCCGGCTGGCGGCGTCAACGCCTTAGCCGGGAGCACAACCGCAGATGACCGTGTACCCGTGCGAGAAAATAACCAGACGCCGACGTTCAGTCATTCTGCTCGTTCCGGTGAGTGCTCCAGCCGATAAACCAGTGCCTGCGCGCAGACGCTTTCCCTGGACTTTCCTTGCGCCGTTCTTCCCCAGGCGCTAGCATGAAAGCTTCACACTACGGAGCACGTATGGGCCTGTTAAACCGAATAAAAATGCTGTGGCAAGCCGCCCTCGGCTCGTCTTATTCCTGGCCCGCGCTGGATATCACCCTTCCCGGGGAACGCTATCTGCACCTGGTCGGCAGTATTCATATGGGCACCCGCGATATGTCGCCGCCGCCCG
The DNA here is from genome assembly GCF_040062315.1 of Klebsiella sp. GW_Kp181. Taxonomy (NCBI): domain Bacteria; kingdom Pseudomonadati; phylum Pseudomonadota; class Gammaproteobacteria; order Enterobacterales; family Enterobacteriaceae; genus Klebsiella; species Klebsiella sp. GW_Kp181. The sequence goes on from NZ_JBEAFR010000001.1 coordinate 110,909, forward strand.
CCCGGCTGTTAAAAAAGATCCGTCAGGCCGATGCGCTGATTGTGGAAGCGGATATTAGCGGCAGCGAAACGCCATTCAGCAACCTCCCCTCCTGTCCGCCGCTGGCGGAACGCCTGAAGGCATCCCAGCTTGCTGCACTGCAAGAGCGGGCGGCAGAAATGGGTCTGTCTGTCGCGCTGTTCGACAGTCAACCGCTGTGGCAGGTGGCGATGGTACTGCAGGCAACTCAGGCGCAAAAACTGGGGCTCAGGGCGGATTACGGCATTGATTATCAACTGCTGATGGCGGCGCGCGAGAGCCATATCCGCGTGATGGAGCTGGAGGGAGCCGACAGCCAGATTGCGCTGCTGCGGGATCTGCCCGATGGCGGTCTGGCGCTGCTGGAGGATACCCTCACCCACTGGCGCACAAATGCGCGTCTGCTGCAGGTGATGATCGGTTGGTGGCTCGATCAGCCGCCGTCAAGAGGGGCTACCTCGCTGCCGACAACCTTTAGCCAGTCGCTGTATGACGTTCTGATGCACCAGCGCAACCTCGCCTGGCGGGAAACGCTGCTGGCGCTGCCGCCGGGACGCTACGTGGTTGCCGTCGGGGCGCTGCATTTATACGGCGAAGGGAATCTGCCGGACATGCTGACGTAAAAAAAATGGCCAATATTGCTATTGGCCCGTCAAAGAGGAATTTCATCATTATTATTATTCCGGGGTTCGCGCCCCGGATCGTCTGATTGTCGCTCAAAGTGACCATCACTGCCAATACTATTGCGCAAGATGATACTATTTTTTAGACAGCCGTCGGGCGTATGCTTATGTCACATTTAATCGGTTGGTAAGAAGGATAACGATGACTCCCGCCGTAAAATTACTCGAAAAAAACAAAATTAGTTTTCAAATCCACAGCTACGATCACGATCCGAACGAAACCAATTTTGGTGACGAAGTGGTGCGTAAGCTGGGACTGAACGCCGACCAGGTCTACAAAACGCTGCTGGTTGCCGTTAACGGCGACATGAAGCATCTGGCCGTTGCAGTGACCCCGGTTGCGGGTCAGTTGGATCTGAAAAAAGTGGCGAAGGCCTTAGGCGCAAAAAAAGTGGATATGGCAGACCCGATGGTCGCGCAGCGGGTTACCGGCTATCTGGTGGGGGGTATCAGCCCGCTCGGGCAAAAAAAACGTCTGCCGACGGTGATTGACGCACCGGCCCAGGCGTTTGCCACCATCTATATTTCCGGCGGCAAACGCGGGCTGGATATTGAGCTGGCGGCCAGCGATCTGGCGAAGATCCTTGAGGCAAAATTCGCCGATATCGCGCGGCGCGATTAATTGACGGTTTTGCGTCAGAGGATAATCCCGGAGGCGGCGCTGACGCGCCCTGTCCGGGCTACAAAATCCAAAACCGCTGAGACCTGTAGCCCCGGTAGCTACGCAACCGGGGTTTGGCTCAAACGTTACTGCCAGCTGACCTCGCCTTTCGGTTCATAAGCTGCCGCATCCAACGGTGAGTTTTTCTGGATATACTCTTTCAGCACTTCGGCATCGATAAAGCCGGTATTAACATAGCCGGGCTTCGTATCGATATGCGGATAGCCGTCGCCGCCAGTGGCGTTAAAGCTCAGGGTCGCCATACGATAGGTCTTTGCCGGATCGACCGGTTCGCCTTTGATGGTCAAATTATTGAGCTTGCCGTCTTTAGCCACAAAACCGACGTTGGCAAACTGCGGATAGGCGCCGGAATCGGGCTTCATCTGCGCCACGGCGGTCAGATACTCGGTCACTTCCTTACCGCTCATATCGACATAGACCAGCACGTTGCCGAAGGGTTGGACCTTCATCACATCTTTATAGGTGATATCACCCGCTTCAATCGAATCACGCACTCCGCCGCCGCTCATCACCGCGAAATCAGCATTGCTGCGCGCCATCTGCGCCGCCAGCAGCAAACGTCCCATATTGGTTTGCACGAAACGAACTTTGCTGCGATCGCCCTCCAGATGCGCGTTTACGCTACCGATTTTCACCTGTAGCTGCGCTTTGCCTTTATTCTGGAACGGCGTCAGCAGGGAGAGCATCTGCGGATTTTCGGGGATTTGCGGCGTATAGAGCACGCGCTCGCTCTCGCCGTTGTCCCAGGTGACCTTTTTCTTCAGGTTGACCGGGATCAGCTGATAGCGCACCAGCTTCATGTCGCCGTTGCGGAATTCAAAATCGGCGCGGCCAACATATTTACCCCACTCATGGGCCTGCACAATCCAGATACCGTTCTGCTTGTCCGGCGCGCACGGGCTACCCGGAACGTAATCCACCTGCTTCTTGTTCTCCGACGCCATGCATACCGGGTCCTGCGAGTGACCGCCGACGATCATCGCCAGCGCTCCCGCAGGCAGGCTGCGTGCCATCTCAACATCGCCCGGCGCGTTCGAACCGTGAGCGCCATTGTCATAATGGCCCATGTGGGTAGTAGCCAGAATCACGTCCGGCTTTTCATTCTGCTGCAGCTCCTGGATAACGAGTTTGGCCTCTTCCGCCGGTTTACGGAACTCGATATCGGTAAAGAACTCGGGATTACCAATTTTAGCCGTATCGTCGGTCGTCAGACCGATAACCGCAATATTCAGCCCGCCGCGTTTGAACAGCGCCCACGGCTTAAACAGACGCTCGCCGGTGCTTTTCTGATAAATATTCGCCGAAAGGAAAGGGAACTTCGCCCATTTTTCCTGCTGACGGAGTACGCTAAGCGGATTATCAAATTCATGATTACCCACCGCCATTGCATCGTAGCCAATCAGGTTCATCCCGCGGAAATCAGGTTCCGCGTCCTGTAAATCGGATTCCGGCACGCCGGTGTTGATATCGCCGCCGGATAACAGCAGCACGCTGCCGCCTTCTGCCGCCACCTCTTTGCGAATACCGTCAACCAGCGTTTTTTGTGCGGATAGCCCATATTCGCCGTAGTCGCTACGCCAGAAGTGGCCATGATGATCGTTAGTATGCAGGATGGCTATTTTGTAAGTTTTATCCTGCTCATAAGCCTGCGCTGACAGGCTCCCCAGCGATAGCGCCGTAAATAGCGCCAGCGCAACGCCTTGCTTCATAAAGTGCATATTTCTCTCCCTGACGAAGTAACAACTGCCGAAAGTATAGCGAGTTGGCCGATTAGACAAATATGTTTTCAGAATTGCGACTTCCTTCAAACCTTAGGGGCAGGTATGTTAGGCAGATAATAATTCCACCTGCATCCTCTATAAAAAAACACTTAAGTGAACCTATGGCAATGAATCAGACCGCACAACCCTTATCCGGCCCTGCTGCTGCGCCGCAAAAAGCACGCACCTCGTTTCGCATTCTCGGCGCCATCAGCCTCTCCCATTTGCTAAACGATATGATCCAATCGCTTATTCTGGCTATCTACCCGCTGCTGCAGGCCGAGTTTTCGCTGACCTTTGTGCAGATAGGTATGATTACCCTCACCTTCCAGCTGGCCTCATCGCTATTGCAGCCGGTCGTCGGCTATCTGACCGACAAACATCCGATGCCGTGGTCGCTGCCGATAGGCATGTGCTTTACCCTGAGCGGTCTGGTGCTGCTGGCGATCTCGGGGAGCTTTGGTATGGTTCTGCTGGCAGCCGCGCTGGTCGGCACCGGGTCTTCGGTCTTTCATCCGGAGTCTTCACGCGTGGCGCGTATGGCTTCCGGCGGTCGCCATGGCCTGGCGCAGTCGATATTTCAGGTCGGCGGCAACTTTGGCAGCTCGTTAGGCCCGCTGCTTGCGGCCCTGATTATCGCTCCTTACGGTAAAGGTAACGTTGGCTGGTTTGTCCTGGCAGCGCTGTTGGCGATCGTCGTGCTGGCGCAAATCAGCCGCTGGTATGCCGCTCAGCATCGGATGAATAAAGGTAAACCGAAGGCGCTGATTGTAAATCCGTTGCCAAAAAACAAAGTTATTCTGGCGGTCAGTATCCTGTTACTGCTGATTTTCTCGAAATACTTCTATATGGCGAGCATCAGCAGCTATTACACCTTTTATCTGATGCAAAAATTCGGATTGTCGGTGCAAAATGCCCAGTTTCATCTGTTTGCCTTTCTTTTTGCCGTCGCGGCAGGAACGGTGATTGGCGGGCCTGTCGGCGATAAGATTGGGCGCAAATATGTTATTTGGGGCTCTATCCTTGGCGTAGCGCCGTTCACCCTTGTTTTACCCTATGCATCCCTGGAATGGACCGGGATTTTAACGATGATAATTGGTTTTATCCTTGCCTCAGCCTTTTCCGCCATTCTGGTCTATGCCCAGGAGCTGTTACCGGGGCGGATCGGCATGGTTTCTGGTTTGTTCTTCGGTTTTGCTTTTGGCATGGGTGGCCTTGGCGCCGCGGTACTGGGGCTCTTAGCTGACCATACCAGCATCGAACTGGTCTATAAAATCTGCGCTTTCCTGCCTCTAATCGGCATCCTGACGATATTTCTACCTAACAACCATCAAAAGTCATGATTCTTCGGTAGCCAAAGTGTAACTTTGGCTACCACAATCCCTTACCCCACCAGCATTACCCCGCATAAGCTGCTGCCATTTTGCGCTCCGTGCTTTTTTGCACGTCAATTGCATTTTTCTGCAAAATTCAACGATTATTCATAAACAAAACCGCTGAAAGTGTCATAAACTATTATTCGGTTTTTTGGTTTTATACCCTAATTCATTCAAGTTGCAGGACAAGCCACTTGTGCCTTGAACAGCGCTGGCGCTGGCCCCCAAGGGCGAGGCTCATGGATGAGCTAAGTAATAAAGCCTACGCCCATGCAAATTGAAGCATGACGGGTATGTACCGAAAATGGATCAGCTCACCACTGCAAGGAGACGGAATGCACCACGCAACACCGCTAATCACCACCATTGTCGGCGGCCTTGTGCTCGCCTTTATTCTCGGCATGATTGCCAATAAGCTACGTATTTCTCCTCTGGTGGGATATCTATTAGCGGGCGTGCTGGCCGGACCTTTTACCCCAGGTTTTGTTGCTGATACCAAGCTGGCGCCGGAACTGGCCGAGCTCGGCGTGATCCTGCTGATGTTCGGCGTGGGTCTGCATTTCTCCTTAAAAGATCTGATGGCGGTTAAGGCCATCGCCATCCCGGGCGCTATCGCCCAGATAGCCGTAGCGACCCTGTTGGGTATGGCGCTCTCTGCCATGCTGGGCTGGTCGTTAATGACCGGTATCGTTTTTGGTCTGTGTCTTTCTACCGCCAGTACCGTGGTGCTGCTGCGCGCGCTGGAAGAACGGCAGCTTATTGATAGCCAGCGGGGGCAAATCGCCATCGGCTGGCTGATTGTTGAAGATCTGGTGATGGTTCTGACGCTGGTGCTGCTGCCGGCGGTTGCCGGCATGACCGAGAAAGGCGACGTGGGCCTGGCTTCTCTGGCCCTCGATATGAGTATTACCATCGGCAAAGTCGTCGCCTTCATCGCCATTATGATGCTCGTCGGCCGCCGCCTGGTGCCGTGGATTATGTCGCGCAGCGCGGCAACCGGTTCACGCGAGCTGTTTACGCTGTCGGTACTGGCGTTAGCGCTCGGCATCGCTTTCGGCGCCGTTGAGCTATTTGACGTCTCCTTCGCCCTCGGCGCCTTTTTCGCCGGTATGGTGCTCAATGAATCCGAGCTCAGCCATCGCGCGGCCCACGATACGCTGCCGCTGCGCGACGCCTTCGCCGTGCTGTTCTTTGTCTCCGTCGGAATGCTGTTCGACCCGATGATTCTGCTTGAGCAGCCGCTGGCGGTACTGGCGACGCTGGCTATCATCATTTTCGGTAAATCGGCTGCCGCCTTCTTCCTGGTGCGGATGTTCGGCCACTCGCCGCGCACTGCCCTGACCATTGCCGCCAGTCTGGCGCAAATCGGTGAATTCGCCTTTATTCTTGCTGGTCTGGGAATGGCGCTGGATCTGCTGCCGCAGGCCGGGCAGAACCTGGTGCTTGCCGGCGCCATTATCTCCATCATGCTCAACCCGGTCCTGTTTACCCTGCTGGAAAAATACCTCGATAAAACGGAGACGCTGGACGAACAGACGCTGGAAGAAGTGCTGGAAGATGAGAAACAGATCCCCGTTGATATCTGTAACCATGCGCTGCTGGTCGGTTTCGGTCGCGTCGGGAGCCTGCTTGGTGAAAAACTGATGGCTCAGGGGATACCGCTGGTAGTTATCGAAACGTCGCGCACCCGCGTTGACGAACTGCGCGCGCGGGGTATTCGCGCAGTTTTAGGTAACGCCGCCAATGAAGAGATTATGAATCTGGCGCATCTGGACTGCGCGCGCTGGCTACTGCTCACCATCCCTAACGGTTACGAGGCCGGAGAGATCGTGGCCTCAGCGCGCGAGAAGTGCCCGAATATCGAGATCATCGCGCGCGCGCATTACGACGATGAGGTGGAATATATTGTTGAACGCGGCGCCAACCAGGTAGTGATGGGCGAACGAGAAATCGCCCGCGCCATGCTTAAGCTCCTTGAAACGCCGCCAGCCGGCGAGCTTATTACCGGTTAATGCTTCCGGCCCCGACTCCCCGGGGCCGACTTTATTTACCGGCTTAACGATCCCAGTAGGCCTCTTCCAGACTATCTTCACGCTCCGGCAGGCCGCGGGTCAGACGCGGTGAATGCTGGTTCAGCACCTGATAGCTCACGCGGTTAGCGTATTTACACACCTGCGCCAGCGAGGAATAGGTCAGCCATTTGCATTTGTGCTTGCTGGAGTTCGGCACGTTATTGCGATGATAATTATTAGCGGTGATGTCGTGCAGCAGTGCCGCCAGCGCGCCGTCGCCGGCGCCGTTGGTGTTCATGATCTTCTCCGGCCCGCCCATATAGGGTGCGATATGCGAATAAATACGCAGCGGATTCTCGCAGTCCTGGTGGCGCATCGCGCGGCTGAATTCATACTGGTTAAACTCGGCAATCGCGCCAGGCAGCAGCGGATGCTGCGTTTTGCGCTTAGCCTCATCCTCGGTAAAACTGGCCATATACAGCCCGGCGGGCCCGGCGGTGCACAGTACCAGGTCAACCCACTCCAGCGCCTTGTCGGAAGCCAGCAGCGGATCGGATAGTCCGGTCAGCGCTTCCGCCTCTTCTTCGTTCATCGCCAGAATAGAAACGTGTTCTTTGAGGAACGCCTGCCACCACGCCGGATTATCAGCGATAACGTATTTAGTCCCCAGGGTCAGGACCACCGGTACATCGTGCTTTTTCGCATATTTGATGGCCTGCATCGTCGCGTCCGGCATCGTCTCACCCGGCTTGCAGCGGACGAGGTAGGAGGTCAGCACCAGCGCGGAAGCGCCGGCGATCACGCTTTCCGGAATGCTTTCCGGGCGGAGCTTATTCATATGGCCGGGGCTGATCGCAAAGGTGCGCTCGCCGGAGTCGCTAATAAGGGTAAAGCAGCGACCAATCGCGCCATCCACGCCTTGCAGGTAGTTCAGATCGGTACGGCTGGAGGTGTTGCACAGGTAGCGATAGGCGTAGCCGCCGATTTCAATATTGCTGCACATGACGCCAAGCAGAACCGAGCGGTCATCCGCCAGCACCGAGTAGTTGTGCATGGTGTTTCCGATGGTACCACCGGCAAACTGGTGGGTAATCAGATCGTTGCGGACCAGTTCCTGGTACAACGCTTCGGCGACATCATCCTCAATCACCAGCGAATGCCCAGCGCTCAGGCCGTAGCGTACGATAAACGCCTCATCCACTTTCGCTTCGATATCGACCAGGGTTTGATCGATGCCGACGACCCAGGCGACGTTAGACTCATTGTCCGGCTGAATTTGTTGCAGCAGCGGATCGCGAGCGTTGACGGGAAAATAGTGTTTGGATTTGCGTTTACCGGGAAATTTCATAGTGGCGATTTATTGACAGTGAACAAGCGGGGAATAGTAGCATACTCCCCGCCGCACGCGCGATCAGCGATATTTCGCCGTCAGGTTGACCATCATTTCAATATGCGCGGTGTCCGCATTAAGCGCCGGTATGTACTCATATTGCTGGCCGCCGGCTTCAAGGAAGATTTCCCGGTTTTGCACCGCGATCTCTTCCAGCGTCTCCAGGCAATCGGCAGCAAAGCCGGGGCAGATAACCTGAATATGCTTCACCCCTTTCTCACCGAGCATTTTCAGCGTTTCGTCAGTATAGGGCGTCAGCCACGGCTCACGACCAAAGCGCGACTGAAAAGTCATCATGACCCGGTCAGGCGACAGGCCAAGGGCTGAAACCAGCTCACGAGTGGTATCGCGACAGCGCTGAGGATAGGTATCCCCTTGCTGAGCGTAACGCTGTGGAATCCCATGATAGGAGAGCAGCAGTAAATCCGGCTCGCCGTGCACCGCAAACGAAGCGCGTACGCTGGCGGCCAGCGCGTGAATGTAGTCCACATCATCGGCATAGTCGCGAATAAAAGAGATGCCGGGAATCGCGCGCTTTCTGGCGAGGATACGCCCCAGCTCATCCCAGACCGCCGCCACGGTAGAGCAGGAGTATTGTGGATAGAGCGGTAGCACCACGATGTGGTCCACCCCCTGCGCCAGCAGTTCATCCACCGCGCTCTCCAGCGACGGCGAGCCGTAGCTCATCCCCAGCGCCACCGGCGTATCCGGAAGCCGCGCGGCCAGCGCCTGCCGCTGCTGCTGGCTATAGACCATCAGCGGCGAGCCGTCTTCCATCCAGATGGACTGATAGAGCTTAGCGACCCTGGGGGCGCGCAGGGGCAGTATCACGCCGCGCAGCAACGGCCACCACAGTAGACGGGAGGTATCCACCACGCGCCGATCGCTAAGAAACTGTCGTAGATAGCGCTTAACCGCGTCGGGCGTGGGCGCATCGGGAGTGCCTAAATTGGCTAATAAGATACCTGTTTTCGTCTGATGCATTACCGCCTCTTAACCATTTGAATCGCTGACAATTGTAGCTGAAATGGCGCTAAACGGAACCAATCATAGAAAAAGGTAAAATGAGAGGAGTTCTCACCCCGCCGCTGCGGGATGAGAACTAACGGAATTAACCGAGAATTTTTTCCAGTTCGGCGCGAACGTCCGCCACCGCTTTGGTGCCATCAACTTTCGCGTATTGGGTATTTCCCGCTTCAGCTTCTTTCTGATAGTAGCCGATCAGCGGAGCCGTCATCTGATGATATTCAACCAGACGCTTACGCACGGTCTCTTCCTGGTCGTCTTTACGGGTGGTCAGCTCTTCGCCGGTCACGTCGTCTTTGCCTTCGACTTTCGGCGGATTAAATTTGATGTGATAAACGCGGCCGGAAGCAGCGTGAACGCGACGACCGATGATGCGGTCAACGATCAGTTCATCAGGAACATCGAATTCCAGTACGTAATCTACGGCAATGCCCGCTTCTTTCATGGCGTCAGCCTGAGGAATGGTGCGCGGGAAGCCGTCCAGCAGGAATCCGTTGCGGCAATCTTCCTGAGTGATACGCTCTTTCACCAGGGCGATAACCAGTTCGTCGGTGACCAGCTTACCGGCGTCCATAATATCCTTCGCCTTTTTGCCCAACTCGGAGCCTGACTTCACCGCGGCACGCAGCATGTCGCCGGTGGAGATTTGCGGAATACCGTATTTCTCCATGATGAACTGAGCCTGAGTTCCTTTACCCGCGCCCGGAGCGCCAAGCAGAATAATACGCATTACGAAAATCCCCTCAAAAGTTGATTCAATATTTCAAAAAACGCTAAACCATACCACCAGAACGCGGATGGCTCAAGGAAGGCGGGGCGGCTGAAACGGTTAATGGTGAGATATTTTACGTAGAGTGCGTTTTGTTGCCCTCATTCCGCTCCTCTCCCGCAGGGCAAGGAAGAAAACACGCGCCGGAGCCAGCAGGGGAACAGGGAGAAGCAGGCTAAACGATGACAGCCTCCGCGCCAGCATGTCAATGCCGGGCAAGTCCCCTCTCCCTGACAGGGAGAGGGTGAGGATGAGGCTGAGGGGAAAGATTACGACGCCAGCAGCTGGTTCATGCGGCGAATAAACTGGTTCGGATCTTCCAGCGTACCGCGCTCGGCCAGCAGCGCCTGATCGAGAAGCAGCTCAACCCACTCGCCGAATTGCGCATCATCCTGAGTGTCCGCCGCGCGTTTTACCAGCGGATGCAGCGGGTTCAGTTCGAAGATGTACTTCACTTCCGGCGCGGCCTGGCCCGCAGCGGCAAACAGTTTCGCCATTTGGGTGCTCATTTCATCCGCGTCGGTGGTAACGATGGCCGGCGTATCGGTCAGACGATGGGTCAGGCGAACCTCTTTCACCCGGTCGCCGAGCAGCGTTTTGGCTCGCTCAACGAACGGCTCCAGCGCCTTCTCAGCTTCTTTTGTGGTTTCATCCACTTCGTCCGTCAGCTTATCCAGCGACTCATCGGCTTTCGCCACCGACTGGAACGGCTTACCGTCGAACTCGGTCAGATAGCTCATCATCCACTCGTCGATGCGATCGGAAAGCAGCAGCACTTCAATGCCTTTCTTACGCAGCAGTTCCAGATGCGGGCTGCTCTTCGCGGCGGCGTAGCTGTCGGCGGTAATGTAGTAAATCTTCTCCTGCCCTTCTTTCATGCGGGAGACGTACTCTTCCAGCGACACGGTCTGCGCGGCGGAATCGGTATGGGTACTGGCGAAACGCAGCAGTTTAGCAATGGTCTGCTGGTTAGCGTGGTCTTCCGCCGGGCCTTCTTTCAGCACCAGGCCAAACTGCTGCCAGAAGGTCTGATATTTTTCCGCGTCGTCTTTCGCCAGTTTTTCCAGCATCTGCAGGGCGCGCTTGCTCAGCGCAGTGCGCAGATTGCGGGTCACGCTGCTGTCCTGAAGGATTTCACGCGACACGTTCAGCGGCAGATCGTTGGAGTCGACCAGGCCGCGGACGAAGCGCAGGTAGTTCGGCATAAACTGCTCAGCGTCATCCATGATGAAAACGCGCTGTACGTACAGCTTCAGGCCGTGTTTATGGTCGCGATTCCACATATCCCATGGCGCCTGCGACGGGATATACAGCAGGCTGGTGTACTCCTGCTTGCCTTCAACGCGGTTGTGGCTCCAGGTCAGCGGATCGCTGTAGTCATGGGCAATATGCTTATAAAACTCGTTGTACTCGTCGTCTTTGATTTCCGACTTATTGCGCGTCCACAGCGCCTGGGCTTTGTTAATTTTCTCCCAGGTAATGACGGTTTCACCGTCCACTTCTTCGCGTTTTTCAATTTCCACCGGCAGCGCGATGTGATCGGAGTATTTGCTGATGATCGAACGCACGCGCCAGTCGTTGAGGAAATCATCCTCGCCTTCGCGCAGGTGCAGCGTGATCTCGGTACCGCGATCGGCTTTGTTAATGTCGGCAACGGTATATTCGCCTTCGCCAGCGGACTCCCAGAATACGCCATTTTCTGCGCTATCTCCCGCCGCGCGGGTACGTACGGTGACTTTATCGGCGACAATAAACGCTGAATAGAAGCCCACGCCGAACTGGCCAATCAGTTGGCTGTCTTTCGCCTGGTCAGAGCCCATGGACTCAAGGAATGCTTTGGTGCCGGACTTGGCGATGGTGCCGAGATGGTCAATCACTTCATCGCGGTTCATACCAATGCCGTTATCGGCAATGGTCAGGGTGCGGTTGTCTTTATCAAATGAAACACGCACGCGCAGTTCGCCGTCGCCTTCATACAGATCCGGCTGGGACAGGGCGCGGAAGCGCAGCTTGTCGGCCGCATCGGAGGCGTTGGAAATCAGCTCACGCAGGAAAATTTCTTTGTTGGAATAAAGAGAATGGATCATCAGGTGCAGAAGCTGCTTAACCTCTGACTGAAAACCACGAGTTTCTTGTCCTTTCATCTAAATCAACCTCAACAATGCCATTGTTAATGGTAAAAAAACCGTTGAGGGTGAGATGGGGACAAAGGAAGACGTTTTCAAGCGGAGGCCCCGAAAAGCGCCTCCGTTTGATTAAAAACGAATCTTATGCCGTCCGGCAAGAGAGTGTGACAGCGTTGTGCCGTCAACCATTTCCAGCTCGCCGCCGACCGGTACGCCATGAGCGATACGGCTCGCCTCTACGCCATACTGCGCGCAAAGCTCGGCGATATAGTTCGCGGTCGCCTCCCCTTCAACCGTTGGGTTGGTTGCGAGGATCACTTCCTGCATCGATTCGTCACGCAGACGCTGCTCCAGGCGATCGAGTCCAATGTCATCCGGCCCGATGCCGTCAAGCGGCGACAGATGGCCCATCAGCACAAAATAACGACCGGAAAACTGCCCGGTCTGCTCGATAGCGTAGATATCCGCTGGGCTCTCTACCACGCAGATCTGGCCGTTTTCCTTCCGCCGAGGGTTGCTGCAAATATTGCATACCTCCTGCTCGGTGAAGGTGCGGCAATCGGCGCAGTGGCCGATTTCCGACATCGCGCGCGTCAGCGCCTGCGCCAGGCGCATCCCGCCGCTGCGATCGCGCTGCAGCAGGGTAAACGCCATGCGCTGCGCCGACTTCGGGCCGACGCCCGGCAGGCAGCGCAGTGCTTCCATAAGCTGCGTTAACAGCGGACTGGTTTGCATCAGAACGGCATCTTAAAGCCTGGCGGCAGCTGCATACCTGCGGACACAGACGCCATTTTTTCTTTCTGCGTCTCTTCGATGCGGCGGGCGGCGTCGTTAAACGCGGCGGCCACCAGATCTTCCAGCATCTCTTTGTCGTCTTCCAGCAGGCTCGGGTCGATCTCAACGCGGCGGCAGTTATGCGCGCCGTTGATGGTGACTTTGACCAGGCCTGCGCCGGATTCACCGGTCACTTCCAGTCGAGCGACTTCTTCCTGCATCTGCTGCATTTTTTCTTGCATCTGCTGGGCCTGCTTCATCAGGTTACCCAGACCGCCTTTTCCACCAAACATAGGCTTCTCTCTCAGTAGGTCATCGTTAAGGATGCTGACCGCAAGTCAGACTTGCAATCAAATGGGGCGAATACTCTCTTCATCCAGGTCCGCATCGAAAAATCGACGCAGCGTCTGAATGTTATTATCCGCAATAATCGCTTCACGCGCCTGCGCGAGCTTTTCTTCATAAATTGCCTGCCGCCACTCAAGCGGCGTGCGCATCGCGGGATTATCATCTTCCACGATGGTCAATTCAACCGGCGTACCGTACAAAATACCGAGCGCTTCCGCCAGCTTTTGCTGCGCGCCCGCCGAATTCAGATGCCGCTGGCTCGGGCGAAGATGCAGGCAGACGCGGTTGCCCTCCTGCTCTTTCCAGGCATTGAGGGCGACCTGCTCCACCAGCTTTGGCACCGCAAGCCGGCTGACTTCCGCCGCCCAGCTATCGCGCTCGACCGCTTCAATAGCCAGTTTTGCCGCCAGTTCCGGCGTTTTTTCATGCTCCAGCGCTTTTTTGAGCGCCTTCGGCGTCGCCACTTCTTCTTTCACGGTTTCAACAACCGTCGTCGATTTCCAGCGATAAGCTTCTTTTTTCGCCGGCGCTTTTTCCAGCGCAGCAGCAGCCGGACGCGCCTGTACGCGTTCAGTAATCGAACTCAGTCGTTCCAGCGCAGCGTTATTCACCGGCCGCGCGCGGGAAGCGGCTGCCGGTTCACTCTTTTTTGGGGTGGGCGCTCCCTGGCTGCGCTGCAGTTGGCTACGTGCCGCCAGCACCTGGCTGGTGGTCTGCGGCAAATTCTGCGGCGGCGGCGGCGGCGGCGGCGGAGCGGATGCCGGGGCGGACTGCTGTGCAGGGGCGGCCTGAATAGCCTGCGCCGGCGGCGCCTCCGGTTCCGGCAGCGGCATACGCGGATGGAACGCCAGCGCACGCAGAAGCGTCATCTCAACGCCCATCCGGCGATCCGGCGCGTATGGAAGCTCTTTACGGCCAATTAATAACGTTTGATAGTACAGCTGAACATCGGTAGGCGGCACCGTCCGCGCCAGCTCGCGCATGCGTAGCTCTATCGCGGCCATATCCGCCCCCAGCGCCGACGGCGACAGCTGAACCATTGCAATGCGATGCAACAGGCTCTGCATTTCCACCAGCAAAGCCTCCCACTCCACGCCGCGAGCGGCAGCTTCATTGACGCCGGCCATGACGCGTTCGCCATCGGCGGCCACCAGCGCTTCAATCAGCGAGAGCGCCTGATCGTCGTCAAGCGTACCGAGCATGGTGCTAACGGATTCAGCCGTCAGACGGCCGTCGCCGCTGGCGATAGCCTGATCGGTCAGGCTTAATGCATCGCGCAGGCTGCCATCCGCCGCGCGCGACAGCAGCTGCAGCGCGCGCGGTTCGAAAGCGATCTGCTCGACGCCGAGGATATGCTCAAGCTGATGGCGAATCTGTTCGACATCCAGCGCCTTAAGATGGAACTGCAGGCAGCGGGAAAGAATGGTCACCGGCAGCTTCTGCGGATCGGTGGTCGCCAGCAGAAATTTTACGTGCGCCGGCGGCTCCTCCAGCGTTTTTAACAACGCGTTGAAGCTGTGGCGCGAAAGCATATGGACTTCATCGATCAGATAGACCTTGAAGCGACCACGGGCCGGCGCGTACTGAACGTTATCCAGCAGATCGCGGGTATCTTCGACTTTGGTACGCGAAGCGGCATCGATCTCTATCAGATCGACAAAGCGCCCCTGTTCTATTTCACGGCAGTTATCGCAGACGCCGCATGGCGTGGCGGTAATACCGGTTTCACAGTTTAATCCTTTTGCCAACAGACGTGCGATAGAGGTTTTACCCACGCCGCGGGTGCCGGAAAAGAGATAGGCATGATGAATGCGCCCTAACGACAAGCCGTTCGCCAGTGCGGTCAGCACATGTTCCTGGCCGACGACGTCAGCAAAGGTTTGTGGGCGCCATTTACGGGCTAAGACCTGATAACTCATGGGCTGGCTCTGAAACGCTGGAAGGTGAAATCACGAGGGGGTCATGCTATCACAGCCCCGCTCAATCAGCGAGGCTATGTGGAGGGATTTGCTTAGTGACCCGGGAAAGGGACCAGGCTATAGCAGTTAATTCCCAGTTTTTCCAGACGCTGCTCGCCGCCCAGATCGAACAGATTGATAATAAAAGCCGCATCGTGCACTTCACCGCCCAGGCGACGGATAAGCTTCACGGTGGCGTCGATGGTGCCGCCGGTTGCCAGCAGATCGTCAACCACCAGGACTTTATCGCCTTCTTTGATCGCATCGACATGGATTTCCAGCTGATCGGTGCCGTACTCAAGCTCGTAGCTTTCTGCGATGGTCTCACGCGGCAGCTTACGCGGCTTGCGTACCGGAACAAAGCCTACGCCCAGCGCCAGCGCAACCGGTGCGCCAAACAAGAAGCCACGCGCTTCGGTGCCCACCACTTTGGTAATACCCGCGTCTTTATAACGCTCGGCCAGCAGTTCAATGCTGAGCGCATAGGCCTTCGGGTCTTCCAGCAAGCTGGTGACATCACGGAAAAGGATGCCAGGTTTCGGATAGTCCTGGATGCTTTGGATGCTGTTCTTCAGATATTCAAGCTGCTGTGCTGTTGCGGTCATAAGTGTATGCCTGATTAAAACGGTATTACTCACGGGCATGCCAAATGGGCCAAAGAAACATTTGTTTAACCTTTGACCAAGCTTACCCGCGCTCGAAAACGCCAGAATTTACTGGCTGTCAGCGACAATTGCAACCATCATTATTGCGCATCAGTGCTTTTGTTGCTTTGCATCAACCACCGGAATGCGCCACATAAATATCAGCAGACAGGCCAGAATGATCAGCAGCAAGATGCGCACCCAGGTAAGATTAACCAGCCACAGGGAAATAGCAAAGGTCAGCAAAATCATCGCTATCGCGCGCGGCTTCGCTCCCGGCGGCATGGCGCGGTATTTCTGCCAGTGACGCAGGTAACCGCCAAACCATGAGCGGTACAAAAGCCAGTGGTGAAAACGCGGCGACGAGCGCGCAAAGCACCAGGCGGCAAGCAGGATAAAAGGCGTCGTCGGCAGTAGCGGTAAAAATACGCCCAGCGTTCCCAGCGCTACCGCCAGCCAGCCAATGATGATCAAAATAATACGTGGCATAATGCGAATCGTTATCAAGAAGATAACGCTAATGTAGCACAGTTGCTTATCAGGGGATGGAGGAGTTATTTGAAAACCACCCGGCTTTTACATTCGTTGGAAAATCAGCTTGCGGAGCTGGCCGTCCGGGTAGCGCCAATGGCGAATCACGCGACCCTCAGCCCGCGTTTCGATCGCCAGCTGTTTCGGACCCGCAGCACGCAGATGCAGGCTTATCTCAATGAGGCCAGCGATCGTTTAACGGAGTTAAAGCTGGCGGTCGAACGCCAGCAGCTCCCCCAGGTTGCCTGGCTGGCGGAACATCTTGTGGCCCAAATCGCCGCCATTAGCCGGGAAACGGCCACCTGGTCGTTACGCGCCTGGGATAGCGCTTCGCCGACGCTTAGCCGCTGGCAGCGCCGGCGTATCCAGCATCAGGAATATGAGCGGCGTCTGCTGGCCATGCGCAACGATCGCCAAAGACAGCTGGCGCAAGTCACATCTCTTGATGAACAGCAGCGGCTGGCAAAAGAAGTTGACGCCTACGCCGCACGCCTTGCCCGCTGTCGCGACGCGCTGGAAAAAATTGAAAACAGGCTGGCCCGATTAACACGTTAAGTGGAGGAAGAAAGATGTCGCTGGAAAATGCGCCTGACGAGGTCAAGCTGGCCGTCGATTTAATCATGCTGCTTGAGGAAAATAATGTCCCTGCGCAAACCGTGCTAGCTGCGCTGGAGATTATCCGTCGCGATTATGAAAACAAAGTAAAAAGTGCGGAAGAGGCCTCGCAAAAAGCGCCGGAGTAGCCTGTTGCCGGATCGTTGGGGGTGGCAGAGTCATCGCCTGCCCTTACCAAAACGGATAAATGCTCATGGAAAGATTCTCACGTACGCCGCACGATGCCATCTTTCGTCAAATGTTGAATCAGAAAGAGGTCGCCCGCGATTTTTTACAGCCTTACCTCCCGGCGCAGTTTTTAAGTATCTACGATCTTAGTACGCTGCAGCTGGCTTCAGGCAGTTTTATCGAAGAAGACCCTGCGCTCCAGCTACTCGGATATACTTTACTCTCTGCAAACGCGGCACGGCGCCGGATATATCTATGCGCTGATTGAACATCAAAGCTCTCCGGACAAGCTCATGGCTTTTCGCCTGATGCGCTATACGCTCGCAGCCATGCAGCGTCACCTTGATGCTGGCCACGATACGTTGCCCCTTGTGGTCCCCATTCTGTTTTATCACGGCGCCGTCAGTCCCTGGCCGCATACGCTCAACTGGCATCATCTCTTTGACCATCCTGAGCTTGCCAGCGCGCTGTACGGCGGTGATTTTCCACTGGTGGACCTGACCGTTATGCCAGGTAATCAATTCATCCTCCACCAGCGAATGGCGATGCTGGAACTGTTGCAGAAGCATATCCGCCAGCGCGATCTGGCCGAATTGCAACCGATACTGGTTGCGCTGCTGGCGCAAGGATATCTCATGGAAACCCAGATCAATACCCTAATCAGCTATATGCTGCAGGCGGGTATAACGGAAAAGCCCGGACCCCTTATTCGCGAACTGGCGAAGCAGTCGCCCAGGCACAGGGAGCTACTGATGACGATTGCCGAATGGCTGGAAGAGAAAGGTCGTAAAAAAGGGAGAAGAGAAGGCAGACTGGAGAGTCGACAGAAAGGCCGTAAAGAAATCTCGCACAGCATTGCGCTGAAAATGCTCGCCAGCGGGCTGGATCCTAAGATGGTGATGGAGCTGACGGGTCTGAGCCAGGAAGAACTCTCCTCGCTCAGCCATTAAAATCTGCGGGGCGGGTATTTACCGCCCCGCCATGCTTAGCTCATCGCCGGAGTGGTATCGTCGCCTTTATCCCGCTTCACCTCGGTGACTTCATCGCCCTTCTCATTGCGAAGATGAACCTCCAGCTGGTTAAAGGCGATATCAATATTGTTCTCACGACACAAACGATCGATCGCCCGGTTAAGCTCATCCACCGCATAGCTGCGATCGCGAAGTTCGCGCACGTATAGTCGTAGTTCATGATCGAGCGTACTGGCGCCGAAAGTGGTAAAGAAAACCGATGGCGCGGGCTCTTGCATCACTTTCGGATGCTCGTGCGCGGCCTTAAGCAGCACTTCTTTAACCTTATCCAGGTCAGAACCGTACGCTACGCCAAGGCGGATGACAACGCGGGTGACGGTATCGGAGAGCGACCAGTTAATCAGACGCTCAGTCACGAAGGCCTTATTGGGGATAATCACCTCTTTACGGTCAAAATCGGTGATGGTCGTGGCGCGAATGCGGATTTTGCTGACGGTGCCGGAGAAGGTGCCAATGGTCACCGTATCGCCAATGCGCACCGGGCGCTCAAAGAGAATAATCAGACCGGAAACAAAGTTACCGAATATTTCCTGTAAGCCGAAACCTAAACCAACCGACAGCGCCGCTGCCAGCCACTGTAGTTTATCCCACGAGACGCCCAGAGCGCCAAATACCGTCATCGCGCCAATAACAATAATGGCGTAATTAAGGATTGTCGTAATGGCATAAGACGCACCCTGGCGCATATTTAGTCGGGACAGCACCAGCACTTCCAGCAGTCCCGGCAGGTTGCGAATTAACGCCCAGGCAACCATCGAAGCGACAATCGCGAACAGCAGGCTCCCCATGGTAACGCTTTTCACGGCGCTAACCCCGGCTTCGGTACCGTTGTAATGCCACAGCGTAATACTATCGAGATAGGCGAAGACGGTGATGAGATCCGACCAAATCGCCCAGAACAGGACCGCAAACAGCGCGATCATCACCAGCATCGTAATACGCAGCGTTTGCTGGTTAACCTGCTCCAGAGCAATTGTCGGTTCTTCCTGCGGCTCAGCCCCTTCAGCCCCCTCTTTAACCAGATGCTGACGACGCGCCAGCGCGCGGCGCCAGGCAATACGCCGCGCGGCCACGCTCAGGCCGCGCAGCACGGTCTGATACAACAGGTTCCACAGCATCACCAGATAAACGGTTTCAATCCAGCGGCCAGCCAGACGCAGCGTCGTATAGAAATAGCCGGTTGCCGTCAGCACCATCAGGGCGATGGGAACGATCGATAGCACGGTAACGGTGATAAGGCGCAGGCTATGAGATTCTTTATCACGCCAGCTTTCGCGGCACATCGGCAAGACAAGCACCGCGATCAGCAACAGGTTGAGGAAAATAACGAACTGCCCGAGAACGTCATCCATCAGGTGCAGCGGCGACAGTTCCGACATCACCGACCAGAAGTTGAGCGGCAGCAGCGCAAGGCTCACGCGAACAATCTGCCGCCGCCAGTGGCTGGTTAGCTGTGACGGCATATTAAAGTGGCTCACCGCCACGCCGTCTTTTTCCAGCACTTTCCAGCACAGGCCAAACACCAGCCAGAATAGCGCCAGCTTCTTGCTATAGGCCCACAGAAGGTCGCTAATATTCAGCTGCATCGTCAGCAGAATCAGACCGACGGCGAGTATGACCAGCACCACAGGCAGCGCCCGAATCAGATCGATAAGAATCGCTTTCGGCGTGTGGAGCTGCGTATCGTTGCGCAGTTGCCCCACCTGCGACGCCAGCTTAGCCTGATACGCTTTCAGCCAGTTCAGCCGCCAGCGAATCAGACCGGCAATCAGCAGCAGCGGCAGGCCGGCCAGAAAAGCGATAAATACCGCAGGCCAGGCCTTTTCCCAGTTTACGGTGATTTTCATCGCCTTAAACTGTCCTTTCAGCGCCTCCGGGAAGGCTTTAAACCACTCCCAGTCCATCGGGCGGTTGCTATTTACCCAGAAAATCTGCTGCGTCAGGATGGCTTTCAGGTTGGTTGACACGCTCATTAGCTGCTGCTGATTGATTTGCAGGTTAATCGCCATCATCAGCTGGTTGCCGAGCTGTTTATTAAACTGATCGAGCAGTTCCCGGCGCATATCAACAATCTCAAGAAGCGCATCATGCACTTCGGGATTCACCTCGCTGCTATGCCCCTCCTCCAGCTTCGCGACATACGCATCGCTCTGGAATAGCGCATCGCGCTGCTGGTTGACCTCGAACTGCTCAAGGCGCAGGTCGGCGATGCGGTTGGTCATGTCGCTCAGCTCCTCCGCAGAGGGCAGCGTTTGCTGTTGCTGATAAAGGATTCGCGACAGCAGCAGGCTGCCTTTCAGCACGGAAATCTGCTCTTTAATATCGCGCTCGGATTGCAAAGCACGATCGAGCCAGGTCTTCACTTTGATGTTGCGCTGAACCAGCTGATTACCCGTTTCCGTTGCCGAAATGAGCCTTTCGCTCAGTTGGTGATTAATGTCCAGCTCCTGCTTGACCAGCGGGTTTGCCTGAATACGGGCCGTTTCGTCCGGAGAAACCGCTTCCTGAGCCGTCTTTTCCGTCAGCGTCAGGCGCTTGCTATTCACCGCTTCCTGCAACAACTGAAGCTGATGCTCCAGTCGATTACTGTAAGCGGTGATGTAGTCACGCTGCTTTTGCAGGGTATCCTGCAGCACCGTGTTGCCTTCCAGGCTTTTACGCTGTTGATCTATCTGTGCATTCAGCAAGGCCTGCTGCGCCAGCAGCAAATTCTGCTGGGTAGGACGTAGCGCCTCTTCGCCCGTAGTCGTGCCATTCAGACGATTACGGATCTGCTGCAGCTGCTGAGAGGCGGAATACATCGCATTCTGCACGCGTTCCGGCTGCGTCTGTAGCGAAACAAGCTGACTATTATAAGTCGCCAGATCGTTTTGCGCGTTTTGCAAATCGTCCAGAGTCTGAGAGACGCGCGATTCCAGCTGGCGCAGCGACAAGGTGCTCAGCGTTTTACGCGTCGCCTCGTCGTTGGGGACATCGCTTAGCGCGTTCAGGCTATCGATAGCCTGATTCATTTTCGCAGGCGCCTGAGCGACCTGCTGGCGCAGCTGCGTCGTTTCCGACTTTATGCGCTCAATTTTATCGAGCGTTTCCAGCGTCTGAGTCAGGTCCTGCTGAACCAGCTTGTCCTGGGGAGTCAAATCTTTTTGCTTGTTCAGGGTCGTGAGCTGGCTCTGGACCTCGGAGCGTTCAGGTAAATCAGCCGCCAGCGCCGAATTAACGCTAATACAGCCGATAAAAAGCATCAGGGTAAGAACTACAGCAGAGAGGGCATTTCGCCAACGGATAGTATGCAGCATAGTGTTAACATGAGTGATTGCAAAAGCCGGAGAATACCGGGGATCGTCGCAGCGCGAAGAATAGCACTTCTGTTATCACTAAAATAGCGGCGGACAGCAGGAATCATTCCTCTGGTGTCCGCTAGCCGGGTTAAGCGTCCAGTCCTTCAGAACTGCGCAGAGAGGGGCAAAATTGATACATTTCCAGCAGGACTTCGACATAATCCCGCGCTTCTTTTTGCAGATCAAAGGCGTTCGGCGCCAAAAGCCAGTTCTCCATCAGGCCGGAAAGATAGCTGCGCATTAGGATCGCCGCCCGGCGGGTTAATAAATTGGCGGGTAGCATCTTCGCGACAATGCACTCCTTTAATGTTTGTTCGATACGGTCGTAGCTCTCAAGGCAAAGAATGCGCTGCGCTTCTTGCAGCGTGACCATCTCACCGACGAATTCACATTTATGAAAGATGATTTCCATCATCAGCCGTCTGCGTTTTTCTGTCACAGTGGCTTCAAGGATATACACTAAGATCTCTCGCACAACTGACAGTGGATCGTTGGGGAATTTTGCCCGATACTCAACTTCGAGATCGTTAATATTGGCTTCTGACAGTACCCATATTTCATTAAATAAGTCCGATTTATTTTTGAAATGCCAATAGATAGCCCCCCTCGTCACACCGGCAGCTTTTGCAATTGCGGCCAGCGAGGTGGATGATACGCCTTGCTGCGAAAACAAACGCAGAGCAACATCCAGAATATGTTGCCGGGTCTCAAGCGCCTGTTGTTTGGTTTTTCGTGCCATAGGTCGATGAGTTTACAGAGGTTACGTTTACATACATTTGTGAATGTATGTACCATAGCATGACCATAATAGAAACACAGCAGTGGGTTTGTGGTCGATTGAGCCACTGAACAATTTGAAATTGGACACTCGAGGTTTACATATGAACAAAAACAGAGGGTTAACGCCTCTGGCGGTCGTTCTGATGCTCTCAGGCAGCTTAGCGCTAACAGGATGTGACGACAAACCGGCTCAGCAAGGAGCCCAGCAAATGCCGGAAGTCGGTATTGTGACGCTCAAATCCGCTCCTCTACAAATTACTACTGAACTGCCGGGCCGTACCAGCGCCTATCGCGTTGCGGAAGTTCGTCCTCAGGTCAGTGGCATTATTCTGAAACGTAACTTCACCGAAGGCAGCGATATCCAGGCTGGCGTGTCTCTTTATCAAATCGATCCGGCAACCTATCAAGCCACCTATGAAAGCGCGAAAGGCGATTTAGCCAAAGCGCAGGCTGCCGCCAATATGGATCAGCTGACGGTTAAACGTTACCAGAAACTGTTAGGCACTAAGTACATTAGCCAACAGGATTACGATACTGCCGTAGCCACGGCTCAGCAGAGCAACGCTGCCGTCGTCGCCGCTAAAGCCGCAGTTGAAACCGCGCGCATCAATCTGGCCTACACTAAGGTGACCTCCCCGATCAGCGGCCGCATTGGTAAATCCGCGGTCACGGAAGGCGCGCTGGTGCAGAACGGCCAGACTACTGCCCTGGCGACCGTGCAACAGCTTGATCCTATCTACGTGGATGTAACTCAATCGAGCAACGATTTTCTGCGTCTGAAACAAGAGCTGGCTAACGGCAAACTGCAGCAGGAAAACGGTAAAGCGAAGGTTGAACTGGTCACTAACGACGGTTTGAAATACCCGCAGAACGGTACGCTGGAGTTCTCCGACGTTACCGTTGATCAGACCACCGGTTCTATCACGCTGCGCGCGATTTTCCCGAACCCGGATCACACTCTGCTGCCCGGCATGTTCGTTCGCGCGCGCCTGGAAGAAGGCGTAAATCCTGATGCGATTCTGGTTCCGCAGCAGGGCGTAACCCGTACCCCGCGCGGCGATGCCAGCGCGATGGTTGTCGGCGAAGGCGATAAAGTCGAAGTTCGCCAGATTACCGCTACTCAGGCGATTGGCGATAAATGGCTGGTCACCGAAGGGCTGAAAACTGGCGATCGCGTCATTATTAGCGGTCTGCAGAAAGTCAAACCAGGCGTACAGGTAAAAGCGCAGGAAGTCGTTTCTGATGAAAAACAGCAAGCCGCAGGCAACGCTCAGTCAGAACAAACCAAGTCTTAACTTAAACAGGAGCCGTTAAGACATGCCTAATTTCTTTATCGATCGCCCCATATTTGCCTGGGTGATCGCCATCATCATTATGCTGGCTGGGGGGCTCTCGATCCTCAAGTTGCCAATAGCGCAATATCCGACGATTGCGCCGCCGGCAATTTCCATCACGGCCATGTACCCCGGTGCCGACGCAGAAACCGTGCAGAACACCGTGACTCAGGTTATCGAACAGAACATGAACGGTATCGATCACCTGATGTACATGTCTTCAAATGGCGACTCCACCGGTACAGCAACCATCACTCTGACCTTTGAATCCGGTACCGATCCGGATATTGCTCAGGTACAGGTTCAAAACAAACTGGCGCTGGCGACACCGCTGCTACCGCAGGAAGTACAGCAGCAGGGTATTAGCGTTGAAAAGGCATCCAGCAGCTTCCTGATGGTTGTCGGCGTTATTAATACTAACGGCACTATGAATCAGGATGACATTTCTGACTATGTTGCCGCCAACATGAAAGATGCGATTAGCCGTACCAGCGGCGTTGGTGACGTGCAGTTGTTTGGTTCCCAGTACGCTATGCGTATCTGGATGGACCCAAACAAACTTAATAACTTCCAGTTGACGCCGGTTGACGTTATCAGCGCCCTGAAAGCGCAGAACGCCCAGGTTGCAGCAGGACAGTTAGGCGGGACGCCCCCGGTGAAAGGCCAGCAGCTGAATGCCTCCATCGTGGCGCAGACTCGTCTGACCAATACTGAAGAGTTTGGCAACATTCTGCTGAAGGTTAACCAGGATGGCTCCCAGGTTCGTCTGCGCGATGTCGCGCGCATTGAGCTGGGTGGTGAAAACTATGACGTTATCGCGAAGTTTAACGGTCAGCCAGCTTCTGGTCTGGGTATTAAACTGGCGACCGGCGCGAACGCGCTGGATACCGCAAACGCCATTCGCGCCGAACTGAAGAAAATGGAGCCTTTCTTCCCTTCTGGCCTGAAGATTGTTTATCCGTATGACACCACTCCATTCGTGCAGATCTCCATTCACGAAGTGGTAAAAACGCTGGTTGAAGCCATCATCCTGGTGTTCCTGGTAATGTATCTGTTCCTGCAGAACTTCCGCGCCACCTTGATTCCGACGATTGCCGTGCCGGTCGTACTGCTGGGGACGTTCGCCATCCTCGCGCTGTTCGGTTTCTCGATAAACACGCTCACCATGTTTGGTATGGTGCTCGCCATAGGCTTGCTTGTGGATGACGCCATCGTGGTGGTGGAAAACGTCGAACGTGTAATGGCAGAGGAAGGGCTACCGCCGAAGGAAGCCACGCGTAAATCGATGGGCCAGATTCAGGGCGCACTGGTAGGTATCGCGATGGTGCTTTCTGCGGTGTTTATCCCGATGGCCTTCTTTGGTGGTTCCACCGGTGCGATTTACCGCCAGTTCTCGATCACCATCGTCTCCGCGATGGCGCTGTCGGTGCTGGTCGCTCTGATTCTCACCCCGGCGCTTTGCGCCACGATGCTGAAGCCAATTCAAAAAGGCAGCCATGGCGCAACCACTGGCTTCTTCGGTTGGTTTAACCGCATGTTTGATAAGAGCACGCATCACTATACCGACAGCGTAGGCAACATCCTGCGTAGTACCGGTCGCTATCTGGTGCTGTACCTGATCATCGTTGTGGGAATGGCCTGGCTGTTCGTTCGTCTGCCAAGTTCGTTCCTGCCAGACGAAGACCAGGGCGTATTCCTGAGCATGGCCCAGCTGCCTGCAGGCGCAACTCAGGAGCGTACCCAGAAAGTACTGGATGAGATGACCAATTACTATCTCACCAAAGAGAAAGATAACGTTGAATCGGTATTCGCCGTAAACGGTTTTGGTTTCGCGGGTCGTGGACAAAACACCGGTATCGCGTTCGTCTCTCTGAAGGACTGGAGCCAGCGTCCAGGCGAAGAGAACAAAGTTGAGGCGATTACCGGCCGCGCGATGGGCTATTTCTCGCAGATCAAAGATGCAATGGTCTTCGCCTTTAACCTGCCGGCAATTGTTGAACTCGGTACCGCAACGGGCTTTGACTTCCAGCTGATCGACCAGGCTGGCCTGGGCCATGAAAAACTGACCCAGGCACGTAACCAGCTTTTTGGAATGGTTGCGCAGCACCCTGACGTATTGAGCGGCGTTCGTCCAAACGGCCTGGAAGATACTCCGCAGTTCAAAGTGGATATCGATCAGGAAAAAGCGCAGGCGCTTGGCGTGTCTATCAGCGACATCAACACGACGCTTGGCGCGGCATGGGGTGGTAGCTACGTCAACGACTTCATTGACCGTGGCCGCGTGAAGAAAGTGTATATCATGTCCGAAGCGAAATACCGCATGCTGCCAGAAGACATTGGCAACTGGTACGTACGCGGTAGCGATGGACAGATGGTACCGTTCTCCGCCTTCTCAACCTCGCGCTGGGAATATGGCTCGCCGCGTCTGGAGCGCTACAACGGTCTGCCATCGATGGAAATCCTCGGCCAGGCGACACCAGGTAAGAGTACCGGTGAAGCGATGAACCTGATGGAAGAGCTGGCGGGTAAACTGCCTGCCGGTATCGGCTATGACTGGACGGGTATGTCATATCAGGAACGTTTGTCAGGTAACCAGGCGCCAGCGCTGTACGCTATCTCGCTGATCGTCGTCTTCCTGTGTCTGGCGGCGCTGTACGAGAGCTGGTCAATTCCATTCTCGGTCATGCTGGTCGTTCCGCTCGGTGTTGTGGGGGCGCTGCTGGCTGCCACCTTCCGAGGATTGACTAACGACGTTTACTTCCAGGTTGGTCTGTTGACCACTATCGGCCTGTCGGCGAAGAACGCGATACTGATCGTTGAATTCGCCAAAGACCTGATGGATAAAGAAGGCAAAGGCCTGATTGAGGCAACGCTTGAAGCCGTTCGTATGCGTCTGCGTCCGATTCTGATGACCTCCCTGGCGTTTATCCTCGGCGTAATGCCGCTGGTTATCAGCTCCGGCGCAGGCTCCGGCGCGCAGAATGCCGTAGGTACTGGCGTAATGGGCGGGATGATTACCGCGACGGTTCTGGCGATTTTCTTCGTGCCGGTATTCTTCGTGGTCGTGCGTCGCCGCTTCAGTAGGAAAAATGAGGATATTGAGCACAGCCATCCGGTTGAGCATCATTAATCTCTCCATTAAGGGCCGCATTCGCGGCCCTTTCACTTTGTCTCACTTTAAAACGCACGGATTGTGATTGTTTATTTTATAACCTGAGATATAATATTTAATGATGATTACCGCTGCTTATCTATGATCTTTTTTCACTGACTTTACTCCCTCAACTTCACACTAAGAATATTCTCAATCACTGACATTATGTATGGTTGTATCACCGTGTCAGCTAAACGCACGGGCTAACCCGATGATATATAAGGTCAGTCTTCGATTTTTCCGTTGTAGTTAAAGGCACGATATAATAAAGACCGAGGCATTTAAGATAAATTGACCGCGTTAATTGTAATTTTTCGTAATAGCACGATGAAATCTTTTTAAGAGTGGATTATAGTTAAAGAGCAAGATTACAATGTATGTGTCAGGTCTGTTAGTCGTGTTCATCCCACAACGGTGTCGATAGTCGTCGTTAAACCACTAAAAAGGGGGATGCGTTATGGACGAATACTCGCCAAAAAGACATGATATTGCGCAGCTTAAATTTCTCTGCGAAACCCTGTATCATGACTGTCTTGCAAACCTGGAAGAGAGCAACCATGGCTGGGTTAATGACCCAACCTCTGCTGTCAATCTTCAGCTTAATGAATTGATCGAGCACATTGCCGCGTTCGCACTTAATTATAAAATTAAGTATGCTGAGGATAATAAGCTGGTGACTCAGCTTGACGAATATCTGGATGACACTTTCGTGTTGTTCAGCAACTACGGCATTAACACTGCAGATCTGCAGAAATGGCGTAAATCAGGCAACAGGTTATTCCGCTGCTTTGTGAACGCCAGTCGGGAAAACCCGGCCAGTCTTTCTTGTTAATATTATTACAATCAAAAGGTGAATTTATGTCTGATAAAACATTAACCAAAATAGACTATTTGATGCGCTTACGACGTTGTCAGACAATTGATACGCTGGAGCGCGTAATTGAAAAAAATAAATATGAACTTTCTGATAATGAACTGGCGGTATTTTACTCAGCAGCCGATCATCGTCTTGCTGAACTGACGATGAATAAACTGTATGACAAGATCCCGCCATCGGTCTGGAAATTCATCCGCTAATTATTTCAAATGAAAGCCCGAACTCTTGTGCCGAAAACGCCCTTCCCTCATGCTGCTAATAAATGCGACACCGGTCACAGAAGCTGTTTCCGTACCTGTATGAAACCGGTTTCTTTTTTATACTGTGGCGGCCTACAATGAGGAAATAAGGGAAGCCTCCATGAGTGAAGAAAAACAAAAAATGATTGCCGGTGAGCTGTATGTGTCAGGTGACGCTGAGCTAAAGGCCGACCGTCTACTGGCCAGACAACTGTTGCATCGTTACAATCATTCAGCGCCTGAAGAGCGTGAATTAAGAAAAGCATTACTGACGGAACTGCTAGGCCACGCAGGCGACGCTTATATCGAACCCACTTTTCGCTGCGATTACGGCTACAATATCTTCCTCGGGAAAAATTTCTACGCCAACTTTGATTGCGTGATGCTGGATGTGTGTCCGATACATATTGGCGAAAACTGCATGCTGGCGCCGGGTGTGCATATTTATACCGCAACGCATCCCCTTGACCCTGTTGAACGAAATAGCGGTAAAGAGTACGGAAAACCCGTCACTATTGGCCACAATGTGTGGATTGGCGGCCGGGCCGTAATTAATCCTGGCGTGACTATCGGCGACAATGCCATCGTGGCTTCCGGTTCCGTAGTGGTGAAAAATGTGCCAGCCAACGCCGTCGTCGGCGGAAACCCGGCTCAAATCATAAAAATGCTGGAGAGCGAAAAACGGTAACTGTTATGCTTTTCCGCAACCAATCTGTTACTTTTCCCACGGATTTACGCAACATAAAATAGCCTTCAGGCTGAGCCCAACGCGCATCTGTTCGTCGCGTCTGCATAGGGGCTCATGGCAGAATTTGGGGAATAAAATGACAGAAATACAGCGGCTGCTGAAAAGCACCATTGATGAGCTTAATGTACAAGAGAAGCGCGATAACCGTCCGCGCTTTAGCATAAGCTTTATTCGCAACCATCCATGGCTTTTTGTCGCGATGTATGCGGCTTTCCTGGCAACGCTCATCGTGATGCTGCGTTCTGAAACGCTGGTAGATTCAGTCTGGCTATTAATCGTACTATTTGTTCTGCTGAACGGCTTCTTTTTCTTTGACGTTTACCCGCGCTATCGCTATGAAGATATTGATGTTCTGGACTTCCGCGTTTGTTATAACGGGGAGTGGTACAACACTCGATTTGTTCCCGGTCAGCTCATCGAACGAATCCTTCAGTCGCCGCGCGTTGATGGCGAGCAGAAAGCTCAGCTGCAAAAAATGATCGCCACCAAAGGCGAACTCTCATTTTACGATGTCTTTTCCCTTACCCGCATCGGTGCTGCGCAATAAGGCGATCCAGCGTCCGTATCGCAGAAGGAAAGCGTGATGCGGACGTATTACCGTAGCCCAGAACAAAGCCGCTTCTCGCCTTTTTTTCATTCAGATAAAAACGGCTTAATGCGCCGGGCGCGAGCTGAAACCGCCGGGCCTGCTGCACAACAGCTTCATCATCAACGTCTTCGACGACGACAGTCAGGTGTAACCCCCCCTCGCCGCCTGATATTTCATAAGGGTGAGTAAGCTCTGCCGCCAGCGTTTCCCGCAGCTGCTGCTGGCGTTTGCGATACAAGCGGCGCATAGCGGCAAGATGACGCGCGTAGTGCCCCTCTTCGATAAACAGCGCCAGCGCCCGCTGTTCAGCACGATGACCGCCCCGTAACAGTGAACCAATCGCGCCTCTTGCGGCATCCGCCAGCCCCTCCGGCATCACCATAAAGCCAATACGCAGCGCGGGAAAAAGCGTTTTGCTGAATGTCCCCAGATAAACTACCGGCGCCTGCCTGACCATTCCCAGCATGGCGGGAATCGGTTCACCGCTATAACGAAATTCACTATCGTAATCATCCTCGATAAGCCAGGCGTCATGACGGCGGGCGTATTCCAGTAAAGCCAGTCGCCGCCCGGCGCTCATCACCGTACCGCAGGGGTATTGATGGGACGGTGAAGTAAAGATTAATCGCGGTGCTGCGCTATCATCATCGGTATCGAACCGCATACCCTCTCGATCGACGGGTATACCCTTGATGTGAAGCCCGGCTTTAAGAAACATGCTTTTTGCCCCTAAATAGCCGGGTTCTTCCACCCATGCCGTCTCCCTGGCAACGCTCAGCAGATGCGTACATAAATCAACGCCTTCCAGCGCTCCTTCCGTAATCACAATTTGCCCGGCTTTGCAGCGGATGCCCCGGGAGAGCGCCAGATGACGGGCAATCGCTTTGCGCAATACAAGTTCCCCCTGCGCATCGCCGTAGCCCAGCAATGCGCTTCCCTCCTCGCGCAATACCCGGTCAAGGAGTCGACGCCAGATAGCAAGAGGAAAGTAGTTAACCGCAGGCATTCCCGGCGTAAAGAGCAGCGTGGGCGAATCACGACGCGTGGCGGCGGGTAATCCCTGAAGGTACTCAGGGAGCACAATCACGCGCGCCGCAACCTCCTCTTCTCCCTGCGACTTCAAAAGCGCGGCGTATGTCCCCTGGCGGCTACGCAGCAGATACCCCTCCATCGCCAGCTGCTCCAGCGCGCCGTTGACGGTATTGCGCGATAGCTTCAGACGCTGCGCTATAGCCCGTGAACCTGGCAGGCGGCTACCGCCCGCCAGCGTACCTTGCAAAATGGCCGCTCGCAGACGGAGATAGAGCGTGCGCTGCAGGGTTTCACGCCCTCTGTCGCACAGCGCCTGCTCCAACAGAGTAAAAAAAGCATCATCAGGAATATTCATTTTGGCTCCTCGTGGTACTACGAAAATATACTCTGATGGCCCTTTTTTATGGAACCAATAAGCGCTTAATCTCACAGCATTCGTCCATAGAAGGAAATCCTGATGAGCCATCTTAATCAATACGATCAGCCCGTTGGCACCGCCCTGCCCGACTGGCAGCCCTGTCCACATCCTGAAAGGGTGAACCTGCAGGGCCGCTTTTGTCGGCTAGAGCCTTTGCGCTCCACGCATGCCGGCGCGCTGTTTGACGCCC
Source organism: Klebsiella sp. GW_Kp181 (assembly GCF_040062315.1). NCBI lineage: Bacteria > Pseudomonadati > Pseudomonadota > Gammaproteobacteria > Enterobacterales > Enterobacteriaceae > Klebsiella > Klebsiella sp. GW_Kp181. The sequence continues at coordinate 141,519 of NZ_JBEAFR010000001.1, forward strand.
ACCGCTTAGCCCCGGATACCCGAAGCTGGACATGGCTGCTGCGCGAACCGGACAGCAGCGTAGAGGAGTACCGCGCATGGATTGAGAGCGTTTCCGGGCAGAACGACCCCATTCACTTTGCGGTGATCGATAAGCAAACAGACCAGCCCGTGGGCTCACTGGCGCTGATGAGAATTGACGCTAACAACGGCGTTGTTGAAGTCGGCCACGTTCACTTCTCGCCTTTACTGAGCCGGACCGCAATGGCCACCGAGGCCCACTGGCTGCTGATGGATTACGTCTTTGATACGCTCGGCTATCGGCGCTACGAGTGGAAATGTAACAGTCTCAACGAACCGTCACGCCGGGCGGCGCTGCGGTTGGGATTTCAGTATGAGGGGCAATTTCGTCAGGCGCTGGTGATAAAGGGCCACAACCGCGATACCGACTGGTTTTCCATTATTGATTCCGAGTGGCCACAGATAGACAGGGCAATGCAGCAATGGCTGGCCGCCGACAACTTCAGCGCCGACGGCCAGCAGTTACGTACGCTGGGGAGCTTTCGTTAACGTCTTTTCTTGCGTCCCTGCACGGCTTTAAAGCGGGGATTGCTTTTGCAAATCACGTATAGCCGCCCCTTGCGCTTCACGATCTGGCAATCCGGGTGGCGTTGTTTCGCGCTACGCAATGAGTTTAGCACCTGCATTATTTGTCCCTCTTCGCATCAATAAAGCCGCCAAAGCGCTGACGGAAACGCGCGGTACTACCTTCGTTGTTGAAGGCCTTCTGCTTACCGGTGTAATACGGATGCGATTTGGACGATACATCAAGCGTCACGTAGGGGTACGTCTCGCCCTCCAGTTCGATCTCACGCTCGGTTCTGATAGTAGAACCGACCTTAAAGTATTCGTTGGCGCTGGTATCGTGAAAAACCACCGTACGATAATGCGGATGAATATTGGGTTTCATAGCGACCTCAATCATTATGTTATAACATAACAATATCGTACACCGTGTAAAGACAAAGATCAACCCTGAGAATGAGAAGGATGAAAGGGCGGCGAGAGCGCCCTTTGCAGATTAAGGACTTAGCTGATGCGCCAGAGCCCGGAGCTGCTCAGCAATAGACTGCAGATTTTTGCCAGGCTCCGTTTTTGGCCCGGTAGAATGGCGTACAACCAGACGAGCCGGAAGGATAGAAGACGTATGTGATGTTTCGTTATCGCCGCTGTCAAGAATGCGCCGAACGGCCTCCTTCCCTTGCAGATCAAGATCCAGCGAAACCGTGGTTAGCGCCGGGTAGAAGAACGAACTCTCATAAGTGTCATCATAACCAATAACCGACTTTTCTCCCGGAATCGGTACCTGGTGCTGGTGAAATGCGCTCAGTACGCCCAATGCCATCTGATCGTTACCTACCAAAACGGCGGTAAAGTTTGGCGTCTCCCGCAGCATTTGCAGCGCGCCAGCGTAGCCGCTTTGCGCGTCCCAGTTGCCGCGAATCACCGTTACCGGCTCCAGCCCGTAACCCTCCAGGGTTTCTATCCAGCTTTTCAGACGCAGTTTGGCCGATACCGAACTTTCAGGGCCGGCCAGCAACGCGATTTCCCGATGGCCCATCTCATAGAGATACTTGACGCTGGCCCGTGTACCGTCCGCCGGATTAAACGAAACGTTAAACACCGAGCTGTAGGGGTCGACATCTAAAAAAAGACAGACGATGTCATCGTTATCAGCGGCTATTTTTTGGGCCTGTTCAGCCTCCAGCGGCACGTTGATGATGACCTTATCCACCAGTTGAGACTTCAGTTCATTAATAGAGTCCTGGATACTTTGGTTGACGCTCTCATCAATCATGGAGATGAGCACCTGATAACCTTCCACGTTCGCATAGCGTTTTACCGCCGCAGCCACCTGGGATGGGGCATGCAATGCAAGGGAAATTGTGACCAGGCCCACGGTACGACTTTGCTTACCTACCAGCTGTTGCGCCAGGCGGTTCGGGACATAGCGCAGCTCCTCAATGGATTTCTCCACCTTGCTGCGCGTGGCTTTGGATACATTAGCAGATTTGTTCAGTACCCTGGACACGGTCTGATAGGAGACGCCCGCATGGCGTGCAACGTCTTCTAAGGTCGCGCTTTTAGACTTCATGGTCCGGTTCCTTGTGTTGTTATCCCTGAATTGTAACAGGGGCAATGTGAAAAAACGCTCATTGCCGTATTCCTCCTCCAACCATAGCCATAAAAAGTATTACGCTCACAATACTACAAATTGTGAATGGACTCACTTTACGTAACAAAACCCGCCTTTTTATTTGCAGTTAATCACACTATGGCGATCATTCAATTGCCTGATTTCAGGTTTAGGCATTTTATGACATCGGTTATGTGAACGTAATACAAAAAAATAAGAGGATAGACATGAACACTACGCTGCGCACACTTTCCGTTGCGTTGGCCGCTGCGCTGATTTCACCATCCGTGTTTGCTGCTTCCGCAACCCTCCCGGGTATCGACTTTCATGGCTATATGCGCGCCGGGGTTGGGGTCTCCGGCGACGGTAGCCAGGCCGAATGGCAAAAAAATAAAATTGGCCGTCTGGGTAACGAATCTGATACCTACGGCGAGCTGGAGCTGGGATCGGAGGTCTACAAGAAGAATGACGTTAGCTTCTATCTCGATAGTATGGTCAGCATGGTATCTGACGGCTCAAACGATAATGAAACCACGCTTGATGACGATGCGCAGTTCGGCCTGCGGCAGCTAAACCTGCAAATTAAAGGTCTGATCCCCGGCGATCCAAATGCAGTCATCTGGGGCGGCAAACGCTACTATCAGCGCCACGATCTGCACATTATCGATACGAAATACTGGAATATTTCCGGATCCGGCGCCGGGATCGAAAACTATACGCTCGGTCCGGGCGCCGTTTCATTTGCCTGGATCCGCGGGGATGCCAATGACGTCGACTACCGCGTCGATGGCGACAGCAACGTCAATATTAACTATCTTGATTTGCGCTATGCGGGCTGGAAGCCGTGGGCCGGATCCTGGACCGAATTTGGTATCGACTACGCGATGCCGAATACCACTAAAAAGCAGGATACCTACGGCGGACTCTATGATGCTGAAAACGGCGTCATGCTAACCGGTGAAATCAGCCAGGATATGCTGGGCGGTTACAACAAAACGGTTCTGCAATACGCAAACAAAGGACTGGCGCAGAACATGGTGTCCCAGGGGGGCGGCTGGTATGACATGTGGAACTACGTCAATGACGCCACCGGCTACCGCGTTATCAATACCGGTTTAATTCCGATTACTGAAAAGTTCTCTATTAACCACGTCCTGACCTGGGGCTCCGCGGATAACATCACCGATTACACGGATAAAACACGCATGCTGTCGCTGGTGGCGCGCGGGCAGTATCAGTTCACCGAATATGTACGCCTGATTGGCGAAGTGGGCGGCTTCTACCAAAAAGATAGCTACAAAAATAATACCGATTACAAACAAGCCGGTGAGAAATACACCATTGCGCTGGGCCTGGCCGATGGACCTGACTTTATGTCGCGCCCGGAACTACGAATTTTCGCTTCATACCTGAATGATTCCGAAAATGGTAAGCCGTTCGAAGATCGGACCGCCAATAATACGTGGAACTTTGGTGTACAGGTCGAAGCCTGGTGGTAATAGCCGTTTAACTGTTTTATCGCCAACTGTAAAATTGTTAATTACCCTCCGGTAATGATTATTGCCATTGAATGCCTGTTATATTTTCGGGATAACTCATTATTGCGTTATCCCGTTTTATTTTATTTCCGGCTGGCAAAGTGCTCATCAAGTAATTGCCGTAAAGCATCCGACTGCTTACCGAAAATAGCATGCACCTGCTGCCCCAGGATAATAACCCCAAGCGCTCCCTGCTGCTGTAAGGCCTGAGAATCAACTAACGATAGATTATTGACCGTGACGCGTAAGCGGGTAATGCAGGCGTCAACGTTAATAATATTCCCTTCACCACCAAACGCCTGAATTAAATAATCAATCTGTTGTTGCTCCGCATGACTTAAAGGTACCGCCGCACGAGGCTGCGAGAAGTAATTCAGAAAGGATTTTAAACTCACCATACCAGACTCCTGATTAGCAGATAAAAAAACGCCTGCTCGCAGGAGCAGGCGCGGGGAGAGAAAAATTACGCGCGACGACTGAGGATACGGCAATCCCATGCATTTAAGACCAGCGGCGTATTCAGCGCCGTACCGGTGAGGCAGTCCAGATAGCCTTGCGGCAAAACCACGCTATGCTGCTGCGCGCTGTAGTTTTGCAGGAAAACGTAGGCGGTTTCACCATCCGTGCGTGCGGTCGCTACTACGCCCGGCGGGAAATCAGCCTCAACCGCGCGCGGCAGAGAGAGTTCTTTCATCAGGCTGCAGAAGAAGTCCCGCTGGAAGGCCAGATCGTTGCGCGACGCAACGTGCCATGCCTTGCCATTACCAAAGTGATTGACGGTGACCGCCGGTCTTCCTGCATAAAAATCATCGCGATAGGTAGCCAGCGGCTGCGCGCTTTCAGCATGAATCAGTTCACACAAATGGCGTACCTGGTACGGCCCCTGCAAGCCAGCTTCATTACCCGCCAGCCCCTGTACCAGATTGCGTTCGCCGTCGTTCAGGCAGTCAATTTCTTCCGCCCAAATGCCCAGCAGTTTACGCAGCGGGCCCGGGAAACCGCCGAGATGGCAGAGGTCGGACTCGTTCACTATCCCTGTCCAGTATGTTGTAACTAAATGACCGCCGTTAGCCACAAACGCTTCGGCGCGTTCGGCAAATCCCTCACGAACCATATACAGCATTGGCGCAATGACCAGTTGATAAGGACTCAGGTCAACGTCAGCATCGATAACATCAACCGCAATCCCCTGCTCCCAGAACGGACGGTAATGTTCGTTGACGGTATTTTCATACTCCATGCCGAGATTACGCGGCCCCTGAGCATCATCCAGCGCCCAGCGATTTTGCTGATCGAAGATAATCGCCACTTTCGCATCCGTCCGGCAGCCCACGACGCCAGGCAACTGGCTTAACATCTCGCCGAGCTTCGTCACTTCACGGCCCACGCGCGTATCCAGATGACCGACATGATCGATAATCGCGCCATGGAACTTCTCCACCGAACCGCGGCTTTTACGCCACTGAAAATACTGCACCGAATCCGCGCCGTGCGCCACCGCCTGCAAAGAGGAGAGAATATGCATTCCCGGCTTCTTAAGCTTACTGGTTGGCTGCCAGTTGGTCGCACTGGGAGTGGATTCCATTAATACAAACGGCTTACCGCCCTTCAGGCTGCGCATCATGTCGTGATACATCGCGGTGTAGCAGGCCAGTGTGGTTTCATCTCTATCGCGATGCCACATGGGGTAGCTGTCCCACGAGATAAAGTCCAGCGTCTGCGCCAGCTGCCAGTAGTCGTAATCGTAGAAATACTCCATGAAGTTGGTGGTCACCGGCAGTTCGGCATTCGCCGCTTTCAGCGGAGCAATCTCATGGCGGCAGAAGTCGGTCACCTGGGCGGTATTAAAGCGATGCCAGTCAAGGTTGAGACCATGAATTGAGACTTCTCCCTGCGGCGCCGGAGATTCGATCTGCGACCAGTCGCTATAGGTGTGGCTCCAGAAGGTACTCCACCAGGCGTGATTGAGATTATCCAGCGTTTCATAGCGCGCTTTCAGCCAGTCGCGGAAACGCTCCTGACACAGGCTACAGTGACACTCCCCGCCGTATTCGTTGGAGATATGCCAGCCCAGCACCGCCGGATGCTGCGCGTAACGTTCCGCCAGCAGGGTATTAATCTTCAGGGTTTTCTCACGATAGACCGGCGACGACATACAGTGGTTATGCCGTCCGCCGTGCAGGGCTGGCACCCGATCGCGACCAACGCGCAGCACCTGAGGATATTTCTGCGACATCCACGCCGGGCGCGCACCGCTTGGCGTAGCAAGAAAGACATGAATTCCGGCGGTATACAGTTTTTCCAGAATACTGTCCAACCAGCCAAACTCAAATACGCCCTCCTGAGGTTCAAGCTTCGCCCAGCTGAATATCCCTACCGACATCACATTGCATTTTGCCTGCTGCATCATGGCAATATCTTTGTCGATAATATCCGGATAATTCTCCCATTGCTCCGGGTTATAGTCGGCGCCATGCAATAGCGTATTAACCTTCGGACTCAAAGGCGCAAATTTTTTCATAATAAACATCCTGAAGTGTAAAACTGAATAATTAATTAAATACCTTCATCGACGGCAATGCTTTTCCCTGGCAATCAAACAGCGCCTGATTTTCCCGGGCATTTCCCTCTTTCCACTCATCGTGGATATATTTCATTCCGGCAGGCGTCGCCCAGGTATTTCCCGGAACGGCAATCCACGTCGGCTCCCAATAAAAAATACCTTTACCGCGATGCTGCGGAACATCGGCAACGGCCTGCATTAAGTCGTGAATATAATTATATTGTCCCTGGACGGTGGCGGGGTAACCACCATCTTTTTCTTCTTTCGCCTGGAAGCTATTTTCGGCATTGTCGCAGTTATCCAGGGTATAAGCGTAAGCGGCCTCCACCACTATCACGTCTTTGTTATAGCGTTGGCTGATATCGTCCATATTGGCTTTCAGCGCGCTAATCGGGCCATTCCAGTAGGTATACATCGACAAACCAATGATGTCGTAAGGGACGTTACGCTTGCTGATTTCATCAAACCACCAGCGGAAGGTGTCGTTTTTCGTGCCTTCGGCCAGATGAAGCATAATTTTAACCTGCTCACCGCCGGTGAGATTTTCCTTCAGTCCATCGATGGCGGCATTCAGCAGCCCAGCAAGACGATCGAACTCGCCGCCGCCCTGCCCCCAGCTTTTACCTTCCGGCCACAGCATACCGCCGTTGATTTCGTTGCCGATCTGCACCATATCCGGCAGCACGCCCTCCTGCTTAAAGCGGGCAATCGTGTCGCGGGTATAATCGTGGATCGTGGTTTTCAGCTGCGGATAGTCCAGCTTCTCCCAGGCTTTCGGCTTGAACTGCTTACCCGGATCGGTCCAGAAATCGCTGTAGTGGAAATCAAGCAGCAGCTTCATCCCCTGCGCTTTTGCCCGCTTCGCCAGCGCCAGCGTCGTCGCCAGATCGTTATCGCCGCCGCCGTAGCGCTGGCCTTTAGCATCTTTGGGATCCACCCACAGGCGCAGACGAACGTAGTTCACGCCATCGGCCTTGAGGATCGCGATCGGATCCTGCTGCTGATTGTTGTGATTAAAGAACTTCGCGCCGTGTTTTTCCGCATCCAGCAGCGTAGAGATATCCGCGCCTTTAATAAAATCAGCGGGCATATTGCTAAACGCCTGCGTTTGCAGCGCATCTGCCGCCAGCGTACCGGCGGAAAAACAGCATGCCAGAGAAACAGCAAGCCACGCGGGTGTTAATCTTTTCATGGGGTTATCCTTTTGTACTGCCTGAGGTGAGGCCGGAAACAAAGTACTTTTGTAGCGCCAGATAGAGAATCGCCACCGGGACGGCAATCAATACCGCTCCCGCCGCGTAGGTGGTGTAGCTGGCGCCCATCTTCTGTGCGACCAGGTTATACAGGCCAATCGGCAGCGTGTACTTATCCGGGGTACGCAATATGGTGCTGGAGAGAATGAAATCCCCCAGCGGACCGGTAAATGAAAACAGCGCCACCACCGCCAGAATAGGCTTCGACAACGGCATGATGATCTCGAAAAAGATACGGAAGCTGCTGGCGCCATCCATCCGCGCGGATTCATCCAGATCTTTGGGGATCGCGTCCAGATACCCCTTCATGAGCCAGGTATTCATCGGGATCATGCCGCCCACGTAGATCAGTACCAGCGCCAGATGACTGTTGATTAGCCCCAGCAGCTGAGAAAGGACAAAGATCGCAATCAGCGCCGAGAACTGCGGAATCATCTGCAACAGCAGGAACAGCATCAGTCCGTTCTGCCGCCCTTTGAAACGAAAGCGGGAGAACGCATAGGCGGTGAAGCTCACGCTGATTAGGGTCAGAAGCATGGTCATGAAGCTGATTTTCATCGAGTTCCAGTACCAGGTGAGATAATTCACATTGCCGTTGAACAAATCCGCGTAATGCTGGAACGACAGGTTTTCAGGAATAATCGACGTACTCAGCAGACTGTTCCCGGCGTTCAGCGACGCCCCTACCGTCCAGACCAGCGGGTAAATAATGATCGTCGAGACAAAGATGACCACCAGCCAGGTGAGTGACAGGCGAATCCACTTTTCGCGTTTAATACTCGGTGATTTAGCCATGTTGCTTCCCTTACGCCATATCGTCATTTTTAAAGGATTTTGTGGCGCGGAACTGCCACAACGCCAGGCCGACGACGAAAATCGATAGCAGGATCGTAATAGTGGCCGCGATAGCGTATTGCGAAGACGACATGGTGAGTTTGTAGATCCACGACACCAGAATATCCGTACCGCCGGCATTCGACCCCGCCACCGCAGGCCCGCCGTTGTTGAACAGATAGATGATATTGAAGTTATTAAAATTGAAGGTGTACTGAGTAATAATAATTGGCGCAATCGAGTACAGCACCAGCGGCAGAGTAATGGTCCGCAGCCGGGTAAACGCGCTGGCGCCATCCATCGTGGCCGCTTCATAGAGATCGTCCGGAATCGCCTGCAGTACGCCGGTGGTCATGGCGAAAACAAACGGGAAGCCCAGCCAGGTTTGCATCATGATCAGCGCCGTCTTAGTCCAGAACGGGTCCGTCAACCAGGCCTTCGGACTGATGCCGAAGAAGGACAAAATGGCGTTGTTAATGACCCCGAATGAATCATTGAACATCCCGGCAAAAACCAGAATCGTCACAAACCCCGGCACCGCCCACGGCAGAATAAAAATCGTGCGGATCATTGGCTTGAAACGCAAATCCTTCTGGTTAACCAGAATCGCCAGCAGCACACCAACGGTGCATTGCAGGGTTGTCGCCAGCAGCGTCCACACCACCGTCCACTGCAGGACATCAAAAAAGGTCGAGCGCCAGATGGATAATGTAAAGATGTTGATGAAGTTTTTGAACCCCACCCAATCGACCAGCTTCGCGGGCGGCGTGTGATAAAGGTTGTAGTTAGTAAAGGCGATCGCAAAGCCAAACAGAATCGGGAAGATGACCACAAACACCAGCAGAATAAAGCCCGGCGTAATCATCAAATAGGGAAAACCGTCGCTGAGCAGCATCTGATATTGCTTGCGTACGCTGTTCAGCGCCATACCCTCATCGCGCTTTTTACCGTTAATCCAGGCATCGCGCAGCGAGAGGAAATAGACTAACAAACCAAAAGCGATAATCAGCACGCTGATTATTCCTTCCGCCAGCAGGAAGATAGAGTTATCCCGCGGGACTTCTTCGCCTAAGGTGTATAACCCCCACAGGCCTTCGCTGAGAAAGTCATAGAAAATGCTCATAAAACTGCTCAGCAGCACCAGGAAGACAATCCCCTTCAACCACTGGCGGTGATAAAACTGACCAAAACCCGGCACGATAGCCAGCAGCAGGCCGCACCACGCGTGGCGTCCTGCGCCACGCGCTTCGGCAATATTTTCGCTGGGATTGATAATCACACACGACTCCTTCTGAAAACGGGAGGGCCTCCTCCCGTTCTGTTACTTCACCTGATTACTGATTGCTGGCCTGCATGGCTTCGATCTGCATCTTGATCTGCTTCTCGGCGTTATCCAGCGCTGCCTTCGGCTCCTGTTTACCGGTCAGGCTCAGCTCCAGGGCTGCGTTCGCCGGGCCCCATACCTCCCCCATTTCCGGTATTCCTGGCATTGCCGTCGCCCGTGCTGACTGCACCGCCACCGCGCTGGCCTTCTCGTCATTCTTAATCAGCGGATCGTCAATCATTGCCTTCAGCGGCGGGATTTCGCCGGTCGCCACATAGCGTGCTTTCACATACTGAGGCTGGTTAATAAACTCAATAAACTGCTGCGCCAGCGCTTTATCTTTACTCCACGTCGAAACCACGTAGCCTTTCACGCCGAGGAAGGAGCTCATCGGTTTGCCGTCCGGCAGCGTCGGCAGAGGCGCAACGCCATAATTAATGCCTGCCGCTTCGTATGGCTGGAAAGCCCACGGGCCGTTAATCACCGCCGCCGCTTTCTTCTCGGTGAACAGGGAATCGATGGCGTTCAACCCGTTGTCACCGAGGATCCCTGCCGGGAAAACCTTATCGGTATAGAATTTTTTCAGGAAAGTGACTGCTTCCACTGCGCCGGGTTTGTTGAGACCGACATCCTGCGGGTTGAAGCCCCCTTTATCGTTTTTGCCAAAGATATAGCCGCCCATTGGACCGATAGCGCCCCAGCTGTAATAAATCTGGTCGAACTTCGCCAGCAGACCGTATTTCCCCTCTTCGCGCTGCTTCTTCGAATAGTCGAACCACGCCTGCAGGCTATCCAGCGGCTGGTCGATCAGATCTTTGTTGTAAATCAGTACCAGGGTTTCCACCGCTTTAGGTACGCCGTAAAGCACGTTATCCATATGGAAAGCGCTGATTGACTCAGGCGTAAACGCCTCCTGCTTCTCCTGATCCAGAGTCAGTGGAGATAGCAATCCCTGGACAACCGCTCCGCCTAGCTGATCATTAGGGATCACCAGGACATCCGGGCCGATGCCCGCCGGACCATCAAGACGCAGCTTTTCCAGCTGTTGGGCGTACGGCATCTCCTGCACGTTCACCTTAACGTTGAACTGCTTTTCAAAATCACCGACTGCGGCTTTGATGCCAGCGGATTTTTTGATGTCTTCCCAAACGTTGAGCTGCCCGGCCGCGTACGCCTGCAGGCTCGTTAGCTGCCCGGCAGCCAGAGTGGTAAGGATCAGTGCAGCAAGAGTGTTCTTTTTCATTATCAACCTCATGTGAAGGTATAACAATTTAATGGTTTTTATTAAGTAATGTGACTTCAGCAAATCTCTTAGCAAGTTGATTAACGGCAGTTCATAAACAAAACATCCGTCATGTTTGATTTGTTATACGCTACGCTTTGAAGGCTGATAAAACTACTGGAAGCTACTCGTTGTGTGATCATCATTGCAGAAATGAAACATCGTTGTATGGCGCTAAAACCGTGGAAGTTATAGTCGCTGCATGATTTTAGTGTCGTTGAGCATCGTTCGGCTGAATTGTTACACGTTATACAAATTCCGCATCGCAGCCCAAATCCCAACGGCAAAAATAGCTAACAATCCGGGGAGTGTTGATGTCCAATATACGACTGAGGAATGTCACCAAACGGTTCGGCAGTACGGTGACGCTGCATCAGGTAAATCTTGATATTGAAGATGGTGAATTTGCGGTGTTCGTCGGCCCGTCCGGCTGCGGTAAATCGACGCTACTGAGGATGATTGCCGGTCTTGAAGAGGTCAGCGAAGGTGAAGTGCTAATTGGCGATGAGGTGATGAATGATGTCGTTCCTGCCCATCGCGGCGTCGCTATGGTATTCCAGTCCTATGCGCTCTATCCGCATATGACGGTGGCGGAAAATATGGGCTATGGCCTGAAAGTGAACAAAGTACCAAAAGATGAAATTCGCCGTCAGGTTGAAATGGTGGCGAAAACGCTGCAGCTCTCTCATCTGCTGGATCGTAAGCCTAAGCAACTTTCCGGCGGTCAACGTCAGCGCGTTGCCATCGGCCGCGCTATTGTACGTAATCCACGGGTGTTTATGTTTGATGAACCCCTTTCTAACCTCGATGCCGAACTGCGCGTTGAGATGCGCCTGCATATCGCCAAACTCCATCACGAGCTCAAAACGACCATGGTTTATGTTACTCATGACCAGGTTGAAGCGATGACTCTCGCCGATAAAATCGTGGTGATGAACTACGGCAAAGTTGAGCAGATGGGATCGCCGATGTCGCTGTATTACAACCCGGTGAATAAATTCGTCGCGGGATTTATCGGTTCGCCGAAAATGAACTTCCTTCCCGCGACGGTTACCGCATGGCAGCCGGGCCAGCTTAGCGTGAAGATGGCGCAAGATCATAATCTGACGCTCAATATCACCACCTCACCGCTGCAGCCCGGCGCTGCCGTCACCCTCGGTATTCGTCCTGAACATCTCTCTACCGATGTGAATATCGGTACCGTGGTTGAGTTTCAATGTGAAGTGGTCGAGAGACTGGGTAATAATACCTATCTATTTGGCCAGTGCTACGGCCACGATAACGTCAAAATTCTGCTGCCAGGCGACGTTCACTTTCGCCCCTGGCAGAAAATCAGCGTTGCCTTCGACGATCGCTACTGCATGGTGTTCGACGAAAACGACCTGCGGATTAGCGCCGACATCGCCGCGCCGGATGCCCACTAAACGCAACATCTGGCTGTCATGATTGCGCTTTAGAATATGAACCTGTGCTGGCGATGCTTATTGGCTGCCAGCATACCAGCCCTCGTTTTTCTCCGCGCCGTTTACAGCTTCGGGCGTCGCGGATCATCCACTGTTAGCCCGAATTCGCTGCTCTCTCGCGGTTCGGGCCTTTTTATCCCGTTTACCTAATCGTCCTTTTTATCTTTCGCGTATACTCATCGCACCCCTTAATAAATTTAGGAAATGCTCATGACGACCCGGCATCAGGTGAGCTTGGTTACAGGGGTACTGATACTGGCCATTATTTTGCCGGTGGCGCTGAGTATTTGGTTGGCAATGCAGCAGGCCAAAGCGCAGTTTTATACCGGACTGGACAACTTTTCCGTTCGGGTACTGGCTCGCGTTCAGCAGGTAGCCGATCAGGCAAGAGAGGCGCTGAACGAAGCGGATGCCGATACCGCCGCGACCTGCAGTCCGCAGCATCTGCTTAATATGCGGCGGATTGCCTACACCCACCGCTACGTGCAGGAAGTGTTGTGGTTACATGGAGGTATTCCGCAATGCTCTTCTCTTGAAGATCATCGGGTATCAGTAACGTTTCCTGCTCCCGACCATATTACTGCCGACGGCTATCGTACCTGGCTCACCTCGGTTAGCGATCTCGGGCTACAGCATAAAATGACGGCAATGGGCAGCGAACATCATGTGGTGATGATCGATCCGGTTTCATTTATTGATGTGATTCCGTCAGGCCAGGAAGAGATTCACACACTCTTGTTTGGCACGAAGCGCGATCAAATTATCATCAGCAGTAAACCGCTCGACGCCGCCGCCTGGGAGCACATCAAGCGTCTGGATGTCGAAACATTGACGCTTGATAGCACCGTTTATCGCCTCCGCCGCATCCCTGAACTAGGGCTGGCGATCGCGGCCTGGTCATCAACATTACCGCTCCAGCAAAAATTACATCAACAGCTAATGCTGTGGTTGCCGATTGGTTTATGCACCAGCCTTCTGGCCTCATTCCTGCTTCTTCGCCTGCTGCGAAGGCTGCGCTCTCCGCGTTACGGGATGCTGGACGCGCTGAACTCCAATGCTATACAGGTCTATTATCAGCCTATTATTTCGCTACAGACTGGCAAAATCGCCGGCGCGGAAGCACTTGCCCGCTGGAGGCAGCCTGACGGTAGTTATTTATCGCCGGATATTTTTATCCCGCTTGCCGAACAGACCCGGCTGATAACCCGGTTAACCGAAGATATCGTGCGGAAAATTTTCGCCGATCTCGGAACCTGGCTGCGCCAGCGCCCGGAAGTGCATATTTCGATCAATTTATCTGTCGATGATTTGCGTTCGCCAACGCTGCCGATACTCCTGCAGGAGCAGCTCCAGCACTGGGGTATCAGCGCTCAGCAGATCATCCTTGAAATTACCGAGCGCGGCTTCGTTGACCCGCAAACCACTCTGCCCGTCATCGCCGGCTATCGTCAGGCCGGACACCGTATATCAATTGATGACTTCGGCACCGGCTACTCCAGCCTGAGCTATTTACAAAAACTGGACGTCGACACCCTGAAAATCGATAAATCGTTTGTCGATACGCTGGAGTACAAACCGCTGACGCCGCATATTATTGAAATGGCGAAAGCGCTTAATCTGGCGACCGTCGCCGAAGGCGTCGAAACCGAAAGCCAGCGCGACTGGCTGCGCGTTCACGGCGTGCAGTACGCCCAGGGTTGGCTTTATAGCAAAGCGCTGCCAAAGGAGAAATTTATCCTGTGGGCTGAAAACAACCTGAAAGCGTATTCAACGCCGCCTGCGGAAAATACCTACTGAGCCTATTTCAGATAAGATTTAATCACCTGCATGACCACTTCAAGGTCAGCTTCACGCTGGCCTTCTTCCGGCTCTTTGACGACATGATCCGTTAAATGCCCCTGGATGACCTGCATCATCATGCCGTTTACCGCACCGCGAATGGCGGCCAGCTGCTGGAGAACCTCTGCGCATTCATGCTCGCGGTTGAGCATTTTTTCCAGCGCAGCGCTCTGCCCCTGAATTTTCTTCAGTCGGGTCAATAACATCTTCTTGTGACGAACAGTATGTGACATTACGCGCTCCACTCTTTGATGACTCGATCGTTTCCATTAACGACCCCCCGTATGTAACAAGGCCAGCATACCATGCTCTACTCCCCGGGAGTATTTTTCTACCAGGGGGTAGTATTTATATACTAGGGGGGAGTAGCATAAGATCACTTTTGGCAAGGGACCACGTTATGAACGATTTCACTTCACTGCTGCAACAGGGGAATGCCTGGCTATTCATTCCCAGCGCGATCCTGCTCGGCGCGCTGCACGGTCTGGAGCCCGGACACTCGAAAACCATGATGGCGGCATTTATTGTGGCAGTGCGCGGAACGTTGAAGCAGGCTGTACTACTGGGGCTAGCGGCGACGGTATCGCATACGGCCGTGGTCTGGCTGGTGGCGATGGCAGGCCTGTGGTTTGGCCGCGGTTGGGATGCGCAAACGTCAGAACCCTGGTTTCAGCTGATCTCAGGGATCCTTATTGTGCTGATTGCCTGCTGGATGCTGCGGCGTACCTGGCTCGAATCTCGTACACACCAACGCGATCGTGACCATAACCATAACCATAACCACGACCATAACCACGACCACGACCACGACCACGACCACCATCATGCACACCATCATCCGCATCAACACCATCCTCACGCGTATCCGCTGGTGGCCACCGCAGAGTGGCAGGACGCCCATCAGCGCGCGCATGCGGAGGAGATCAACCGCCGCTTTAACGGACAGCGGGTCACCACCGGACAGATCGTTTTGTTTGGGCTGACGGGCGGGCTAATCCCCTGCCCGGCGTCAATTACCGTATTGCTTATTTGCCTCCAGTTAAAAAAGGTTTCGCTGGGAGCCACGCTGGTGCTGAGTTTTAGCGTTGGGCTGGCGCTCACCTTAGTGGCTTCAGGCGCAATTGCCGCCCTGAGCCTCAAGCACGTCGCCAACCGCTGGCCGGGACTAAACGATCTCTCACGGAAAGCACCGTGGATTTCCGGTGCGCTGATTATTGTGGTGGGTTGCTATATGCTGCTGCACGGCTGGCGTAATCTGTAGGGCTTCTATCGCCATCCCCACCGACTATGGGGATGGCAAAGATGAATTACTCATCGAGGAGCGGGGAAAACCCGCCGTATATCATTCGTTTTCCATCAAATGGCATATTTTCGCCAAACTCTTTCATCCGCGGGTCAGCCATCATTTTAGCGTTGGCGGCATCGCGCGCCTCTTTAGAGGGGTATTCAATCCAGCTGAATACCACCTCTTCATTATCTTCAGCTTTTACCGCCAGACGAAAATCGGTCAGCTTGCCATCCGGGACATCATCCGCCCAGCACTCGACCACGCGTAGGGCGCCAAACTCTTTAAATAGCGGCAGCGCCTTTGCCGCCATCGCGCGGTATGCCTCCTTATTTTCCGCCGGTACGGCAACAACAAAACCATCAACGTACTTCATGAGTATGCTCTCCGAAGTGAACAGTACCGCCGGACAATCCGGCCGTATCTGCAGTGATAAGTTTAGTCTCCAGCGCGGATAGCAGCTTAATATCAGGAGATGGCCTCGCCCGGTTTCGCCAGCGCCTTACGTGCAGCCGACTGATGAAACCACGGCAGGCAGAGCTGAATCAACGGCCCAATGGTTATCGCATAGAGTACGGTTCCCACGCCAAATTTGCCGCCCATCATCCAGCCAATCAGCAGAACGGAAAGTTCAATCGCCGTGCGAATGCCGCGCAGCGACCATCCGGTACGTGCATGCAGTCCGGTCATCAGCCCATCGCGCGGACCGGGGCCGAAACCTGCGCCAATATACATTCCCGTCGCCAGCGCATTCAGTACGATAGCCCCGGCTAACAGCAGGCTACGCGCCACCAGCGATTCTAACGGCGGCAGGATAGCCAGAGTGGCGTTTGCCGCCAGGCCCAGCACAATCACATTGCTTACCGTGCCCAGCCCCGGCATTTGTCGTAGCGGGATCCACAGCAGCAGCACCGCCGCGCCCGTCAGAATCATCACCGTTCCGAAATCAAGATTGAACTGTTTGCCGATCCCCAGATGAAAAACATCCCACGGATCGGCCCCCAGATTGGCATGAACAAACAGCGCGGTCGACACGCCGTACAGGACCAGGCCAATATAAAGTTGCAGCAAGCGACGTACCATTTTCCACCTCAGGACAATTGCGATTCCCCTCATCATCAGTAAAAATGGATTGATAATTAATGGCCAGTTTTAAAAAAGTGGATTGCTATGTCATCTCGTCGCTTTGGTTCACAATCGCTGGTGCGCCTGCTCGGTCACTGGCAGGAATCCGGTTCCCGCATGCCGCTCTGGCGTCAGCTGGCGGAAGCGCTGCGCCTGCTGATTCTCGATGGCCGCCTTGCGCTGGAAACCCGTTTACCCGGCGAACGGGAACTGGCGGCGGCGCTGAATATCAGCCGTACTACGGTTGCCAGCGCGCTTGGACAGCTACGGGAAGAAGGCTATCTCTACAGCCGTCAGGGAAGCGGTTCGCGGATCGCTTTGCCGGAGCGGGCGGTGGAGATCAAGACCAATAAACCTGACTCGCCGTCGGTCAATCTGGCCGTCGCCGCGCTCAGCGCCGGGCCTGAAATTCATCAGGCTTTCAGTCAGGCCCTGAAAATCATGCCGCAGCATTTATCCAATACCGGTTACGATCAGCAGGGTCTGCCGCTTCTGCGTGAAGCGATCGCCCACCGCTATAGCGAACGCGGCCTGCCAACCCGAAGCGATGAAGTAATGATTGTTAACGGGGCACTTAGCGGCCTGGCATTGGTTTTGCGCTTATTTACCGGGCCCGGCGATCGGGTGGTGGTGGATGCGCCGACTTATCCTATGGCGATTAGCGCGATTCAGGGAGCATCATGCCGCCCGGTCAGCGTGGCGTTACCGCAGCAGGGATGGGACTGCGACGGTTTAGCGGCGACAATTGCCCAAACGGCGCCGCGGCTGGCATGGCTGATGCCGGACTTTCATAACCCTACCGGTCGTTGTATGGATAGCCCCACGCGCCAGCGGGTAGCAGACATCGCCGCGCAAACCCGCACCACGTTGGTAGTAGATGAAACGATGGTCGACCTATGGTACGACGCCCCGCCGCCGCCGCCTTTAGCATCGTATAATCCTGATGCTCCGGTGATAACCATCGGCTCTGCGGGAAAAAGCTTCTGGGGCGGTTTGCGCATAGGTTGGATCCGCGCATCCTCGCGCACCATTGCATCTCTGGTTCAGGCGCGGGAGTCCCTCGATCTCGGCTCCCCGCTGCTGGAGCAGCTGGCCTGCTGTTGGCTGCTGGAGAATGAGAAAATGCTGTTGCCGTCGCGGCGCGCCATGCTGGCAACCCGTCGGGATATGTGCGGCGCGCTGATGGCGGAGTATTTTCCCCACTGGCGCTTCACGCCGCCGGAAGGAGGACTCTCTTTTTGGGTTGAGTTACCCGGGATGCTGGCAACGCTGTTTTCCGTTCGCGCGGAAAGCCGGGGAATTCATATTGGAACAGGAACGCGATTTGGCCTGGCGGGCGCCTTTGACCGCTATTTACGCTTACCGTTTACGCTTGCGGATGATGAACTACGTCACGCTTTTAATATATTGCAGCCGTTATGGCATAGTCTTACGGAGCAGAAAGAGAGCTTCCGCCCACGGAAAATTATTTAATAAAATATCGACGGGCTGGAGCCAGCCCGTCAAAAGCCATCATCCGTGATGCATATGAGATGTTTTTATAAAATTGCGCTTCAAGTTTGTCTTCGTGTCGTGTCAGTCCGATGACAAAAATGAAATATTTTCATTAATGCTGTCGCGGAATCGGAAAACCTTTAAGGGAAATAATAAAACCGTCTTCATCTTTTTTAATTTTTGCGCCCGTGTCACACCAGTCGGAGGCAATGCGAAAGAACTCATCACTACCGATATTCCAGTTCAGGCGTACATGCTTCACATAGCCGGAACGCAGCATGGCGCACGCTTCGCTATAGTTGCTGGCTGTAGAGAGTTGTTGTTTCATTTTTTCTTCTTCAGGAGTTTACGTAATGCCTTGATTTCTTTAGGGGTTAATGGAGATGCTTCCTCTTCGGTGTGCTGGCTATCAATATCTTCTTCCGAAACCCCCGCCTCGTCTGCTGATTCCGCTACCTGGAAGGCCAGCAGCAGTAGTTTCTCCGTAGCTGTTCCTAAATTTTCGTTATTTTCTTCCGCATACTGACGCAGCTTTTCTTTTAACTCACTATCAATTTTGACGTTCAGAACCACAGTAGTCATAGTCACGCTTCCCGTGAAATATAATCATCATATAACTAATACACGAACTTAACATGCTGATCCAGAGATATATTTTTAGCTTATATCTAACAACAGTTTCCCACCAGTAATCTGCACCTGATATATGACATTAAGATGACAATAATATTTCACTTAAATTTCAAATTTATGACGCAGTGAATTTTTAGCATAAAAAAGTGGAGTTTTAGAAACGAAATAAATTCACACTTTAATTAAGGATATTAACCATGAAGGGGATATGAAGCAGCTGATTTGTGCGAATCGCGCCAGGGATACGCTGAAATGGGTGGGGGCCCTGCCAGCTACATCCCGGCACACACGTCGTCTGCTCTGGCTGCTTCCTTCCGGACCTGACCTGGTAAACAGAGTAGCGTTGCGGGAGAACCAACAGAGCCCCCATTGAGAGCGCTAGTTACCTAACGCGCTGGCGCATTATCCCTGCTGAATCCTTGAATTGCAAGCCACCGCCGATCGGGTGCTGGTTTATTGTGCAAAGTCGCGTCTCCACAGGCTTTTCACGGTAAATGATCCCGCGCCCCTCAAGAGATTGCGAGCACACTCTCAGCGAAAATCCTTTCCGGCAGCCATAATGTGGATTATTCACCGCCCCTTTTATCATCAAGGCACTATCTCAACGGAATATAAATGAGTGAATCACCGCGTTCATCACCACCCTGACAATGCCGCCAATTCCTGAAGTGTCTGTGCCCTTCCACGGTTTACATTTTTTGCGTCCGGGACTGCTCATTGATTTTGTCACGATTAGCGCTAATCAGCTGCTGGCCGTCCCCCCGGTTGCGCTGCTCTACTCAACTTCTGGCGTCCTTCAGCACGCTGAATTACGTAAACTTCCCATCGAAGCCAGCGGTCTCGTGGTGTATCCGATATCACCCCTTAAGCTCCCGGCCACGCGCGCCAAACTGATGATTAACGCCCAAAGTTTCTTGAAGCCTTGCTAACCAATACGCCGCATGAAAATGCCCATAGTATGCTAGGTCTGGCGCTGGAATTCACCGTAGTAAACCCGGCTTAATCCACCCGCTGTACAGCCCATGATGTAACGCTTATTCTGAACTTTTACCGGCAACAGGACCTTCCATGGATTCTCACGATACTTTTCCGCAGCGCGTCTGGCAAATTGTCGCCTCAATACCAGAAGGATGCGTGGCGACCTACGGCGACGTTGCTCAGCTGGCGGGTTCACCGCGCGCGGCGCGTCAGGTTGGTGGGGTATTAAAACGTCTGCCGGAAGGTTCCACTCTCCCCTGGCATAGGGTGGTCAACCGTCACGGCGATATCTCTCTCACCGGGCCGGACCTGCAGCGTCAACGCCAGGCGCTATTAGCGGAGGGAGTCCAGGTGTCAGGCAGTGGGCATATTGATCTACAGCACTACCGCTGGATTTATTGAAGACAAAAAAATGCCCCTGAGAAGGGGCATGATGTGGAGTTACTGCACGGGCGGAACGTTGTTGTTCGCCACCGGTACCGCCGTTTGTTGGACCGGCACCAGCACCAGATCGGCACGGTTGCCGCCCTGGTTAATCACCGTCTGTACGGTATCGGTAATGAACATCAGCTGACCGTTAACGGTAATCGCCGCGCTGAGAAGAATGCGGGCATTAGGCTGGATTTGCGCCTGGTTATAGGGCAGAACAAAATTAAACGGCGCCTGCTTCCCTTCGGTCCTGACCGCTTTTTGCGCCAGCACGTGCGCAGGCGCATCGGCCAGCGACGCATCCGACAGAGTTACGGTCAATACTGCGTCCGGCGGTAACGCCACGCGCTGGCGAATATTGATAGTCCCGGATACGTTAGGCTGCTGCTGCGAGGAGCTTAGTGAAGCAATGCCATAAGGATCGGGCGCCGCCTGGTTCGCTGCATTGCTGTTGTGATTATTCGCACAGGCAGACAACGTAGCCGCTACGGCTATAGCACTTAACATATAGGCAAATTTCATTCTTTTCTCCTTTCATCCCTTTGAGCATGTTCGACCGCAATGCAATGCGGCGAAACATTTTCACCATGAATAAGTGTGGCACAGTTCTCAATTTTCGCCCGGAAAAGCGCCATATTCAGATTATTACTGCCTGCAACGTCCCGGCAGCAAAAGTGATACGGTGAGCATAATGCCGCTTTCTGGGGATCCTCTGTCGGCCGGAAACAGGGGTTATTACCACCTGCCGGAAGCAGCTAAAAGCAAATGAATCATCTCGTCTGGCGCGTAGCCTCGGCTCACAAGAGTGAAGATGGCGCCTCTTCCCCGTTTACGGGTTGGCCGCCACGAAAGCTCGCGCGGGGTTCTGAAACCAACAGGCGATGAATAGTTGCAACCATCCATAACTAACAATCCCGCAGCCTGGGAGATTTACGTCGGAAAAAACGTCCCTATTCAGTTTATTGCACCCATCGGACCACTTACGATTCCAGGTTATACTTTGCCTCAATAACGCGCTGCGCAAGGCAGTCATCATTGATTGAGGGTAATTATGAGTCAGGCATTAACCAATCTGCTGGCATTGTTAAATCTGGAAAAAATCGAAGAGGGATTGTTCCGCGGGCAGAGCGAGGATCTGGGATTACGTCAGGTCTTTGGCGGCCAGGTGGTCGGTCAGGCACTATATGCGGCAAAGGAGACCGTCCCCGCAGAACGCCTGATCCATTCGTTTCACAGCTACTTCCTGCGTCCCGGCGACAGCCAGAAACCCATCATCTATGATGTTGAAGTCCTGCGTGACGGCAATAGCTTCAGCGCCCGCCGGGTGGCGGCGATTCAGAACGGGAAGCCGATTTTCTACATGACCGCCTCATTTCAGGCGCCAGAACCCGGCTACGAACATCAGAAAACCATGCCAGCAGCCCCCGCGCCGGATGCGCTGCCCTCTGAAACGGACATCGCCCGCAAGCTGGCCCATCTGCTGCCGCCGCAGGTCAAAGAGAAATTTCTTTGCGATAAGCCGCTGGAGATTCGCCCGGTTGAATTCCACAACCCGCTGAAAGGTCACGTTGCAGAACCGACGCGTCAGGTCTGGATCCGCGCCAACGGCGCTGTACCGGAAGATCTGCGCATCCATCAGTCTCTGCTGGGCTACGCTTCTGACTTCAATTTCCTTCCCGTTGCGCTGCAGCCGCACGGCGTCGGTTTTCTGGAACCGGGAATGCAGGTGGCCACCATCGATCACTCAATGTGGTTCCATCGCCCGTTCAACATCAACGACTGGTTGCTTTACAGCGTAGAAAGCACCTCCGCCTCCAGCGCGCGCGGTTTTGTCCGCGGCGAGTTCTATACGCAGGACGGTACGCTGGTAGCGTCGACAGTACAGGAAGGCGTCATGCGTAACCGCAACGCCTAAAAAAACAAAGCCTCCCGAGAGGGAGGCTTTGTCGCTTCAGGAGATGACCCAATTTATCATGCGTTGTAGGCGTTTTCGCCGTGGCTGTTGACGTCCAGACCTTCACGCTCTTGATCTTCCGGTACGCGCAGGCCAACGGTCATATCGGCGACTTTGTAACCAATAAAGGCGACCACGCCGGACCAGACGATGGTGATACCGATACTTTCCAGCTGTACCAGAACCTGGTGGCCCATGGTCACGCCTTCCGCATAACCGACGCCGCCCAGAGAAGTCGCGGCGAAGATACCGGTCAGGATGCATCCGACGATACCGCAGACACCGTGGACGCCAAACACATCGCACGGGTCATCAACGCGCAGCCAGCGCTTCAGTACGGTGACACCCCACAGACCCGCCAGACCCGCTGCAATTCCCACGATCAGAGACCCGCCGACGCCGATGTAACCACAGGCCGGAGTGATGCCGACCAGACCGGCAATCGCCCCTGAACAGGCGCCCAGCAGCGACGGCTTGCCGCGGGTTGCCCACTCGCCGAAGGTCCACGCCAGGATAGCCGCCGCTGTGGCAACCACGGTGTTAACGAAAGCCAGACCGGCAATTTCGTTCGCCGCGCTGGCTGAACCCGCGTTAAAGCCAAACCAGCCAACGTAGAGGATAGCGGTGCCGGTGAATACCATCGGCAGATTATGCGGTTTGAACGCTTCTTTACCAAAGCCCACGCGTTTACCCATCATATAAGCGCCCACCAGCCCGGCAACCGCGGCGTTAATGTGTACAACCGTTCCGCCGGCGAAATCAAGCGCGCCGTGGGTAGCCAGCAGACCACCGCCCCATACCATATGGGCGATCGGGATATAAGAAAGCGTCATCCACACCACAACAAAAATCAGTACCGCAGAGAAACGAATACGTTCCGCCAGCGCGCCGACGATCAGGCCGACGGTGATACAGGCAAACGAGCCCTGGAAGGCAACGTGGATGTATTGATAGAAGCTGCCCATCAGCGCTTTCAGCTCAATATTCTTCAGCAGCACCCAGTCGAAGTTGCCGAAGAAGCTGCCGCCGGTACCGAAAGCCAGCGTGTAGCCATAAACCACCCACAGCACGCAGACCAGTGCAAAGGTGACGATAACCTGCGTCAGCATGGAAAGAACGTTTTTACCGCGGATTAGCCCGCCGTAGAACAGCGCGATGCCCGGAATGGTCATAAACAGCACCAGCGCGGTGCAAATCATCATAAAGGCGTTGTCGGCTTTATCCGCTACCGCCGGTGCGGCCATCGCCAGCCCCGGAAGAAGAGCCAGCGCTCCCAGACCTGTCTTCATTGTTGCTATCTTCATTGTTTCGTTCCCCATCACTGTGTGGTCTGAAAGTTACAGTGCCGCTTCGTCAGATTCGCCGGTACGGATGCGAATGACGCGCTGCAGCTCGGCGACAAAAATTTTGCCGTCGCCAATCTTTCCGGTGTAAGCCGCTTTACTGATGACATCGACGACGTCATCCAGCTGATCGTCGGCAATCGCGACGTCAATCTTCACTTTCGGCAGAAAATTGACGCTATATTCGGCGCCGCGATAGAGCTCCGCGTGGCCTTTCTGACGGCCAAACCCTTTAACCTCAGTGACCGTCAGGCCCTGAATCCCCATTGAAGATAATGCTTCACGCACGTCTTCCAGTTTGAATGGTTTGATTACCACGGTAACCAGCTTCATAAGTCCCCTCCAGTCAGAATTCGGTAATGGCCGCAGCTAACACGAATCTAATAAAGCAAGGGCTATGCCAGAAATGAAAAAGGGCCGCCAGGCGGCCCTTTTTGAGGAGGAAAAAGAAGAATCTGGCGGAAACGAAGCGGCAAAACGCCGCTTTAGCCTTAAATTGCACCATTTCAGTGCGCGTACTGTGACGTTTTTGCACCACCGGAAACCGCAAAGCAGAAGCTGCCTGTTTATGGTGCATCAGGCGATAAGCGACTCTTCCTGCGAGCTGGCGGCTAGTTCTTCGCCCGCCAGCTGCAGCTGATACATCTGCCAGTAGCGGCCTTTGGCCGCCAGCAGCTGCTGATGATTGCCGCGCTCGACGGCCTGACCCCGATGCAGCACCAGGATCGTGTCAGCCTCAACGATAGTCGATAAGCGGTGCGCAATGACCACCAGCGTCGTATGCTCGCGCACCCGTACAAGCGCCTGCTGAATCGCCTGCTCGGTGCCAGAATCAATATTAGCCGTCGCCTCATCAAGTATCAGCACCTGCGGCGTATCGACAAGCACCCTCGCCAGCGCAAGCAGCTGTTTCTGCCCAACGGAGAGATTGTTCCCCTGCTCGCCCAACTGAGTATAAATACCGTTTTCCATTTCACGGGCCAGCTCCGCCAGCTGTACCGCCTCCAGCGCCTCCCAGACCTGCTCTTCGCTGATGTCGCGACCGAGGGTAACGTTGGCATAGAAGGTGTCAGCCAGCACCACCGGATCCTGCTGCACCATCGCAATCCCCTGACGCAGCGCGCTGTGGCTTAAGGACGACAGCGGACGACCATCGATGCGAATCTCTCCCTGAGTTAACGGGTAGTAGCCCATCATCAGGCTGGCCAGGGTGCTTTTACCGCTCCCGGTATGGCCGACCAGCGCCACAAAGCTGCGCGACGGTATGTCGAGATTGATATCCTGTAACACCAGGCTATCGTCGCGGTAGGCAAAAGAGAGATGCTCGATAGTAATCGAGCCGCTGCGCAACGGTTCGCTATCGTCGCCCCACGCCTGACGCGGTTTGTCCATCAGTTCGAAAACGCGCTCGCCCGCGACGACCGCCTGCTGCAGCATTGATTGCTGGGTCGTCAGTTCGATCAGCGGCTCGTTTAGTCGTCCAAGATAGCTAATAAAAGCGTACAGAACCCCAACCTCAATCGTTCCGCTGCTGCTGAAACCAAACAGCATCAACAGACCGCAGAGAATTAACGAAGAGAACAGGCTCAGCAGCGGGCGCAGCAGGAAACCATCAAGGCGCAGAGTTTGCATACGCGCCAGATAGTGCGCGTAGCTGGCCTCGCGCATCCGTTCGCCGAACCGCGCCTGCTGACGGAACTGCTGAATAACGCCCATTCCGTTAATCACTTCATTAAAACCGTCGTTGATATCCGCCAGCCACGCGCGAACCCGCCTGACGATGGGCGTACTGTAGCGTTGATAAATCATCATCACGATCAGTACTGCCGGGAAAATAGCGATAGCCACCAGCGCCATTCGCCAGTCAAGGCTGAACATCGCCACCAGCATCGCGCCAATCAAAGCCGCGCTACGCAGGACGGTAGCCACGACGGTCACATAGAGATCGCGAATCACTTCGGTATCGTTGGTCACCCGCGAGATGAGCTGCCCGACCGGCTGGGTATCAAACTCGCTGAGCGGCTGACGCAGGGCGGCGTCCATGACGTCGCTGCGCAGCTGTTGCACCACGCCCACCGCCGCGCGGTTAAACAGCAGCGCCTGGCAGTAATGCAGACCCGCGGCGAGGAGTTGCAGGCCGATGTAGGCTGCGGCCAGGCCGCAGACCAGCTTCAACGGCAGCGAGTTCTTCGCCACCATATTGTCGATAAAGTAGCTGATCAGCAGCGGGCCACTCACCTCCGCCACCGCCGCGACCCACATGATAGCAACCGCTATCGTTAACGGTTTACGCCACGGAGAGCCGTAGGCCAGCAGGCGCTTTAATGTCGGCCAGAGTTCAGTAAAACTACGCACCGGCGACCTCCTCATCTTCCAGCGGAACATCATCCAGCGCCGCTTCCAGCTGCTGATAACGGTACATATCGCGATACCAGCCCGGCTGCGTCGCCAGCGCCTCATGACGACCGCGCTGGGCAACATGCCCATGCTGCATCACCAGAATTTCGCTGGCCTCGGTCAACGCCGACAGGCGATGAGCGCTGATAATTACCGTCCGCCCCTCACCCCACTGGCGCAGGTTGTGCAATATCTGATGCTCCGTTCGACCATCCACCGCCGACAGCGCATCATCAAGGATCAGGATCTCCGCCTCCAGCAGCAGCGCGCGGGCGATGGAAATACGCTGTTTTTGCCCCCCGGAAAGCATAACGCCGCGCTCTCCGACTTCGGTGTTATACCCCTGCGGCAGGCGCAGGATATCCTCATGCACGCTGGCGAGCCGGGCAACGCGTTCGATTTGCTCCTGCGTGGCGTCCGGTTTACCGAGAGCAATATTGCTGGCGACGGTATCGGAGAACAGGAACGGCGTCTGATTGACTACCGCCAGCCTGGCGCGCCAGCTATCCAGCTGCAGTCGGGTCAGGGGAACATCATGAAAGCGGATATCGCCATCGGTAACGTCAAAATGACGCTGAATCAGTGCCAGAATCGTACTCTTACCGGAGCCGGTTGGGCCGCAAATTCCCAGCATTTGCCCGGGCTGGAGCGTAAAGTTAACTTTTTCCAGCGAGGCCTTGTTCGCCTGCGGATAGATAAACTCGCGCACGGCGACGCTAAGCGTACCGCGCCCTTCCGGCGTCGGCTCGCTGCCGTCGTTCACTACCGGCGCCTCCTCCAGCATGGTGCGAATGCGCGCGTAGGCCGCGCTGCCGCGCTCCACGATGTTAAACATCCATGCCAGAGCCAGCATTGGCCAGATCATCAGGCCGAGGTACATCACAAAGCTGGTGAGCTGACCCAGGGTCAGGCTGCCCTGGATCACCATCCAGCTGCCGCCGCCGATGGCCAGCAAGTTAGCGGTCCCGATAGCGATATAAATCGTCGGATCGAAGCGAGCATCAATGCGCGCCACGCGCATATTTTTCGCCCCGGTATCCGCAGCGTCGGCAGCAAACTGCGCCGACTGTCGGTCTTCAAGACCAAAAGCTTTGATCATGCGAATGCTGGTCAGGCTCTCCTGGGTGCGGTCATTGAGGCTGGAGAAGGCCGCCTGAGCGACGCGAAAACGCTCGTGTAATGCATCGCCGTTACGCTTAATCGCCAGCGCCATCAGCGGCATCGGCAGCAGCGCCAGCAGAGTGAGCTGCCAGCTGATTTGCGTCGACATCACAATCAGCACCGCGCAACCCATCACCAGTGAATCCACCAGCGTCAGCACCCCCTCACCGGCGGCGAACACCACCCGATCCACGTCGTTGGTTGCGCGAGCGATGAGATCGCCGGTACGGTGGCGCAGGTAAAAGGCCGGATGCTGGCGGCTGAGCTGGCGATAGAAATCCTCACGTAGCTCGACGGCCAGCTGATACGATGCACCGAACAACAGCACGCGCCAGACATAGCGCAGCAGATAGACCATCACCGCAATAACGACCAGCAGGCCAATCCACATCCACACCTTTTCCGCGGTGTAATGTTGTTTTGTTACGCCGTCAACCACGATGCCCACCACTTTCGGCGGCACCAGTTGCAGGATGGCAATAATAATCAGCAGAGCAATAGCGCCGAGGTAACGGCGCCACTCCCGGCGGAAATACCAGCTAAGTTGGGCAAATAATCGCAAGCAGTTAAATCCTGAGTGTGTAATTCGTAGCGGCTGCTGCCGTTAATCAATAGGCAAGGCTGTGGTGTATTTTATCTGTTCCATGGCAAAACTCGAAGTGACATCCGAGAGTCCCGGCACGCTGTTAACCAGACGTTTATAAAAATCATCATAGTTCTTCATATCCGCCACCTGGACCCGCAGCAGATAGTCATACTCGCCGGCCATACGCCAGAAGCCGAGGACTTCCGCCATCTGCGAGACCTCGCTGACAAAGCGGCAATACCAGTCGCTACTGTGGTGCTGAGTCTTAATCAGTACAAACGCCGTCAGCCCAAGCCCGACCTTTTCCGCATCCAGCAGCGCGACGCGCCCGCGAAGAATACCTTCGTCTTCCAGCCGCTTCAGCCGCTTCCAGCAGGGCGTGGTGGTCAGATTAACGGCATCGGCCAATGCCTGCAAAGAGAGGGTGCAGTCGGTTTGCAGTAAAGAAAGCAGCTTACGATCAATTTTATCTAACATTGGGCGCCTCAGGAGAAAAATTTACTCCTTTTATTGTAATTGAAAGGCTAAATGGCAACAATTTTTCCTTCGATTTCCGCTAAGCTGGGCACAAAATGACAAACAGGAATTTGAGATGAACAGCGCCTGGGTAAAACACGCGATTAGTGAAATTAATGCCGATTATCAGCGTTCCGCCGACACGCACCTTATACGTCTGGCGCTGCCAGCGTTCCCTGGGATCCAACTCTATCTGAAGGATGAAAGCACCCATCCAACCGGTAGCCTGAAGCATCGCCTGGCCCGCTCGCTGTTTCTGTATGGCTTGTGCAACGGCTGGATTAAAGAAGGAACGACGATTATCGAATCCTCTTCCGGTTCGACCGCCGTCTCTGAAGCTTACTTCGCTCGTCTCTTAGGCCTGCCGTTTATCGCCGTGATGCCTTCCTGTACGGCAAAGCGTAAAATTGAACAAATTGAGTTTTACGGCGGTCGCTGCCATTTCGTCGACAGCGCCTGTGAAATCTATGCCGCCTCCGAAACGCTGGCGCGCGAGCTGAACGGTCATTATATGGATCAGTTTACCTTTGCCGAACGGGCTACCGACTGGCGAGGGAATAATAATATCGCCGACAGTATCTTCCGTCAGATGAGCCATGAGCCGCATCCGCAGCCGTCGTATATTGTGATGAGCGCGGGCACCGGCGGTACCTCTGCGACTATCGGACGCTACATTCGCAGTCAGGGTTACGATACGCAGCTGCTGGTGGTTGATCCGCAAAACTCCGTGTTTTTGGACTACTGGCAAAGCCGCGACGCCAGCCTGCGCAGCCCGGTCGGCAGTAAAATTGAGGGCATTGGCCGGCCGCGCGTCGAACCATCGTTTATTCCCGACGTGGTCGATGAGATGCTGCGGGTACCGGATGCCGCCAGCGTCGCCACCGCGCTATGGCTGGAAACGCTGCTTGGGCGCAAGGTCGGCGCCTCAACCGGCACCAACATGTGGGGCGTACTGCAGCTGGCCGTACGGATGCGCGAAGAGGGACGCACCGGCTCTATCGTCACGCTGCTGTGCGACAGCGGCGAACGTTATCTGGAAAGCTACTACAACCCGCAGTGGGTGGCGGCCAATATCGGCGACGTCTCTCCCTGGCAGGCGCAAATTGCACAAATGCTGCAGGCAAAATAAAAAAAGCCAGATATCACAGGATATCCGGCTTGCTGGCAGGGTCTCTTTATTCGGGGGAATAAGGAAGATCAGGATAATCCAGCCAATGAGTCAAAAAATGGGAAACGGCCTGATGACGGCAGTCGCCAATAACCGGTAGATGCGGAAGTTCAAATTTCAGCTGTTCCATCGCGTTGCCCATGATCACGCCGTGCCCGACGCTGCCTAGCATTTCCCGATCGTTCATGGCGTCGCCGAACGCCATGCAATCCTGCAACGTCAGGCCCAGATGCTGGCTTAATATCGCCAGCGCCGCGCCTTTGTTACAGCCCCCGGGCAAAACTTCCAGGCAATCCATCGCTGAAAAACAGAGATCCGCTCGGCCGCCGAGCGCTTCACTTAGTTGCAGCCTTAGCCGCCGGAGATCGTCATGATCGCCGCAGAAGCAGATTTTGGTGACCTGATGCGCCGGCATTCGCTTTGGGTCGTATAGCTGATAGCGAAAACCGCTAAAGACGTGCGCTTGCAGAATTTCTGGAATCTCCTGCCCGGTATACCAGCCGCCGTCGTTGAAAAAATGCATACTCGCCGCGGTATCCCAGGCGCTATGCAGCACTTCTTCCGCCACATCGGGAGCCAGATCGCGGCGATACAGCTCTTCACCTTCCAGGGAGTGAATGCGCGTTCCGTTGCCGGTGATTAAAAACGCATCCAGAGAGAACTCGCCGATAACGTGGCGCATTTCCAGAGCATGACGACCGGTGGCGAAAGTCAGGGTGATATCGCGATCGCGCAGACGTTTGAGCGTCGAAAGCGTTTTTTCTCCCAGACGATGGTCAGGCATCAGTAGCGTACCGTCCATATCGAATGCAGCCAGTCTGGCCATGTCCTGTTCCCCCTATCGTGGTGGATTTTGCTTGTGTTGCAGTATTGCCTGAGATATACGGAAGTAATAGTGAATAGATAAATTTTTTTGTTCCGGGTTTATCATCTACCGCAGGACTAAACAGCGATGAGGCTATTAAACCGTCTGCATCAGTATCAGCGACTCTGGCTACCCTCTTCCGGCGAGCCGCAGCAGGTGACCGTCGGCGAGCTGGCCGAGCGCTGCTTTTGCAGCGAACGACATATCCGAACCCTGCTGCGCCAGGCGCAAGAATCCGGCTGGCTAAGCTGGAAGGCCAGCTCCGGTCGCGGAAAGCGCGGGCTACTCCAGTTTTACAAAGCGCCGGAAACGCTGCGCAATGAAATGATGGAGCAGGCGCTAAGTAAAGGACAGCAGCAGAACGCCCTCGAACTGGCCCAGCTGGCGCCTGTAGAGCTTAAAGCGCTGCTTTCCCCCTTTCTCGGCGGCCAATGGCAGAACGATACGCCTACCCTGCGCATTCCTTATTACCGTCCGCTGGAGCCGCTGCGCCCGGGTTTTATGCCGGGACGCGCGGAGCAGCACCTGGCAGGGGAGATATTTTCCGGCCTGACCCGTTTCGATGCGCAAAGTACCTGCCCGATAGGCGATTTAGCCCATCATTGGGAGGTGTCGCCTGACGGTCTGCGCTGGCACTTTTATATTCGTTCCACCCTGTTCTGGCATAACGGCGATCCGATAAAAACCTCACAGCTGCAGCAGCGCCTTCTGATGCTGTTGCAGCTCCCCGCGATGCGTACGCTGTTCGCCAGTATCAGCGAGATTAGCGTCACCCACTCTCAGTGCCTGACTATCACCCTGCACCGCGCCGATTACTGGCTACCGTTCCGCCTTGCCAGCTACTGCAGCGTGCTGGCGCATCCGGACGATCCGGCGATCGGCAGCGGGCCATTTCGCCTGAAACTATTTACTCAGGAACTGGTGCGGCTGGAAAACCATCAGCGTTATCATCTCACCCATCCGCTGCTGCAGGCCGTTGAATTCTGGATCACGCCGCAGCTGTTCGAACAGGATCTGGGCACCAGCTGTCGTCATCCGGTACAGATAACTATTGGCGACCCTGATGAGCTGACCAGACTGCGCCAGGTCAGCAATAGCATCAGTCTTGGATTTTGCTATCTGACGCTACGCCAGAGCCCCCGCCTGAATAAAGCGCAGGCCCAAAGACTGGTTTCGCTGATTCATCGCTCCGGTCTGTTAGAAACGCTGCCGCTGGATGAAGACCTGATCGCGCCGAGCAACGAAGTATTGCCGGGATGGACTATTCCGCAGTGGCCAGAAAATGGTGATACACCGCTGCCCGAACGGCTAACTCTGCTCTATCACCTTCCCGTAGAGCTACACGCCATGGCGGAGCGCCTTCGGCAACGGCTGGCAGAACTCGGCTGCGAGCTGACGATAATTTTTCATGACGCGAAAAACTGGGATGGTTGCCAGCAGTTTGCGAAGGCGGACCTGATGATGGGCGATCGCCTGATTGGCGAAGCGCCGGTTTATGCGCTGGAGCAGTGGCTACGCTGCGATGCCCTGTGGCCTAATTTGTTGACCGGGGCGCAATATGCGCATCTTCAGGCAACGCTGGATGCCGTTCAGGTATTACCGGACGAACGCAGCCGCAGCGAAGCTTTGCGCAACGTCTTTAACACACTGATGGACGATGCCATCATGACGCCGCTGTTTAATTATAATTATCGCATCAGCGCACCGCCTGGCGTCAACGGGCTGCGCCTGAACGCGCGAGGCTGGTTTGATTTCGCCAGCGCCTGGCTACCGGCTTCGACGCCGTGACGGGGCTGGTGGTCATCTTCATCAGGCGCTACCATATGCGCTTCACTTCGATTGTCAGGAATTACCATGAAACGCGCCGTAGTTGTCTTCAGTGGAGGACAAGATTCGACGACCTGCCTGGTGCAGGCTCTGCAACAGTATGATGAAGTGCATTGCGTCACTTTTGATTATGGCCAACGTCATCGCGCGGAGATTGACGTTGCTCGCGAACTGGCGCTAAAGCTGGGCGCCGTTGCCCACAAAGTCCTTGATGTCACGCTGCTTAACGAACTGGCGGTCAGCAGCCTGACCCGCGATAGCATTCCGGTTCCGGATTATGAACCGGACGCCAGCGGCATCCCCAACACTTTCGTGCCCGGTCGCAACATTCTGTTCTTAACCCTGACGGCCATTTACGCGTATCAGGTTAAAGCGGAAGCTATCATCACCGGCGTTTGCGAGACCGACTTTTCGGGCTACCCGGACTGCCGCGATGAGTTCGTCAAAGCGCTGCACCAGGCCGTCAGTCTGGGAATGGCGAAAGATATTCGCTTTGAGACGCCGCTGATGTGGCTGAATAAAGCCGAGACGTGGGCCCTGGCCGATTATTGGGGCCAGCTGGACCTGGTACGCCATGAAACCCTGACTTGCTATAACGGCATTAAAGGCGACGGCTGCGGGCAGTGCGCCGCCTGTAACCTCCGCGCCAACGGGCTGCGCCAGTATCTGGGCGATAAGGTTGGGGTGATGACGGTCATGAAGCAGAAAACAGGACTGCAGTAGCCGGTTATTTCCCGGCTGCGTGGCGGGATCGCAGGCGGCTCACGATGCATAGCCCGGTCTGATACGCAGCAGCGCCTTCGG
Organism: Klebsiella sp. GW_Kp181; assembly: GCF_040062315.1. NCBI lineage: Bacteria > Pseudomonadati > Pseudomonadota > Gammaproteobacteria > Enterobacterales > Enterobacteriaceae > Klebsiella > Klebsiella sp. GW_Kp181. The sequence continues at coordinate 174,355 of NZ_JBEAFR010000001.1, forward strand.
GGATAGTTCTGCCCCTTTCTGTGCGCTTGCTCCCGGGGGCGGCGCGATGCGCCTGCCCGGGCTACCGGATCGCAGGCTGCTGAGGACGCGTAGCCCGCGTTACCAGATCGCAGGTGGTTGTGGAGAAGTAGCCCGGACAGGTGCATCGCGCCGCCTCCGGGACATCCCCCTCCGGCTGGCCTGTTAGCGAGGCTCAAGCTGCTCCAGCTTCTCCCGCAGTTCGCCCTCAAGCGGCAGCGCTTTCTGCGTTTTTAGATCAATGCAGACAAAAGTGATAAGCGCATCGGCGACCACCTCGCCGTTAGGGTTAAGGGTAATCACCTGGCTTAGCGTCCCGCTTTTTCCGTTCAGCTGTTCGAGCTTACTGGTGACGGTTAATACATCGCCCAGTACCGCCGGTCGGCGATAGTTGATATTGATATTGACCACCACAAAGGCGATGTTGCGAGCGGTCATCCAGTGAAAGGCCGGGCTGCTTTCCAGGCCATCCCAGCGCGCCTCTTCGAGAAACTCCAGATACCGCGCGTTATTGACATGCTGATAGACGTCGAGATGATAGCCGCGAACTTTGATTTGTGTCTGCATAGCGCAAATGCCTTATCTTTAATTGTTGTTTTGAGGTCAGAGGTCACACCACTGGTGTGACCTCTTCAGTCTGGCAAATAATAACGACTGTGCAAACTTGTGAAGAAAATTTACAGCTTCAAATGTGACAGATTTCTCTCTACCAGCGAATTGCCCATCCCCGGCACCTGCTTAAGATCGTCAACGGTTTTAAATGGCCCATATTCTTCACGATAGCTGACAATAGCCTGCGCCTTCTTCAGGCCAACGCCGTTCAGCCCCTTCGCCAGTTCTTCGGCGCTGGCGTTATTGATACTCACCCTGGTACCTTCGCTATCGGGCGCGTTCAACGCATCAGGTGCCTTTGCCTGCGGCGTCTGCACGCTCTCCTTTGTTGCCGGCGACGTCTTCCCGCTGGAAGGCGCGGCAAAAGCGCCCTGACTTCCCGCTGCGCAAACCAGTACGGCGACGGTAAGAAGCGTTTTAAATCCTCGTTTCATGCTGTTATCTCCTTGTTTGTAGACAGCAAGGTCACGATAGCGATGAGGGAAAAAGAGTACAAAAGGCAAAATGCAGAAATGGAAAAGGCCGCGAAAGCGGCCTTTGATAATTGCATCACGTTACTTGCTTTTGCGAAGCAGCACGTAATTATTGTTGCTGATCGATAATGTCGCCGAGCTTAATTTTCGCCGCTTTACGCAGGTTACTCATCAGCGCTTCGAAGGCGATCTGTGCGTTATTCTGGGTGATGCCCTGAATCATCGCCTTTTTCTGCTCTTCCGGCATCGTACCCGCTTTCACTTCATCCAGCGCCAGCAGTACTACATTACCCTGCATGTCCGTGCCCACGCCGTAGCTGGGCTTACCCGCCTGCGGCAGCGGTAGCGCAAAGACAGACTGGATCAACGCTTCCTGACCGGTACGCGACAGCGTCTGCGGCGCTCCGAAGCTCAGGCCCGCCGCTTTCATCGCTTCATCGCCTTTACCCTCTTTCAGGGCCGTCAGCAGCTTATCGGCATCCAGCTTCGCCTGCTGCTCCGCTTTGTTGTGCTTAACAATATCGCTCACCTGCGCTTTCACCTCCGCCAGCGGTTTGACCGCCTCCGGTTTATGCTCGCTGATGCGCAGAACAAACGCGCGATCGCCGTCGACGGTGATGATATCGGAGTTGCTGCCCGGCGTACCGTTTTCGCCAACCAGACCGCCGTTGAAAATAGCGTCAGAAACCGGTTTGAAATTCAGCTCCTGCGGCAGGTTATCGCGACCAAACCAGCCGGTTTCAACCACTTTCAGACCGGCAACCTGAGCCGCGCCAGCCAGGGATTCGTTATCGTTGCTCGCCGCGTCGCTGACTTTTTGCTGCAGCGCATAGTAAGCATCCAGAGCTTTCTCCTGCTTCACTTTAGCCGCGATATCATCGCGAACGTCAGCCAGCGGTTTTACCTGAGCGGGCTGAACGTCATCCAGACGCGCCACCAGGAAACCGACGGAAGATTTAATTACGCCTGAAAGCTGGCCTTTTTCTTTCAGACCGGCCTCTTTCAGCTCCGGCACGGTAGCCGCATCTTCCAGCCAGCCCATATCACCACCGTTGCGGGCAGAGATAATATCGGTTGATTTTTCTTTGGCCAGCGCGGCGAAATCAGCGCCTTTTTTCAGCTCATCAAGCACCGCCTGAGCATCCGCTTCGGTTTTGGTCTGGATGATGCTGTAGCGATTACGCTGCGGCTGAGTGAACTGATCCTGATGCTGGTCGTACCATGACTGAATTTCCTGGTCAGAGACGTTTTCCTGCATGCTCGCAGCATCCATCTTGATGTAGCTGACGCGGAACTGCTCAGGCGCCATAAAACGCGCCTGGTTCTGCTGGTAAAACGCGTTGATTTCATCGTCGGTGGCGGTTTGCTTCGCCGCCAGCGCGTTTACGTCAATCGTCGCTTCACGGACGACGCGCTGTTGCGACACCAGCGCCGCCAGCTGGTCGGATTCGCCCGGCAGCATAAAATCGGTACCGGCAACGGCGTTAATCAGTTGCTGAGTCGTCAGCTGATTACGTAATGCCTGAGCGTACTGGTCCGTCGTCATCCCCATTTGATTAACGATACGGCTGAAGCGCTCGTTATCAAATTTGCCATCCGCCTGGAAAGCCTGGGTCTTGAAGATAGCCTGCTTGACCTGGTCGTCGCTGATATTAAGGCCCAGTTCACGGGCGTACTGATCGAGCAGCGCCTCGTCAATCAGACGGTTCAACACCTGCTGACGCATGGTCTTCATGTAATTTTCATTGGCCGCCAGTTCAGAAAACTGATCGCCAAGCTGCTGCTGCATGCGGTTACGCTCGCTGGCAACGGCATTTTCAAACTGTGCGCGACCAATCTCCTGGTCATTAACTTTTGCGGCATAGTTGTTTCCACCGCCAATCAGGTAACCACTCACCCCGGTCAAAATGAACGAGACGATAATGATACCGAAAATAATCTTGAGCACGACGCTGTTGGCGGCCGTGCGTAGGTTGTCCATCATGGTGTAACAACGCTCCGCTGTAGATGACTTTTGCTCGCGCAGCATAGCATGTGATGGCCGCCGCGCGTGAGGACGTATTTTGACAAGAAAACGGGGTGATTGTCAGCCCACAAGTGCGTATAAAGTCACATTAAGTCTCATTCTGGCAAATAAAAAAGGCACATCTTGCGATGCGCCCTTGTACTTCGTCACAGACCCCAGTGGGGAAGTCGATCAGTTTACCGCGTCTTTCAGCGCTTTACCTGCACGGAAACCCGGTACTTTAGCAGCAGCGATGGTGATTTCTTTGCCTGTTTGCGGATTGCGACCGGTACGGGCAGCGCGCTCTTTAACAGCAAAAGTACCAAACCCTACCAGCGCAACGTCATCCCCAGCCTGCAGAGATTCAGTAACAGAAGCGATTAAAGCATCTAACGCACGTCCAGCTGCGGCTTTAGAAATGTCCGCACCGGCAGCAATTTTGTCAATCAGTTGAGATTTATTCACTGTTCTCTTCCTCTCTTTATAATTTATATCGCACCAGAATCCTTCGTGGCGCGACCGCGCAGCAGTTATATCAGGACTGTCATGCCCTTACAACAGAGTTGTAATTGACCCCCCTGCCAGCGATCTAAGTTAGCTACACAAAAAAAGGCTGGCAAGTACGAATTTACTTACCAGCCCTATTTTTCTTAGCGCTATTTGCGCGAAATCACTATTTTGCCGTGACGACTTCCATACCAAACGGCTCGTTCTGCAGTGCAAGTGCCAGAACTTCCTCGATTCGTTTCACCGGATGGATATCTAAATCGGCGATAACGTTATCTGGAATTTCTTCAAGGTCACGTTTATTTTCATCAGGAATCAGAACAGTCTTAATGCCGCCACGGTGTGCAGCCAACAGTTTTTCCTTCAGACCACCGATTGGCAAAACCTGACCGCGGAGGGTGATTTCCCCGGTCATCGCCACATCGGCGCGCACCGGATTACCCGTCAGGCAGGAAACCAGTGCGGTACACATCGCAATACCGGCGCTTGGGCCATCTTTCGGCGTTGCGCCTTCCGGTACGTGCACGTGGATATCGCGTTTTTCATAAAAGTCTGAGTTAATACCCAGCTTATCCGCACGCGAACGCACCACGGTCAGCGCAGCCTGGATAGATTCCTGCATAACCTCACCCAGTGAACCGGTATAGGTCAGCTTTCCTTTACCCGGAACACAGGCGGTTTCAATGGTCAGCAGATCGCCGCCCACTTCCGTCCACGCCAGGCCAGTCACCTGACCCACGCGATTTTCACTATCCGCACGGCCATAGTCGTAGCGCTGCACGCCCAGGAAGTCATGCAGGTTGTCGCCGTTAATCTCAATATGCTTCAGCGACTTATCCAGCAACAGCTGTTTGACCGCTTTACGACACAGTTTCGAGATTTCGCGCTCCAGACCACGCACGCCCGCTTCACGAGTGTAGTAACGGATAATGCCGATAATCGCGCTGTCATCAACCGTCAGCTCGCCTTTTTTGAGCGCATTACGCTCTATCTGTTTTGACAGCAAATGGCGTTTGGCGATGTTCAGCTTCTCATCTTCGGTGTAGCCGGAGAGGCGAATCACTTCCATACGATCCAGCAGCGGCGCCGGAATATTCATGGAGTTAGAGGTCGCGACGAACATCACGTCGCTGAGATCGTAATCCACTTCCAGATAGTGGTCGTTGAAAGCCACGTTCTGTTCCGGATCCAACACCTCCAGCAGCGCCGATGCCGGATCGCCCCGCATGTCCGAAGACATTTTGTCGATCTCATCCAGTAAGAACAGCGGGTTTTTAACGCCCACTTTGGCCATTTTCTGGATCAGTTTGCCCGGCATTGAGCCAATGTAGGTACGGCGGTGACCGCGGATTTCCGCTTCGTCACGCACGCCGCCCAGCGCCATACGCACGTACTTACGTCCGGTTGCTTTGGCGATAGATTGACCCAGCGAGGTTTTACCAACCCCCGGAGGCCCAACCAGGCACAGGATTGGCCCTTTGAGCTTGTTAACACGGCTCTGCACCGCGAGGTACTCAAGGATGCGATCCTTCACGCGCTCCAGACCGTAGTGATCGGTGTCGAGGATCTCCTGAGCCTGACGCAGGTCTTTTTTAACCTTGCTGCGGGCGTTCCACGGTACCTGCACCATCCAGTCAATGTAGCCGCGAACGACGGTTGCTTCCGCCGACATCGGGGACATCATTTTCAGTTTTTGCAGTTCCGCTTCGGTTTTCTCTTTTGCCTCTTTCGGCATTTTCGCCGCGTCGATCTTACGCTTCAGCGCTTCGTTCTCGTCAGGGGCGTCGTCCATCTCGCCGAGCTCTTTTTGAATGGCTTTCATTTGCTCATTCAGGTAGTACTCGCGCTGAGATTTCTCCATCTGCTTTTTCACGCGGTTGCGAATACGCTTCTCAACCTGCAGCAGATCGATTTCTGACTCCATCATCGCCATGAGATATTCCAGACGTTCGTTAACGTCGGACATCTCCAGCACGGACTGTTTGTCCGCCAGCTTCAGCGGCATATGGGCTGCGATGGTATCCGCAAGGCGCGCCGGATCGTCGATGCTATTCAGCGACGTCAGCACTTCCGGTGGGATTTTCTTGTTCAGCTTGATGTAGCCTTCAAACTGGCTGATAGCGGTACGAACCAGCACTTCCTGCTCGCGTTCGTCAATCGCCGGCGATTCGAGATATTCAGCTTTCGCCGAAAAATGCTCGCCGTTATCAGATAGCGCAGAGATGCGCGCGCGCTGCAAACCTTCGACCAGCACTTTGACAGTACCGTCCGGTAGCTTCAGCATTTGCAAAATAGACGCCACGGTCCCGACGGTGAAAAGATCGTTTACACCCGGCTCATCCGTCGAGGCTTCTTTCTGCGCAACCAGCATGATTTTTTTATCATGATCCATGGCTGCTTCGAGACAACGGATAGATTTTTCCCGCCCTACAAACAGGGGTATGACCATGTGCGGATAAACCACCACATCGCGCAACGGCAATACGGGGATTTCAATGCGTTCAGAACGCTCAGGATTCATAGAGCTCTCTCTTAGTTTAAAGTCCGCCAGGTAGCCGACGACGCAACTCAACGACGCGTCGCCGTTAATATGTAAACCAGTATATGGGGATGTATTCCATACATTCAACGGCGGGAATGCAGGAAAAATAAAAGGGGAGATAAAATCCCCCCTTTTTGTTAACTGCTTGAGCAAATTGGTTAATTATTCACCAGATGCCTGCTGCGCTTCCGGTTTGCCGTAAATCAGCAGCGGCTTGCTCTGACCATCGATAACCGAGGCATCGATGACCACTTTTTCCACATCTTCCATTGACGGAAGATCGTACATGGTATCGAGCAGCGCGGCTTCAACGATAGAACGCAGGCCGCGAGCGCCGGTTTTACGCGCCATCGCTTTCTTAGCGATAGCATCCAGCGCTTCGTCGCGGAACTCCAGCTCAGCGCCTTCAAGGCTGAACAGCGCCTGATACTGCTTGGTCAGGGCGTTTTTCGGCTCTTTGAGGATCTGAATCAGCGCTTCTTCGCTCAGCTCGCTCAGGGTCGCCACCACCGGCAGACGCCCGATGAACTCAGGAATCAGACCAAACTTAATCAGATCTTCCGGTTCAACCTGAGACAACAGCTCGCCTTCGCTGGCCTTGTCGGATTTAGCCTTAACCGTCGCGCCGAAACCGATACCAGAACCGGTTTCAACACGGTGAGAAATGACCTTATCCAGTCCTGCAAAGGCGCCGCCGCAGATGAACAGGATCTTAGAGGTATCAACCTGCAGGAACTCCTGCTGCGGATGCTTACGCCCGCCCTGCGGCGGAACCGCGGCAACGGTGCCTTCAATAAGCTTCAACAGCGCTTGCTGCACGCCTTCGCCGGAGACATCGCGGGTGATCGACGGGTTATCCGATTTACGGGAAATTTTGTCGATTTCATCAATGTAGACGATACCGCGCTGGGCTTTCTGTACGTCGTAGTCGCACTTCTGCAGCAGCTTCTGGATGATGTTTTCAACGTCTTCACCCACGTAACCGGCTTCGGTCAGAGTGGTGGCATCCGCCATGGTGAAAGGCACATCCAGCAGGCGCGCCAGCGTTTCCGCCAGCAGCGTTTTACCGGAACCGGTCGGTCCGATCAGCAGAATGTTGCTTTTACCCAACTCTACGCCGTTGCTGGTGTCGCCATTGCGCAGACGTTTGTAGTGATTGTATACCGCCACCGCCAGCACTTTTTTCGCCGGCTCCTGGCCGATAACGTAATCGTCCAGATGGTGGCGAATTTCGTGCGGAGTCGGCAGCGCGCTGCGCTCGCGATGCGGCGCGACTTCTTTAATTTCTTCGCGAATGATGTCGTTACATAAATCAACGCATTCGTCGCAGATATACACGGATGGCCCGGCGATTAGCTTACGCACTTCATGCTGGCTTTTGCCGCAAAAAGAGCAGTACAACAGTTTGCCCGAACCATCTTTGCGTTTATCTGTCATGAGTCCAAACCTCTTATTAAGTTCTTTGTGCCGCACACGACGACGCAAATGCCATTCTCAGGCGCAAACCGCTATGAAGCGTTGTGCCGCCCTCTTACAACCAAGTATAGCGGCACCCTTGCGCCAGGGGCATCAATTACGATGAGTCAAAATGGAGTCGACGAGGCCGTATTCCACTGCTTCTGAGGCAGACAGGAAGCGATCGCGCTCGGTGTCACGCTCGATCTGCTCAAGAGATTGACCCGTATGATGTGCCATCAGTTCATTCATGCGACCTTTCACCTTCAGGATTTCGCGGGCGTGGATTTCGATATCCGTCGCCTGGCCCTGGTAGCCGCCCAGCGGCTGGTGAATCATCACGCGTGAGTTCGGCAGGCAGAAACGCTTGCCTTTCGCCCCGGCGGTGAGCAGGAATGCGCCCATAGAGGCCGCCTGGCCCATACAAATGGTGCTCACGTCTGGCTTAATGAACTGCATGGTGTCATAGATAGACATCCCGGCGGTAATCACGCCGCCCGGAGAGTTAATGTACAGATAGATATCTTTTTCCGGGTTTTCCGCTTCCAGAAACAGCATCTGCGCCACGATCAGGTTAGCCATGTGATCTTCTACCTGGCCGGTCAGAAAAATGACGCGCTCCTTGAGCAGACGGGAGTAAATATCAAATGAACGTTCGCCGCGTGAGGTCTGTTCAATGACCATCGGCACCAGGGCCATATGGGGTGCAAAGTTGTCTCGTTCGCCACTGTATGACATTTCCGTCTCCTGGATTAATTTGAAAAAAACCGCTGCACTGATTGTAACCTTACGGACGGATTATCAGCCAGAATTTCTGCTGTCGGGCAGAAGTGCATAGATGCACGCTTCATTACGGCGCATGATTATGCCAATGCAGTTACGTCTCCCGGTTATGGGGATGACGTCGCCATAATTCAAGCATAACAATCTTTTGCCGTAACGCTATCACTGAAATCGCCTTTTCGCACTCATCCTAAGGCTATCATTGCAATAAAAAAACCCGCAGCCTTTCGGCAACGGGTTTTTACTCAAACCTTAAACCTTGAGGCGAAATTACGCCTGCTGGTTCATCAGTTCGCTGAAGGAAGTGGCTTTTTCAGACACTTTAGCTTTCGCCAGCACGGCTTCAACGGCCTGCTCTTCCAGCGCAACGTTGCGCATGTTGTCCATCAGCTCTTTGTTCTTGCTGTAGAACTCGACCACTTCTTTCGGATCTTCGTAAGCGGAAGCCATCTCTTCGATCAGACCTTTTACGCGATCTTCGTCAGCTTTCAGCTCGTTGGTACGAATCACTTCGCCCAGCAGCAGACCAACAACAACGCGGCGTTTAGCCTGCTCTTCGAACAGCTCACGCGGCAGTTCCAGAGCCTGTTTCTCGTTACCGCCAAAACGCTGAGCAGCCTGACGACGCAGAACGTCGATTTCGCTGTCGATCAGTGCAGCCGGTACGTCGATATCGTTAGCTTTTACCAGGCCTTCGATAGCCTGAGACTTAACGCGGTTACGCACGGCGCCTTTCAGCTCGCGCTCCATGTTTTTACGCACTTCAGCGCGCAGACCGGCTACAGAACCATCTTCAACGCCGAAACGTTTGATGAACTCTTCAGTCAGTTCTGGCAGTTCACGTTCTTCAACTTTTTTCAGGTTGATAACGAACTTCGCCGCTTTACCTTTCAGGTTTTCAGCGTGGTACTCTTCCGGGAAGGTCACGTCGATGGTGAACTCTTCGCCAGCTTTGTGGCCTTTGATACCCTCTTCAAAACCCGGGATCATGCGGCCCTGGCCCATCGCCAGGACGAAGTCAGAGGCTTTGCCGCCTTCGAACTCTTCGCCGTCAACGGAACCAGTGAAGTCAACGGTAACGCGGTCTTCAGCATCAACTGCGCCGTCTTTTTCTTTCCAGTTAGCCTGCTGCTTGCGCAGAGTATCCAGCATGGTATCAACATCGGCGTCGGTCACTTCAACAACCGGTTTTTCAACTTCGATCGCTTCCAGACCCTGCAGCTCAACTTCCGGATAAACTTCGAACTCTACCGCGTAGGTGAAATCTTCACCCAGCTTGTATTCGCCCGGAACATAGTTCGGCGCGCCGGCCGGATTAATTTTTTCTTTGATGATCGCGTCAACGAAGTTGCGGCTCATCAGATCACCCAGCACGTCCTGGCGAACAGATGCGCCATAACGCTGAGCAACAACATTCATCGGCACTTTGCCTTTACGGAAGCCGTCAATGCGAACTTTTTTCGCTACGTTGACCAGCTCGCTTTTGACAGCATTCTCGATGCTGTCAGCGGCGATAGTAATCGTTACACGGCGCCCAAGGCCCTGAGTGGTTTCAACTGAAACTTGCATCTTGTTACCTCAAAAAAATCACAGTGCTCGGTCAACTCTGGAAGCGCGAACTGGTTGCTTCGCAGAACCGGGATGCCCTCTTCAAATCAGAAACACATTCCCTGTCGTCAGAATCATCCCGAAGACATTCATAATAAAAGACGCGGCATTATAGCGGCATCACTTTTGTGAGTCGAGAACGGTTGTCGCCCACTGCTGCGGCTTTTTTCACATTTCCCGAGCAAATTTGCCTGCCAAAACGCGCGCATCGCACAATTTTCAGGCAAAACAAAACGGCCCGCAGGCCGTTTTCTCATAAATCTCCACGCAACATACTGGAAAAGCTCCAGCGGTTGCAAATGTGATTTCTACGCGATACTTCCAGCTCCGCGACAAGGAGGAGAAGCAAAGACGGTATCCTGTAGCCCTTCCCACTCTTTGATTGTGTAGGTATGCAACGCCAGAGCGTGCACGGTGCTTGATAGTTCCTCAGTCAACGTTCCGTAAATCATACGGTGACGATTAAGAAAACGCTCGCCAAGGAAGCGATCGCTTACCAACACCACTTTAAAATGACTTTCAGAGCCCGCAGGAACGTTGTGGCGATAGCTTTCATCCACGACTTCAAGATACACCGGGTCGAACGCTGCCCTAAGTTTTGCTTCGATCTGTTCACGTATCATCATGAATTTTCTCCTCCGACAACGCTGTATTGCCGCCATTCCCTTTAAATGTTAGCCGCTTTTACCGCTTCCATTGGGCGAAAACAACAAAAAATTAGCATTCCTCTGATATTTTGCGGCAAAAGTATCAGGTTTACTGATTCTGTCTCGCTGAAGCCCCGCCCGGAAGGAGATAACCGATATGGCAAGGCCAGAAAACGCACAAGACGATGAATTTACATGCGTTGCCACTTCCCCTTGCCGTTGGCGATGTTATGATGGCGGGAATTTTCCTCATTACCACTCCACCATGCGTTGAGACCCTGAACATGTTTAAGAAAATTCTCTTTCCTTTGGTCGCGCTGTTTATGCTGGCCGGATGCGCCACTCCGCCGACCACTATTGAGGTATCGCCGAAAATCACGCTGCCGCAGCAGGATCCGAGCCTGATGGGCGTGACCGTCAGCATTAACGGCGCCGATCAGCGTCCGGATCAGGCGCTGGCGAAAGTCACCCGTGATAATCAGCAGGTTACGCTAACCGCCTCCCGCGATCTGCGTTTCTTGCTGCAGGAAGTGCTCGAGAAGCAGATGACCTCGCGTGGCTACATGATTGGTCCAAACGGCGCGGTTGACCTGCAAATCATCGTCAACAAACTGTACGCCGACGTTTCTCAAGGCAACGTACGCTACAACATTGCGACCAAAGCGGATATTGCGATTATCGCGACCGCCGCCAACGGCAATAAGATGACGAAAAACTACCGTGCCAGCTACTCTGTTGAAGGCGCCTTCCAGGCCTCGAACAAAAATATCGCCGATGCGGTAAACAGCGTCATGACCGATACCATCGCCGACATGGCGCAGGACACCAGCATTCACGATTTCATCAAGCAAAACGCGCGTTAATTTGAGTTGCAGACCCGGCCTCGCGTCGGGTCTGCACGATATGCTATGTCCAATCATTATTTACGCATTTTCACGCAGCCAAAATCAGCTATCCTGCTGATTCTCGGTTTCGCCTCTGGATTACCGCTAGCCCTGACCTCCGGCACGCTACAGGCGTGGATGACCGTTGAAAACATCGATCTCAAAACCATCGGTTTTTTCTCGCTCGTCGGGCAGGCCTACGTCTTTAAATTCCTCTGGTCGCCGGTAATGGACCGCTATACGCCGCCGTTTCTTGGTCGTCGACGCGGCTGGCTGCTGGCGACCCAGATCTTGCTACTTATTGCCATTGCGGCGATGGGATTCCTTGAACCTTCCACGCAACTACGCTGGATGGCGGCGCTGGCGGTCGTTATCGCCTTTTGCTCCGCCTCGCAGGATATCGTGTTTGACGCGTGGAAGACCGACGTGCTGGCCGCTGAAGAGCGAGGCACCGGGGCGGCAATCAGCGTGCTGGGCTATCGTCTGGGGATGCTGGTTTCCGGCGGGCTGGCGCTATGGCTGGCCGATCGCTGGCTGGGATGGCAGGGGATGTACTGGCTGATGGCCGCACTGCTAATCCCCTGCATTATTGCTACTCTGCTGGCCCCGGAACCCAGCGACGTCATTCCGGTGCCGAAGACGCTGGAGCAGGCCGTCGCCGCACCGCTGCGCGACTTCTTCGGCCGCAATAATGCCTGGCTTATTCTCTTGCTTATCGTCCTTTATAAGCTTGGCGACGCGTTTGCCATGAGTCTGACCACCACCTTCCTGATTCGCGGCGTCGGTTTTGATGCGGGCGAAGTGGGCATGGTCAATAAAACGCTCGGCCTGTTCGCCACGATTGTCGGTGCGCTTTATGGCGGCGTGCTTATGCAGCGCCTGACGCTTTTCCGCGCGCTGCTGATTTTCGGCCTGCTGCAGGGGGTATCCAACGCCGGGTATTGGCTGCTCTCAATTACCGATAAACACCTTTTCTCCATGGCGACGGCGGTGTTTTTCGAAAACCTGTGCGGCGGAATGGGCACGGCGGCATTCGTTGCGCTGCTGATGACGCTGTGCAATAAGTCATTTTCAGCCACCCAGTTCGCTTTGCTCTCAGCGCTCTCCGCCGTTGGGCGCGTATATGTGGGGCCTATCGCCGGCTGGTTTGTCGAAGCCCACGGATGGCCTGCTTTCTATCTCTTTTCCGTTGTTGCTGCGGTACCGGGGATTTTGCTGCTGTTAATTTGTCGCCGTACGCTTGAACATACTCAACGTTCGGAGAGCTTTATGCCGCGCACGCTTTTTCCTCAGGCCTACGGGCTGGCATTAGTTATTCTGGCGATTGGCTGCCTGATGCTGGCGATATGGCTACTGCTGCTGGTCCTCAACGCGCTGGATTACACCACCTTTTCCTTCCTCGCGGGCCTGCTTGAGGTTGCCGTTCTTACCGCCGTTGCGGGTATTTTGCTCGGCGCGTTCCTTGACTACCTCGCATTGCGCAAAACCGAGTTGATTTAAATCAGCGCAAGAACGTAAATGGACGTTGTAATTACCAAACGTAATTATAACGTCTTATTAACGATTTTATATTCAATGTACCTGATTTGTTGTTTTGTGCGTTTTAGATTTCTGGAAATTATTGACAATTTTTATGCGAATCTATAAATAATTTAACCGATTCAGCTCAGCTGGTTTTATTTTCGGCTTTTATGATGTCTTTAATTTGATAATTAATTGTTAATTATTTGTGTTGTTTTGCAGGTGGTTATGCTCATTCTCTTATAAACCCTTTCGTTCTTATCCCTTTCGTTATCAATCCCGCGTAAATCAAGGTTTGCAAGCTATAATGTCACACTCCGTAACATATGTGACAAGGCAAGCAGAAGCCGCTAACATAGAACAGACACAGCTCCAACTATGTTTACAGTAATGCAACCTTCCCGTAAAATGCCCGTACACTTTAAGCGCCACCAGATTCCGTGGAATTGAGGTCGTTCAATGAGACTTAGGAAATACAATAAAAGTTTGGGATGGATGTCATTAATCGCAGGCACTGTATTACTCAGTGGTTGTGATTCTGCACTCCTCGACCCAAAAGGACAGATTGGACTGGAGCAACGCTCTCTGATTCTGACGGCCTTTGGCCTGATGATGATCGTCGTTATTCCAGCCGTCTTGATGGCAGTAGGATTTGCCTGGAAGTATCGTGCGAGCAATAAAGATGCGAAGTATAGCCCGAACTGGTCACACTCCAACAAAGTTGAAGCTGTGGTCTGGACGGTTCCTATTCTGATCATCCTGTTCCTGGCCGTTCTGACCTGGAAAACAACTCACGCATTAGAGCCGAGCAAACCGCTTGCTCACGATGAAAAACCTATCACCATCGAAGTCGTTTCGATGGACTGGAAATGGTTCTTCATCTATCCGGAACAAGGCATTGCTACCGTCAACGAAATCGCCTTCCCGGCGAACGTACCGGTACACTTCAAAGTGACCTCCAACTCCGTGATGAACTCGTTCTTTATCCCACGTTTAGGTAGCCAGATTTACGCAATGGCCGGGATGCAGACTCAGCTGCACCTCATCGCGAACGAACCTGGTACTTACGACGGTATCTCCGCCAGCTATAGCGGCCCGGGCTTCTCAGGAATGAAGTTCAAAGCTATCGCCACGCCGGATCGTGCAACCTTCGATCAGTGGGTAGCGAAAGCCAAACAGTCTGCGAACGCTATGGACTCCATGGAAACGTTCGACAAACTGGCTGCGCCTAGCGAATACAACAAAGTGGAATACTTCTCTAACGTGAAACCTGATTTGTTTAAAGATGTGGTGAACAAATTTATGTCTCACGGTAAGAGCATGGATATGACCCAACCCGAGGGCGAGCATGCAGCGCACGAAGGAATGGAAGGCATGGACATGAGCCACGCGGAAACCGCTCACTAAGGGGCCGAGGAAGAAAACGATGTTCGGAAAACTTACACTGGATGCAGTGCCCTACCATGAACCCATTATTGTGGTTACGGTGGCTGCAATTATCATTGGGGGGCTGGCGCTTCTGGCTGCCATCACTTACTTCGGTAAGTGGTCCTACCTTTGGAACGAGTGGCTGACTTCGGTTGACCACAAACGTCTCGGTATCATGTACGTTATCGTAGCAATCGTCATGTTGCTGCGTGGCTTTGCTGACGCCGTTATGATGCGTAGCCAGCAGGTGCTGGCCTCGGCCGGGGAAGCAGGCTTCCTGCCGCCTCATCACTACGATCAGATCTTTACCGCCCACGGCGTTATCATGATCTTCTTCGTAGCGATGCCGTTTGTTATCGGTCTGATGAACCTGGTGGTTCCGCTTCAGCTCGGTGCGCGCGACGTTGCCTTCCCATTCCTTAACAACCTGAGCTTCTGGTTCACCGTTGTGGGCGTGATTCTGGTTAACCTTTCTCTGGGCGTCGGTGAATTCGCGCAGACCGGTTGGCTGGCCTATCCGCCGCTATCGGGAATCGAGTACAGTCCAGGCGTCGGGGTCGATTACTGGATCTGGGCTCTCCAGCTATCCGGTATTGGTACAACGTTAACTGGTATTAACTTCTTTGTTACGATTATCAAGATGCGTGCCCCTGGCATGACCATGTTCAAGATGCCGGTATTTAGCTGGGCATCTCTGTGCGCCAACATCCTGATTATTGCCTCTTTCCCAATTCTGACCGTCACCGTCGCGCTGCTGACCCTGGACCGCTACCTGGGCACCCATTTCTTTACCAACGATATGGGTGGCAACATGATGATGTACATCAACCTGATTTGGGCCTGGGGTCACCCGGAAGTGTACATTCTGGTTCTGCCGGTATTCGGCGTCTTCTCCGAAATCGCCGCAACCTTCTCGCGTAAGCGTCTGTTTGGCTACACCTCGCTGGTATGGGCAACAGTATGTATTACCGTTCTGTCGTTCATCGTTTGGCTGCACCACTTCTTTACTATGGGTGCGGGCGCGAACGTAAACGCCTTCTTCGGTATTACGACCATGATCATCGCTATCCCGACCGGGGTTAAGATCTTCAACTGGCTGTTCACCATGTACCAGGGCCGCATCGTCTTCAACTCAGCAATGCTGTGGACGATTGGCTTTATCGTGACCTTCTCCGTAGGCGGTATGACCGGCGTTCTGCTGGCGGTACCGGGCGCAGACTTCGTGCTGCACAACAGCCTGTTCCTGATCGCGCACTTCCATAACGTCATCATCGGTGGCGTAGTGTTCGGTTGCTTCGCAGGTCTGACCTACTGGTGGCCGAAAGCCTTTGGCTTCACGCTGAACGAAACCTGGGGCAAACGCGCTTTCTGGTTCTGGATCATCGGTTTCTTCGTGGCGTTTATGCCGCTGTACGTGCTGGGCTTCATGGGTATGACCCGTCGCCTGAGCCAGCAGATTGACCCGCAGTTCCATCCGATGCTGGTTGTTGCAGCCTGCGGTGCGGCGCTGATCGCCTGCGGTATCCTCTGCCAGCTGATTCAGTTCTACGTGTCTATCCGCGATCGCGAGCAGAACCGCGACCTCACCGGTGACCCATGGGGCGGCCGTACGCTGGAGTGGGCAACCTCTTCTCCTCCGCCGTTCTACAACTTCGCTATCGTTCCTGTCGTTCACGAGCGTGACGCGTTCTGGGAAATGAAAGAAAAAGGCGAAGCGTATAAGAAACCGGCTGGCTATGAAGAGATTCATATGCCGAAAAACAGCGGCGCGGGCATTGTCATTGCAGCTTTCGCAACGTTGTTTGGTTTCGCAATGATCTGGCATATCTGGTGGCTGGCGATTGCAAGCTTCGTCGGCATCCTGGCGACCTGGATCATTAAGAGCTTTGACGAGGACGTGGATTACTACGTGCCGGTTGCAGTAGTCGAAAAACTGGAAAATCAGCATTTCGATGAGATTAACAAAGCAGGGCTGAAAAATGGCAACTGATACTCTTGCGCATAACGCCCACGCGCACGAACACGGGCACCATGATACAGGACCGATGAAGGTATTCGGTTTCTGGATCTACCTGATGAGCGACTGCATTATCTTCGCCACTCTGTTCGCTACCTATGCCGTTCTGGTGAACGGCACGGCGGGCGGTCCGACCGGTAAAGATATTTTTGAACTGCCGTTCGTTCTGGTTGAAACCGCGCTGCTGCTGTTCAGCTCCATCACCTACGGCATGGCGGCTATCGCCATGTACAAAAACAACAAGAGCCAGGTCGTTTCCTGGCTCGCGCTGACCTTCCTCTTCGGGGCAGGATTCATCGCGATGGAGCTCTATGAATTCCATCATCTGATTGTTGAAGGTATGGGTCCGGATCGCAGCGGCTTCCTGTCAGCGTTCTTCGCGCTGGTCGGCACCCACGGTCTGCACGTGACTTCAGGTCTAATCTGGATGGCGGTGCTGATGGTTCAGGTTTCCCGCCGTGGGCTGACCAGCACTAACCGCACCCGTATTATGTGCCTGAGCCTGTTCTGGCACTTCCTGGACGTCGTGTGGATCTGCGTGTTCTCTGTTGTTTATCTGATGGGGGCGATGTAATGAGTCATTCTACCGATCATAGCGGCGCTTCTCACGGCAGCGTGAAGAGCTACATGACAGGATTTATTCTGTCGATCATTCTGACGGTTATCCCGTTTGCAATGGTGATGAGTGGCTCCGCATCGCATGCGGCAATTCTGGGAACCATCCTGGTTACTGCAGTTGTGCAGATTGTGGTACACCTCGTGTACTTCCTGCATATGAACAGTAAATCGGACGAAGGTTGGAACCTGACCGCATTTATCTTCACCGTAATCATCATTGCTATCGTAGTCGTTGGCTCCATCTGGATTATGTGGAACCTGAACTACAACATGATGATGCACTAAGAGCGGCGAGTATGTTTAAGCAATACCTGCAAGTAACGAAACCAGGCATCATTTTTGGCAACCTGATCTCCGTGATTGGCGGTTTCCTGCTGGCCTCCAAAGGCCACATCGACTACCCGCTATTTCTCTGGACGCTCCTCGGAGTATCCCTGGTGGTCGCCTCGGGTTGTGTTTTCAACAACTATATCGACCGTGATATCGATCGTAAGATGGAACGGACGAAAAACCGGGTGCTGGTCAAAGGGCTGATCTCGCCAGAAGCTTCGCTGGTATACGCCACCGTGCTGGGTATTGCTGGCTTCATGCTCCTGTGGTTTGGCGCTAATCCCCTGGCCTGCTGGCTGGGGGTGATGGGGTTCGTGGTTTATGTCGGCGTTTACAGCCTGTACATGAAGCGCCACTCCGTCTACGGCACGTTGATTGGTTCTCTCTCCGGCGCTGCGCCGCCGGTGATTGGCTACTGCGCGGTTACCGGTGATTTTGACAGCGGTGCCGCGATTCTGCTGGCGATTTTCAGCCTGTGGCAGATGCCCCACTCCTACGCTATCGCGATCTTCCGCTTTAAGGATTATCAGGCAGCGAATATTCCGGTTCTGCCGGTGGTGAAAGGCATTTCAGTCGCCAAAAATCATATTACCGTTTACATCATCGCCTTCACCGTGGCTACGCTGATGCTCTCTCTGGGCGGCTACGCCGGATATAAATATCTGGTTGTCGCTGCGGCCGTGAGCGTCTGGTGGCTCGGTATGGCGCTGCGCGGCTATAAAGTGGCGGATGATAAAGTCTGGGCGCGTAAGCTGTTCGTCTTTTCGATTGTCGCCATTACCGCGCTGTCGGTGATGATGTCCGTTGACTTTATGGTGCCGGATTCACATAGCCTGCTGGCTTATGTCAGCTAATATCGCTTAATGGCGTATCGTTCGATACGCCATTTTTTTCACCTTACTCTTTCTTAATCACTCCTCTATTTCTTACGTTCTGACTAATTCAGGTGAATGTTTGCACCGCGTCATGCAGCACAAGGCCCGGCGTAAATAGAGTCGTTCAATAAACCCCGCGATCCGCTGGCGAAACACAGCCGATCAGTTTAATCCACGAAGGTAGATAAATTACGTGCAGACTCAATATAAGTCCTGCGCCCCTCTTGTCTGGCTTCATACTCGCTTCAGAATAGCCGCTACAATATTCATAATTTGAAATGAGCTGGTTTATCTTCGTCTCTATTCCCACTGATTTAAATTGATATAAAAATTCAACAATTCACACGCCTGGACAGCTAGCCTGCCGTAATTCGTCAATGGTAGTCTTGCGCCGTGGGTACAAGACCCACTAATAAAAATTTATTCAATTAAACAAGGATATACCAATGAAAGAATTAACTATTGGCGAAATGGAATCTATTTCTGGCGGTTTTAATCTGGTCGATTTTGCGACCAGCATTACCAGCCTGGTTGTCAACGCCGGTAGCGGCTTTAGCGATTTTATCACCACCGCTGGTACCACCATCGCCAACGCCATCATTAACGGTACCGTTGAGCTCGGCAAATTCCTGACCGGCGCATCTGACTGGAGCGAATATCTCTCCGCAAGCCATGCAGGCTTGAATGATGCCCTCAGCGCCCTTTCCAACAGCTGGTCCTCTTTCGCCGGTGAGATGGCAGCAGACTGGGGTGCCTTCTCTAAGAACCTGACCGCTTAAGTCAGTCTCAAACGATCTTAAGGCAGGGTTAGCCCTGCCTTTTTATCTGCGCGGTATTATGATGCCTCCCCTTCCCTTGAATCAGTCCATGGATATTATCTCACCCCACCAGCATCGCCTGGGCGCTATAGAGTAAATCCAGATGGTCGCGACACAGCGCCTCCAGCGACGTTCTCGACTGATGGCTGGTTAAGCTCAGCGCCCCCCAGTAGAGCCCTTCCCTGTCGGATAGCGGCACCGCCAGCACCAGCATGCCAATTTCAAACTCCTGCTCAATCGCGGCATAGCCCTGCCGACGCACCTGAGCGATCTTTTCCATTAAAGCCGCTACGTCCGTTACCGTATAGGGCGTGCGCTGTTCGCGGCGGATCCGCTGCAAAACGGTTTCACATTCATCTTCCGCTAACGAAGCCAGCCAGAGCCGCCCTCCGGCGGTACAGTAAATCGGCACCCTTTCTCCCAGACGCACTGAAGTCGAGTTAAACGGCGTATGCTTGCTGCGGGCAATATAAACCAGCTCATCGTCATCAATCACACCTACCGAAGCATGCTCTTCCGTTCGGCTGGCGATGTACTCCACGATCGGTCGCACCATCCGCGGAAACTGCGCCGAATCCACATACGCCTGCCCCAGCCTTAACGCTTTGGGCGTCAGCCAGTAGTGACGTCCGTCGGTCTGCAGATAGCGCTCATGCAGCAGCGTGAGGAAAAAACGGCGTGCGGCGCTAGGCGTCAGACCGCTCATTTTCGCCGCCTGCGGCACCGTGAGACGCGGAAACTCTTTCGAAAATAGCTGGATCAGCGCCAGCCCCTTTTGCAGGCCGACGATTAGATCGTGGGAATGAATCTGGTTTTGCATAGCTGTTCACACTTTCGCAACAATACGATCAGTTTAGCGCGATTATCGCAGTGGTGGTGCGATTAACAACCAGTATGGCCGAATTCTGCGTTGTCGCTTCCAGCTTCCGCTGAAATACTTTCACAACATTCATTTAACAAAATGAGGTTGGAAATGGTCAGTGGATTCACTCAGGTCGTTGCCGTTATCGGCCACCCGATTACCCAGGTTAAATCGCCGGAGAACTTCAACCGCTACTTTGCCGAACGACAGATGGATAGCATCATGATCCCGGTGGATATCGCTCCGCAAGCCGTTGCTGATTATCTCAATACGCTACGCGGCTGGCACAACATGAGCGGCGTGCTGGTTACCGTTCCGCATAAACAGCGTGCCGCTGCCCTGGTTGATGAGTTAACGCCGCGAGCCCGACACCTGAATGCCGTCAATGTCATCCGTAAGCTGGCCGATGGCCGTTTGCAAGGCGATATGCTGGATGGCGTCGGCTTCCAGCTTGCCGCAGAGGCGCATGGATTTAATGCCGCGGGTAAAAAAGCGCTTCTCTCCGGCTGCGGCGGCGTCGGCAGCGCAATTGCCTGGGGATTATGCGAAGCGGGCATCCTTCAGCTGGCCCTGCATGACCAGAATCCCGCTACCCTTCAGCAACTGCATAACCGACTGGCAGCCCATTTTCCCCACGTTCAGCTCAGCGACCTGCCCGCTACCCTTACTGGTCTGGATTTAGTGGTGAATGGCTCTCCAGCGGGAATGACCGGTTTCGCTTCTTTACCGCTGCCGCAGGCGCTGCTGGAAACCCTTCCCGCAGCAACGCATGTCGCTGACGTGGTAACCGCGCCGATCGTCACCCCGCTTCTGGCCTTCGCCCGCGATCGCGGCTGCACTATCCAGACCGGGCCGGAGATGGCGCTGGCGCAGATGAAACTCATGGGGCAGTTCATTGGCGCCATTCCGCAGGAACAAGGAGCGGCAGCATGAAAAGCTGGGATGTCATCGTTATCGGCAGCGGCGCAGCAGGCTTTGCCGCGGCGGTGACCGCCTGCTGTAAAGGACTGTCGGTGCTGATGCTGGAAAAAGCCCCGCAGTTTGGCGGCACCTCCGCCATTTCCGGCGGCGCGGTATGGATCCACGATAGCGATCAGGCGCGAACAATGACTACAGACGATAGTCAGCAGGCAATCAAAACCTATCTGCGGACCATCATCGGCGAGCCCAACTATCGTCAGGATCTGATCGAAGCTTTTATCTCTTCGGGACGCGAGGCGCTGGCGTTTCTTGAAAAAGAGGGGGCGGTGAAATATAGCCTGCGTCCGCTTTCTCCGGATTATTACCCGGATGAACCCGGTGCCGTCGACGTCGGCCGGGCGCTGGAGGTGGTGGAGTTTGACGGGCGCAAGCTGGGCGAACATTTCCGCGATCTCCGTTCTCCTCCGCCGGGGATGCTGCTATTTGGCGGAATGATGGTTAATCGGGTCGATATCCAGCACTTTCTCGATCTGCGCCGCTCCCTGCGCTCTATCACCCACTGCGGCAAGCTGCTGCTGCGCTACGGCCGCGATCGGCTCAAATACCCTCGAGGAACACGACTGGCGATGGGTAACGCGCTGATAGCGCGCATGGCGACGCTCGCCTTTCGCAAAGGAATGCAGCTCAGGCTCAACGTGAATGTGCTTTCGCTAAGCGAACGCAATGGCGAAATAACCGGTGTGGAAATCGAGAACGATGGGCAGCCACAGCTCCTCGAAGCCCGCTGCGGCGTGGTGCTGGCGGCGGGAGGTTTTGCCGCAGGCAAACTGGCTGAACGCTATCGCCCTGCTACTCGCGAGCACTACACCATGTCGCCCGCCGCCAACGACGGCGCCGCGCTGCGCCTTGCCGCCGCGGTCAATGCCCGCGAAGGCGCCGATCTGCCGTCTAACTTTTTCTGGGCGCCGGTCTCGGTTTTACGGCGTCCCGACGGCACGCAAGAGCGCTTCCCTCACCTGGTCACCGACCGCGCGAAACCCGGCATCATTGCCGTTAACCAGCGAGCGGTTCGCTTCGTGAATGAATCAAATTCTTATCACCATTTCGCCAGCGCCATGCAAAGCCGGGCAGAAAACGCCCCCTGCTTCCTGATTTGTGACGCTCTGGCCATGAAGCGCTATGGCCTGGGCCTTGCGCGCCCTGCTCCGGTGAATAACGACGCGCTGGTGAAGGCGGGCTATCTGCACCAGGCCGAAACGCTGGCGGAACTGGCGCAACAGCTCGGGCTGGACCCGCAGACGTTGGCAGAAACGGTGGCACGCTATAACCGCGATGCCGCCCAGGGCCACGACCCGGAGTTCGCCAAAGGCGGCAACAGCTATAACCGCGCGATGGGCGATCCCGGCCATCGGCCAAACGCCTGTAACGCTCCGCTGACCAGCCCGCCGTTTTACGCCATTACCCTCTATACCGGCGATCTCGGCACCTCGCGCGGCCTGGTCACTACCGCCAATGCTCAGGTCATTAACCAGCAGGGGCGCCCCATTAAAGGGCTCTATGCCGTCGGTAACGATATGGATTCGATTATGGCAGGCACCTATCCCGGTCCAGGCATTACTCTCGGCCCGGCGCTCACCTTCGGCTATCTCTCAGCCAGCCATATGGCGCAACAACACACACTCTCAACAGGAGAAAATTATGATCTATGAAAAACGTACCTACACCATTAATCCGCTGAAAATGGCCGACTGGCTGGCGTTATATAAAAGCAATGCTTACGTCGTACAAACCGAACATCTCGGCAAACTCATCGGCTTTTTCTTTACTGAAATTGGGGTGGTTAATCAGGTGGTGCATATCTGGGCCTATGAAAGCCTGGACGATCGCCTGGTGCGTCGGGCGCGCATGGCGCAGGACGAACGCTGGCTGACGTTTTCACGCAAGAACCGCGAACTGGCCGCCGTTGAGCGCCTGGAGTCGGTTCTTCTGCGCCCTACTGATTTTTCACCGCTGCAATAAGGAGTCGGTTATGAGCGGGCAGATGAACGTGGATGTTCTGGTGGTCGGCTCCGGCGCGGCAGGGCTCTCCGCCGCCGTCACTGCCGCCATTGGCGGCGCCAGCGTGCTGGTTGCGGAGAAAGAGTCGGTGATTGGCGGCACCAGCGCCTGGTCCGGCGGCTGGCTGTGGATCCCGCATAATCCGCTGGCGCGTGAAGAGGGGATTAAGGAAGAGCCCAACGCACCGCTGGTTTATTTGCAGCATGAAATGAACGGTGAACCGGCCGATGCGCGCCTGCTTGCCTACTTACGGCACGGACCGGAGATGATTGACTTTTTCCGCCGCCATACTGCCGTGCAGTTTCTTTCCGGCAGCAAAATGCCCGATTTTCATCATTCGCCGGGATCGGCCGCCGGAGGGCGCTCGGTCACGGCGCAGCCTTTCGATGGGCGGCTGCTCGGCGACTGGCTGCATCGCCTGCGCCCGCCTCTGGAGACTATCAGCCTCGCGGGGATGGGCATTGCCGGCGGCACGGATATGGCACACTTTTTCAACGCCACTCGCTCGCCGCGATCGGCGCTGTATGCCAGCCGTCGCCTGCTGCGCCACGGCTGGCAGCGACTGCGCGCCGGACGCGGACAGCATCTGGTTAACGGCAACGCTTTGGTTGCCCGGCTGCTGCGCTCGGCGCTGGATGCAGGAGTGACTTTTCAGCTTAATGCGCCGGTTGAACGGCTGCTCGCATCCGGGAACGGAGTAAAGGGCGCGATATTACGCAGCGACGACGGCCGGATAGAGGTTCGGGCCGGTGCGGTGATCCTCGCCTGCGGCGGCTTTCCTCACGACAGACAGCGCCTGGCCGAAAACGTGCCGCACGCCGCCAGCGGCTATGGCCACTTCTCCGCCGCGCCTCCGGGTAATCAGGGGGAGGGCATCCGCCTTGGCGAAACGGTCGGCGGCCAGTTTGATACCACGCTCAGGCATGCGATGGCCTGGGCGCCCGTTTCGCGCGTGACGCAGGCCAGCGGTCTGCAGCTGGTCTTCCCACATCTGGTTGAGCGCGCCAAGCCCGGCTTTATTGCCGTACTGCCCAACGGTAAACGCTTTACCAATGAGGCTGATTCCTACCACGATTTTATCGCCGCGCTGCTGGAGGTCACGCCGCCTGGCGAAGCGCCACAGGCGTGGCTGATTGGCGATAGCCGTGCGCTTCGGCGCTATGGGTTAGGCCATGCCCGCCCTTTTCCTTTTGCCCCGGAGTCCTGGCGACGCACCGGCTATCTGTACGTCGGCGAGACGCTGGAAGCGCTGGCGAAAGCATGCGCTATCGATTCGCAGCAGCTGGCGAAAACGATCGCCCGTTTTAACGGTTTTGTAGACCAGGGGGAGGATAAGGATTATCAGCGCGGCGCGTCGGCATACAACCGCGCGCAGGGGGACGCCAGCCGTTCCCCTCACCCTACGCTTGGGAAACTCAGCCGCGCGCCTTTTTATGCGGTACGCATTCTGCCCGGTTCGCTGGGCTCCTTCAGCGGTTTAATTACCGATGAGAATGCGCGCGTTCTCAACGCGCAGCAGCAGCCGATTCAGGGCCTTTACGCCATCGGCAACGATATGTCGAGCGTGATGCGGGGATTCTATCCCAGCGGCGGTATCACGCTTGGTCCGGCCATGACCTTTGGCTACATGGTCGGTAAAAAACTGGCAGAAAACATTAATAAAGCAACGCAGTAAAGCATTTTACCAGGGACGGCAATACGCATAACAACAATCACCTGCAACTGTACTGGAGTCCTTTATGAACATGCGAACCCTGTCACTCGCCGCGCTTACCCTACTCGACGTCCCGCCACCGCAACAGGTGCGGATCGCGGCCCAAACCGGATTTACTCACGTCGGCCTGCGCCTGCTTCCCGCCACGGCGACCGACCCTGACTATGGCATGCTGGGCGATACTGCCGCTGTCCGCGATACCCTGGCAGCGCTGATGGAAACCGGTATTCGCGTCTCGGACGTTGAGATAGTCCGCCTGACGCCAGATTTTTCGCTGGACGCTCGTTTGCAGCTCTTTCTCCATACCGCCGCGCGTCTGGGCGCCAGACAGGTTTTAGTCGCCGGAAATGATGACAACCGCGCTCGCAGCGCGGAAAATCTGGCCCGGCTTGCCGAAGCTGGCCAGGAGTATGGTTTAACCATGAACCTGGAGCCCATGCCCTGGACACAGCTGCGCACCATCGCCGAAGCCCAGGTGCTTATCGCCGCCAGCGGCCGCCAGGATATCGGTATTTTGATCGACGCGATTCATTTCTGGCGCTCAGGCGAGTCGCTGTCTACGCTCGCCGCGCTGCCGAAAAACTGCCTCAATTATATGCAGCTTTGCGATGCCTCGCCGCAGATCCCCGCGGATGAACAGGAGCTGATTTACCAGGCCCGCGCCGCGCGTAAGGTGCCCGGCGAAGGCGGGCTCGATCTGCATGGACTGATGGCGGCGCTTCCGGCGACGCTGCCGGTTTCTATCGAGGTTCCGCTAAGCGGCGAACGCGGCGCGCTGCCGGCGCTCACTCGCGCTCAGTTGCTGTTTAACGCCGCGCAGTCCTACCTGCGCCCTTGCGCATAAGGAGCATCCCATGACACAGACTCAACGCCTGGACGTCAGGGAGTTAATCAACGCCAATCCGCTCAGCCGCTTTCAAAAACTGGTGGTGTTTTTAGGCTTCTGCGTGATTGCGCTGGACGGCTTTGATATCGCCATCATGGGATTTATCGCCCCGACGCTGAAGCAGGAATGGGGAGTAAGCAACCATGAACTCGGTTTTGTCATCAGCGCCGCGCTGATAGGCCTTGCGCTGGGCGCTATATTCTCCGGGCCGCTCGCCGACTGGCTGGGGCGGAAAAAAATCATTATCAATAGCGTCTTCTTCTTCGGCTTCTGGACCATTGCCACCGCCCTTTCGCAAAACATCGAACAGATGGTGCTTTTTCGTTTTCTGACCGGGCTCGGATTAGGCGCCGCCATGCCGAATATCGGCACTCTGGTGTCGGAGTATGCGCCTGAGCGTCAGCGCTCGTTTCTGATTACGATTATTTTTTGCGGCTTCACCTTTGGCGCCGCGGCGGGAGGATTCTCCGCCTCATGGCTAATCCCGAAGTTTGGCTGGCACTCGCTGATGCTGCTCGGCGGCATCCTCCCGCTGCTGTTCGCGCCGCTCCTGATCTGGCTGTTACCGGAGTCGGTGCGTTTTCTGGTGGTTAAGCGCGCGCCAGCCCGACGTATTCGGCTGATTTTACAGCGCCTCTATCCGGGCCAAATCGCCGATGATGCTGAGTTCACTCTCCCAGCCCAGCCCGTGCAGGCAAATGCAATGCGCATCGTCCTCTCCCGCCAGTATCGCTTCGGTTCAATGATGCTCTGGCTGGTCTATTTTATGGGGCTCTTTCTGGTCTATCTTCTCGGTAGCTGGTTACCGACGCTGGTGAAAGAGGTGGGACTAACGGTTGGCCAGGCGGCGGTGATGACCGCAATGTACCAGGCGGGAGGAACCATTGGCTCGCTGTTTGCGGGCTGGCTGATGGACCGGATCAATCCGCATCGGGCGCTCGGAATGATTTACGCCGTTGGCGGCCTGTTTACGATGGCAATGGGATATGCTGCGGCAAGCTTTGCGCTCATCTGCCTGCTGGCGTTTATCAGCGGAGCCTGTTTAAACGGCGCCAATACCGGTATGAATGCGCTTTCCGCCCGCTACTATCCTACCGAAGCGCGGGCTACAGGTTCCAGCTGGATGCACGGCGTGGGCCGCATGGGCGCCATCCTCAGCGCTTTTGCCGGAGCTGAGATGCTGGCGCTGAATATTAGCTTCGAAAGCGTTTTTCTGATCCTTGGCATCCCCGCCGCGATCACCGTCGCCGGGCTCGCGGCCAAAGGAATTTTCGCGGCTGACTCGGCGCCAAAATCCACCTCCTCCACCGCCGCGTTCGGCAATACCGGTTAAATGCGTTAATCAGTCGGGCATGCTGCACCATGCCCGACCACAAAAAAAGAAAAATTAATTTCAATTTAAATTTAAAATGAAAAATAAAAACCTAATGCCTTATCGATTCACTTCACAAAATCAGCACTCAAAATCACAAATAGCATATACAAGATAAATCAATGAGCGTCAAAAAAGGCAGCAAATAACCTTATCAATCAGAATGACTTGATAACTCCCCGTACCACATCGGAAGCACAATCTTTTCTATTTTTCGATCCGCCTCTCATATGCAGAAATTAAATTTCATATAACCATTGAAACGAAGCAAACATTTCATTATGTTCTGGCTGACATCAGGATAAGGTAGTGCCGGTGGAACTGGCGCTGAGGTCCTTACTTGTCCCCCGACAAAGGAATAGACCATGAGTGAACAGCAGATCCTTATTTCTCCCGTAGCATCACGCGGCGATAAGTTAACCTGGACGACCCGAATAGCCTATGGTGGAGGCGATACCGCCTGTAACGTCGTTTTCGGCATGATCGGCACAGTTTTAACGCTTTTCTATACGGATTATGTCGGCATCAGTATCGCCACGGTCGGTCTGGTAATGCTGATCTCACGTCTGTTTGACGGTGTTTCCGATGTCATTATGGGTCTGATGGTTGAGCGCACAAACTCTCGCTGGGGAAAATCACGCCCCTGGCTGCTGTGGATGAGCGTCCCCTACGCCGTATCGGCGATTCTGCTGTTTACCGTGCCCCAAACCACCGGAACGCTGCAGTTTCTCTACCTGCTGGTAGCCTATAACTTCTGTACCACCGTGTGCTACACCGCGATCAATCTCCCCTATGGCAGCCTCTCCGCGATGATGACCCGGACCTCCTGGGAAAGGGATATGCTTAGCATCACCCGCATGTCGATGTCGCCATTTGGCCGCATCCTCGCCGTAGCTTGTACGTTGCCGCTGGTGAAGTATTTCGGCGACGATCAGGCAGCATGGATTAAAACCATGGCCATCTGGGCTTTTCTGGCGCTGTTGTTACTGCTGTTTTGCTTCTACAAATGTGAAGAAAAAGTGGTTATCAAAGCGCGTGAAAAGCAGGGAAACGTAGCGGTAAAAACGCAGCTTTACGCCCTCTTCCGTAACCAGTACTTCTGGGCCAGTGCGATCCTCTGGACAGCCCAGAGCGTTTATTACACCGTGGTTGGTATCGCGCTACCTTACTACTGCCGCTACGTGCTAGGCGACGATACTTTCTACAGCTCCATTTTCGTGGCCGAAACCGCCTGCATCATTATTTTCACCTTCCTGAGTTCCGTCCCCATTCGAAAATACGGTAAACGCAATGTGGCCCTTTGCGGCATTGTGCTGGCGACCATAGGCCAGGTGCTGTTTATGTTTAATTCTGACGACTACCACTGGGCGCTGGCCAACGCCATTATTCGCGGTATCGGCTTCGCGCCGCTGAATGCCGTGCTATTCGGCTTCTGCGGCGACGCCGTCGAATATGGCCAGTGGAAAACGCGCGTCCGCCAGGAGGGAATGATCTTCTCTGCGGGGTCTGTCGGTACGAAGCTCGGCGCAGGCATTGCCGCCGCGGTTATCTCCGGCCTGTTAAGCATCTCGGGCTACGTCAGTTCCAGCAGCGGATCCGGCGTTCAACCGCAAAGCGCTATCGACATGATTAATAACGTTTATCTCTACGGCTCATTCTTCCTGTGGATTGTGGTCATCATCACCTTGCTGTTTTATCGGCTGGATAAACAGTACCCACAGATTATGCAAGAGCTGAAAGAGCGCGAGGCGCGTGGAGAAATGTAAAGCCCGAAACCCGGTCCGCGCTCTCCGGGTGCGGGCTATCCAGAAGAACATCTGAAATCCGAAGTCTCTATTTAGAGGAGTGCATCATCATGTTAAACGGCATGAAACCCTTATCTCGCTCCCTGCGCTGGGGAATGGTCGGCGGCGGCGGCACCAGCCAGATTGGCTACAGCCACCGCTGTGCAGCGCTGCGCGACAATGTCTTTACCCTGCTGGCCGGCGCGCTCGATATCGATGCCGAACGCGGCCGTCAATTTGGCGAGCAGCTCGGAATCGCCCCCGAGCGCTGCTACGCCGACTATCAAACGCTATTTGCAGAGGAAGCCAAACGCCCTGACGGCATTGAAGCCGTTTCGGTCACTACGCCGAACAATACCCATTTCGCGATCACCAAAGCAGCGCTGGAAGCGGGGCTGCACGTTATCTGCGAAAAACCGCTGTGCTTTACCGCCGCCGAGGCCCGCGAGCTGCTGGCGCTGAGCAAAAAGCAGAACAAAATAATCGGCGTTACCTACGGCTACGCCGGGCACCAGATGATTCAGCAGGCGCGGCAGATGATCGCGGAGGGTATGCTCGGGGAGATCCGCATTATCAATATGCAGTTTGCCCACGGTTTTCATAATGAAGCCGTTGAACTGCAGGCTGAATCTACCCGCTGGCGGGTAACGCCCAAATATGCCGGCCCTAGCTACGTGCTGGGGGATCTGGCGACTCACCCGCTATTTATTGCGGAAACCATGGTGCCAAATCTGAATATCACCCGGCTGATGTGCGCACGTCAGAGCTTCGTCAAATCGCGCGCGCCGCTGGAAGATAACGCCTTCGTGCTGATGGAATATAATAATGGCGCCGTCGGTTCACTGTGGACCAGCGCAGTCAACAGCGGCGCTATGCACTCACAAAAAGTCCGCGTCATTGGCGAAAAAGCCAGCCTTGAGTGGTGGGATGAGCGCCCAAATCAGCTCAGCTATGAGGTGCAGGGCGAACCCGCGCGCGTTCTTGAACGTGGAATGCCCTATTTAAGTCCGCAGGCGCTGGCAGACGACCGCATCGGCGGCGGCCACCCGGAAGGGCTGTTTGAGGCATGGGCCAATCTTTACCGCCGTTACGCCATCGCTATCGATGCAATGGATCGCGGTGACCAGGCGTTTCTGGATAACTTCTGGTATCCGGACGTCGAAGCCGGGCTCCACGGGGTCTACTGGGTTGAGCAATGCGTCAAATCCGCCGATGCAGGCGGCCAATGGGTTGATTTTAACTGCCAATAATCTCCGCTAGCCGGCGGAGCCCGCTCCGCTGGTCTCTTTTTGTCTACCGCCCTCACCTCATCGTGCAACACAGCAGTAATATCTGTTAAACAAACATCTATTTACGCTTCTGGCTCCCCCCACTACACTAGGCGCAGTTTTTAGATTGAGGTGGTAATGAACGATAACAAAATGACGCCAGGCGAACTGCGCGCGACCTGGGGTCTGGGGACCGTTTTCTCTCTGCGCATGCTCGGCATGTTTATGGTCCTGCCGGTTCTGACCACTTATGGCATGGCGCTCCAGGGCGCAAGTGAAGCCCTTATTGGCCTGGCTATAGGCATCTATGGACTGGCGCAGGCAATATTCCAGGTTCCTTTTGGCCTCCTCTCCGATCGCATTGGCCGTAAACCGCTTATCGTCGGCGGCTTGTTAATCTTCGTTCTCGGCAGCATTATCGCCGCGCTTTCCGAATCGATCTGGGGCATTATTCTTGGCCGGGCGCTGCAAGGCTCCGGAGCGATTGCCGCAGCGGTAATGGCGCTGCTTTCCGACTTAACCCGCGAACAGAATCGCACTAAAGCCATGGCGTTTATCGGCGTCAGCTTTGGTATTACCTTCGCCATCGCCATGGTCCTCGGACCTATTATCACCCACCAGTTAGGCCTGCACGCCTTATTCTGGATGATTGCCGCTCTGGCGACGCTCGGGATTCTGCTTACGCTGTGGGTTGTGCCAAATAGCCATAATCACGTGCTTAACCGTGAATCCGGTATGGTGAAAGGCTGCTTTAGCAAAGTGCTTGCCGAGCCAAAACTACTGAAGCTCAATTTCGGCATTATGTGCCTGCATATTATGCTGATGTCCACCTTTGTTGCCCTGCCGGGTCAGCTGGAAGCTGCCGGTTTTCCCGCAGCTGAGCACTGGAAAATCTATCTGGTCACCATGCTGGTCTCTTTTGTTGCCGTGGTGCCGTTTATTATTTACGCCGAAGTAAAGCGCAAAATGAAGCGCGTTTTTCTGCTCTGCGTTGCCATTTTACTGATCGCCGAGATCGTACTTTGGGGAGCGGGAGGCTATTTCTGGGAACTGGTTGCCGGCGTTCAGCTATTTTTCCTCGCGTTTAACCTTCTCGAAGCGTTACTGCCTTCGTTAATCAGTAAAGAATCACCTGCCGGCTACAAAGGAACAGCGATGGGGATTTATTCTACCAGCCAGTTTCTTGGAGTAGCGATTGGCGGATCGCTAGGCGGCTGGGTAGACGGCTTTTTTGATTCACAAACCGTTTTCCTGCTTGGCGCCCTGCTGGCAATGCTGTGGTTACTGGTGGCCAGCACCATGAGCGAACCGCCTTACGTTAGTAGCCTGCGGGTCGAGATCCCTGCCGACGTGGTGGCGGATGAGATGCTACAGCAACGGCTACAGGCTCAAGCAGGAGTTAAAGAGGTACTGGTAGTTAGCAACGAACATTCGGTGTATATCAAAATCGACAGTAAGGTGACTAACCGCTTTGAGATTGAGCAGGTGATTAAACAGGGGGCAGTTCAGACCGTTCCCGCGTAAGGTGGTTAAGCAGTCAGGGACATGGTACGTGGCAGGTATGATGTCCCTGCTGCCTACTGGCGAAAGCTTGCGTGACGGTCTCCCCTCCCAATTCTCTTCGCCGCTTTAAGCGTTGGTTTCGCGTTATCCCTCTCATCTTCTTTAAGCTAACGCTACGTTTCAAATCCCCACTTCACCTCACCATAAGAAGGCTGAGCCCTGGCAGACAAGCAGAAAGCGCCATGAGCAGCTACGCAATAAACGCCCCGGGAGGATACCAGCGCCGCTAAGTCTCTGGGATTATCACCGTGCAGCTGTTCTGACCAGGTGATAAACTTCAAAACAGCTTCATTGAAATTGGTAAAGGGCAAACATGAGCTGCCTGAGGGATTATCTATATTAGAACGAAGAAAGCGACGGTGAATTATAGATAGCTTATTTTTATGGATAGCAGTATATGGCCATTCACATAAAACAATCTAACATCACTATGTGAATTCATAATACCCGCAGCATAAAATTTAAAAATTACGTTCAAAAATGCCACATAGCCATTACTTTCAGTAAGAGAGATAAAAGATTGGTAGTAAACCCATAGCCATAAAATATAAAATCAATCAATTATAAAAAACGCAATTATTCGGAATTTTTATTAGAAGCACGAATTTATCATCACGTTAACTATTCATAATGAATTACCGGTTCATTTAAATATTCACTATTATCAAAACAAAGCCCTGGTTAATATTTACGAGGGTGTACTTAGCTTGCCCGCAACTAAGTAATTATAAATAGTAATAGCACAGGAATAAAAAATGAAAGAATTAACACAATATGAAATGGAAAATATCTCGGGTGCTGGCCTCTTTGACCTGCCTTGTGCCCTGGTTGATTTCACTATTCAATCCGCACTTGGGCTGATGAAAGTCGGCTTTGATGGCTCCCTTACCATTGCCAAAACGGCGCTGGAAACCTCTCTGGATATGCTTAGCAACTTGCTGAGTGGCTCCCCATCCAGTATTGGTAGCATTCTGGCAGATCACCTGAATTCAATGATGTATGAAAAATCAGGTATCTGGTCAAACTTCGTCTATGATGCAGCGACGAACTGGGGCGACGTGATCTCTTCTTTACAGAAATAAAAAACCAAGCCAGTCAGGGAACTGACTGGCTTTATCCATTCAACAATACATCCTTTAAGATTAATATTCACATATACTCTACATCCGCTCATTCAAGTCTGTAAACTGAAGTGCTGTCGTGCATATCTCCTTAGTAAGCTTTATTTCATTTTAACGTTCAATTCGATCGCAACGAAAATACATATCACATGCGACGATATAATCATTGTGCCAATGCCAGTAAGCATGTAAATAGAAATAAAAAAACGAAGGCAGAGAGCAGAATAAAAAATAAAATTCAAAATAAACACTCAATCCCGAAAATGCCAAAAAAACATTGAGCAAAACTATCCAAATAAACTGAATAATTAAAACCAGGAATAATCTAAGCCACATCGCTTTATTATAGAGCCATAGCCAGGGGATTGACTTTGATAGATGGAAGTCAAATTCCCTCAGGAACAATCGCCCGAGAAAAATGTAGCGTTTCGATGGGCGGATGAAGATCATATCTAAAAACAAAACAATAATGCAAAGAATAAACATCGCTATCATTAATCTGGCTGAAAAAAAACCACCGGCCAAAGAAAAATCATCCTCATTGGCTAACGGGCTGACTATCAAGCTATTCATTAAAAAGGTGATAAAAAGATTAAAACCGACGTAATGATGTAAATTGCGCCAGACTACCTTTTGAGCAGTAAAATCCTTCATTCGCTTCACGTAGCTATAACGTGCATATTTAAACGCCAGATAAATAGCCATTGGCGAAATAATAGCAATACAAAGTAGTGCAGGACCCGATGACATAAACGACAGGCAGTTCGTAATGAGAAGATAAAACATCGCAAAGTATGAGAAGGTAACGACTGCCGGATGCCACAAAAACGCCTCATGCGAGGATATAGCTTTCCCCTGAAAACAGGAAAAATCAATATGCTTCATGACACATTTATAACCCCAATAGTTTTTCAGCTCGTAAATAAAAGAAAAGACAATTAATGCCAGGATAATGCTCAGGCTCAATACATTACTCGGCAGTAAGTTATAACCATTGTTTTTCCAGAAAAGGAAAAGTAAAAACATAGTTAAAAGATAAAGATAAATAATCACTCGTTTATCCTGATAACGAGTAAATGTTAAATAGTCAGGGATCATAGCACCTCCATTACAAGCCAATCAGCTTTCTACAATGCACGACATTTTCTGGCGCGAAACGCCGGAAGTCATAAAGGAGTTGTCCTAAATAAGCTTTATTGCTGAACTCCAGAAAAGTTACCGGCTGAGAATTCTGTAAATGAGCCGTAAGAGATTTTGTCCATTGCACCGTATGCGTCAGATGTAGAGCCAGATTTTCTTTGATCTGCTCAGGAAGGAATTCTGCATGCCCGGTAACATTCATCAGCACGCTATATTTAGGCGAACAAATATCGATTTTTTGCAAAAAATCGCGCATCAACTGAACACCATCGGCCATCAGACGCGTATGCCATGGGCCGCTAACCCCCAGTTTAACTACCTCTAAACCGGCACCATTAAGGATCTGTGAGATACGGCCCAGATCAGCAGTCGTGCCACCGATAACCTGCTGACGACAGCTGTTATCACAACTCACCTCGACAGGTATACCAGATGCGGAAATCATGTTAGTTAAGGTTTCAAAATCAGTGCCCTTAACCGCGAGCATAGCTCCTTTATGAATTTTACTTAAATCATTCATAATCTTTGAACGGGTATGTATCATCCTAAAAAGCGCCTCCAGGTTAAATGCACCCGCAGCGAAAAGCGCGCTGTACTCGCCAACGCTATGCCCGCAAGAACCCACGATTGGCAAATCAGGCATTTTTTCCAGACAGAGGCAATAGAGCGTCACGTTAATAGCCGTAACGGCAACTTGCTGAGCCGTTGTCTGGACCAGGCGACTCATCGGCCCGCGCTCGCATAAACGGCGAATATCAATTTGGGTAATATCGCTCGCGCAGTCCCAAATATTTTTTGTCACTGCATTCAGATCCCACAAATCAGACCCCATTCCAATAACAGGGTTACCTTGTCCTGCAAAGATAAGAGCGACAGAAGGTGTTGATAGCTGTGATACCATAAAATATCCTTATAAATAGTATTTAAAACCGACATAAATGCTAAGCGTTTCACCAAATAGCGCAAACTCTGATTCAGGACCTCCCAGGGAGCTGTATGCTCCGGCATATAACTCAAACGGCGCCCACTTTCCTTGCAAGGGTTTAATAAAATGGGCCCCAAATAATACGCTGCCATCCGCTATATTTATCATTGCATAGGGTTGCAGGGTGGACTGGTCATGATTACGCAGACTAAAATAGGTATTAAAGTAATGTTTGGATAACAGCATGCCTTTATTTGAAGTGTTACCAATCTCTGAGGCCATAAGATACTTATAACTATCAAACGCCCGGTCTAAAAAATCGTAGCCAGTCCTGTATCCCATCAAGCGAATGAAATCAATCTGCTCCTGCCAGGCCTTTTTCGAATATCCCTCACTCTGGAAATAGTATTCTAAGCCGAATACGCTAAAGCTATCAGTTGTATACTGCCCGCCAAGCGCAAACTCAACGCCTTGTTTATCCTCCACAGAATAGAGTGAGGATGGAAATGCGCCAGCCAGTACGGCCTCTTTTTTATCATTTGAGAAGTGACGCCACTGCTGGCCTTTATGCCAGGAAAACTCAGCATTAATTAAAAACTGTGATGTATAATTATATAGTTCTGATAATGAAAACGCCGGATTATCGCCTAATAGTAAATTAGCGGACAGGCGATGACTAGCTAGTCGGTAATCATTATAGGTTAATAGGTAACGCTCTTCGCTATTTGAGCGTTGTGCTGCAGACCAGTTGCCTGATGATTCATAGTACTTATCGATACTGCTCAATCTGGGAGCTAGCGTAAGTAAAAAATTATAATCCTGATACTCTTTAGATAATGTGGCCCCCCAAAATGATTCGCTATAAGCTGATTCCATTGCTGGCCCATATATTCGGGTTGTTTTAAAACCGGAATAATAATTTGTCAGCAATGTAGCGGGGGATCTTAAGAAAAAGGCCCCTTTTGAAGGTCTCAGCTTCCCACCTTCCAGGCGTGTTGTATCAGATAAAGCATAGGTAAAACGCAGTCGATCTATCATTATCCTTGCACGATTTTTATCTTTTTCAAAGACTCCGGGACTGCGAATCGGATAATAACCTAAAGAATAAAATGAAAAATCCATATTGAGATTATTATCCACTAGATCGCAATGACCTTTTATACCTAACGCAATATCATTATAAACATTGTCGGCCACGTACGGATTGCGACCATCAATTTTCCAGATTGACGGTTCTTTATTTACATATGAAATCTGCGCTGCCAAAGTAACATCCATATTATCTTGCAACGCACTTGCGGACAGACAGTGTCCCTGAACCAGGGCAGAGACTAAAGTAAAAAAAGGAATAAGAACGTAGAGAGATATTTTCATTGCCCCCCCCTTAACATCGCCTCTTTTGTAAAAAAATACTCAGGTAATTTTTCCAGTCTTACGTTACTATATTTCATCACTGAATAGCCTTTTGCATATCGAGCACTCTGTACGACAATTTCAGATGGCCGATATTTACCTAAAATTATCTGGTAATTTTTATATGAGACTTTTTTGAGCAATTGATTATCAAGGGAGTAATAAGATGCTTGATAAGGCCTGAAATCGTCTCCTTGTTCTACAAGGTATATCACCTTTGGATAAGTTACCTTATCCGATTTGCGTATCAGTGATAGTCTATAACAGACTTTCTGTCCGCAAGGTTCAGTACCTTCGATTGTAGAATCGTAGGCGTACTCAAAATTAGTGACGATAACGTCTGCATTTGAGATTTGGCCACTCAGCCTTTGTGCCGGTGAAATAGGTATCGGTTTTCGTAGTTCAGGTGTATAAAACCAGAGATCGTACCAATCAGAAAGCATAATCTTCCCTTTATCCCGTGGAGGATAAATAAACCGGACTAAAGAACGCGCATCTGCCTGCGAGCCTTTTTCAGGTTTCATAAAACGCATTGACACATCGAGAATTTGTTTACTCTCCGGTTGCTCGCCACCCTCTTTATATTCAAGAACAGTTACCGTATAGCGGAAAGGTACATTAGGCGAACGTATATCATCAGCCAAACGTATAATCTCTATAGCCTGAGGTGCCGGAGTCTCGGCTATTACCCAGGACGAAGAAAAAAAGCAATAAGAATAAGTAAGCGCAGTTTCAGGGGTTTCATACTCATTCCTCAGGAATATTTAAACGCAGCAGAAATATTGAGCCGTGATGCGCGATACGAAGGAAGAACAGACGCAAGAGCTGATGTTAAAATCGGTAAAACCAGCGTAGTCCAGAAAAGCTCGACATTATCGATCTTAATAAACGCAGTATATCCTATCGATTGACCCGGGGATGGCGGCATAGCAATCCCATAAACATTGATCATCGCAGCCAAACAATATCCCACCAAAACACTCCCCATGGCACCAAACACGCCAATAAAAACACCTTCCAGCCAAAATAATAATGTCACATGGGAGGCCTCAAGACCAATGGCTCTCAGGGTGGCTATTTCACGCGTTCTCTCAGCAATATTCATCGTTATTGAATTACCAATCATAAACACGACAATAAGCGCGACAATAAGTTTGATAAAGAAATATATGCCTGAGAGCATTCCCTCGACCTGTTGATAAAAAATAGATGTTTCTTTCCAGTCCTTCACAATCAGCGGCAACTTATTGTCAACAATATATTTATTCAACTTAACTATAAATTCATCAACATTATTATTATTCAGCAATATAAGTACTTTACTCACGCCATCGGTGCCCATAATCCTTTGTGCTGTATCTAGCGGAACCTTCAATGCTACATCATCATAATCTTTAATACCGGATGCAAATATCCCACGCAATTTTAACGATAAAGCTCCCTGGCCACCTGACGTATTCACTACCATCACATCAAGCCAGTCGCCATAACCCGCGGCAAGAGTTTTTGCCAGCCCGTTGCCTATTGTAATTTCATTACGTTTTACACGCGATAAATCACTGCCTAAAATTATTTTATCAAAGGCACCTAGTTTCAGGGCAGGTAAAGGCTCGACCCCCTGAGCAGAAAAATAGCTTGAGGTTTCATTTTCATATTGAGAAATAATTCCTGTAAACTCAAGATGCCCTGAAAGGGTGGATATATCATTAGCTAGCGACGAATTATGCATAATATCATTTTTTAGAGCAGCATAATTATTGATGAGATGTTTACTCTTGTTTGCAGTATCAAAGTACTCCTTGTTATAAACTTGTACATGACCAATGTTTGTGCGGATTGTTTGCTGTTGGAGAATCCAGAAAGAATAATTAATAAAGCCGCCATATAAAAATATAGCAACACCGCCAAGAATTATCGCACAAATTGTTGACAAAGTTCTTCTGCGATGCCTTAATAAATTCAAAAAAGAAAACTTAGCATCACGGAAGCGGAAAACGGCACAATAGATGAGAAATAAAGCAATTATAAGCACAAAACCATTTACGAAGATCATATTCATTGACATTTAATTGGCCCTCATAAGGGGTATAATAATTTGCGTAACTTCATCAAGATCCCAGGTAGATGAACCGTTATAAGCCATATCAATTTTTTTATTTGGATTATCCACCTGTAATATTGATAATAATTGGCCAGCCTGTTGATAAAGTTTACAGTTATAAAATGCTCTGTAGCGCATATCATTGACGTTATCTCGAATTCTGCTACTTAATTTTTGTTTTAGCAGTATGTCTGTATCCTCGAGGGTAATAACGCAGCGTCCCAACTCGGCGGGTAGGTTCGCATCGACCTTGGCACGCAGATATCTGATGAGTGGTATGTTTTGATTTAAATCCACAGCTTCATCGAGATAAAAGAAGCCTGTTTTTGCATACTCTGAAGCCTTAATAATATCATTAGTGGCCAAAAAATAGTTTGCTTGCCTCAACATCCCGTAGGCATAAAAAACCAGCGAAGCAATATTTCCGGTCTTTTTGAACTCATCGGATAGAGATTGAGTAGTTTTTGCTAACACGTCAGGCTGAGTTGGAAACCCATTATGGAGTATGCTTTCAACTACAGGCGTATAAGTGGGAGCCGCCGTGACGGCTACAATAACCAGAGACAGGCTCAGGCATAGTAACCTGAAGAAATTATTCATATGAATCATAAGCTAATTCTCCATCACGGATTTCCACCACTCGTCGCGCACGCTCCGTTAGCTGGGTGGAGTGGGTCGATATAATAAAAGTGGTGCCCGTTTGATGATTGATATCTAGTAAAAGATCC
This sequence comes from Klebsiella sp. GW_Kp181, assembly GCF_040062315.1. Classification (NCBI taxonomy): domain Bacteria; kingdom Pseudomonadati; phylum Pseudomonadota; class Gammaproteobacteria; order Enterobacterales; family Enterobacteriaceae; genus Klebsiella; species Klebsiella sp. GW_Kp181. Next base: position 213,352 of record NZ_JBEAFR010000001.1, read on the forward strand.
AGAATTGCGTCTCCCGTCGCCAGGTCGAGATTTCCTGTTGGTTCATCTGCAACGACAATCTGAGGTTCATGTGCGAGTGCTCTTGCTATGGCGACACGCTGTTGTTGCCCGCCAGATAGCTGCCCCGGTTTCCGGTCTTCCAGGCCGGATAAACCCACGCTATTCAGAAAATGGAGGGTTCGCTCCTTTGCAGTTCTGGCATCGAAATGGCCATTAAGTATCAATGGATAAAAAACATTATCAAACACGTTAAGTACCGGGATTAAATTAAAGAACTGGAAAATAAATCCCAGATGCTTACTACGTATTGCTGCGAGATTTCTCTCTGACAATGCATTCATATTTTTATTGAGAAAGAAAACATGCCCTGCGGAGGGTTTATCAATTCCGGATAATATATTTAACAATGTGCTTTTACCACTACCAGAAGGCCCACATAAAGCCATAAACTCGCCAGCAGCGATATCAACATTGATATTTTTAAGCGCAACAACCTCGTTCTCGCCCATTCCATAATTTTTATAAATACCATGCAAAGAAATAGCTGGCAATTCTTTAATATTAGCTCTCACTGTGGCCTCATGGTTAATACCAGGTATCAAAATAAGTTAATCCGCCATTATAACCGGGCAAAATTGTTCTCATGCGACCGCCCTTAAAAGCGTGCTGAAAAATATAATGCCAGCTCAAAGCAGGCGTTATACAGCCACTAGAACCATATTTCTTTTCAAGATCGAGTAATTTTACAGGATGGTTAAAAAATGGCGTTATCGAACTGGCTCTGCCGGAAAATGCAACCAGATCAATATCTGATGCATAATTTTTTTGATACTGTGATGAGTCTGCGCTAAAATAGGGCCCGCAGTTTACTTTTAGATCACCAGTTGTCTGACTGAAAATAAAACATCCTACTCGTTCGATTGATAAATTCATCCCGGGAATTTTTCGAGATTCTTTCATTTTACTACGAGGATTAATATTTGTTGCGGTAAACGCTAACAATGGTATGGCACGATAACCACCACAAACAATGACAAAATCAAAGATATCCCAGCTTAAATAGTCTTGCGCCAGGCGCATTGCCTGAATCAGCGCATTTTTTTCCCCGCGGATTTTGCATGTCACATTATCTACAGAAAACTTTTTTACTAAATTTTTTGGTAGTGTATCAATGGTAGATAAATGCAGCGTACTTATATCATATTCAAAGCCAGCCGCTTCTCCCCATGAGTCAACATAGATAAAGGCAGTTCGTGATTTCATCAATAGCATACGTTCCTTCTGAGGCAGCGCCTGCATTGCGGCATCGGATACTTTTTCTAACGCGGAGATATACGCCATGTAATTAGTTCTGTTCACTATTTCTTTGTCATAGGCATCTGCGCGAGTACCAAATCGTTTAAAAGCCCAGCTATTTGTATCGGTATTTTTCAAAGCCATATCATAGGAATGTGCTTCCCAAACATTTAGCCAACTGGGACTATATAAAAATAAAGGTGCCTCGGGCTCCATAAGAGACAACGATAATAAATGCATTGCATCATCCATTTAGCTAGCTTCCCTGGCGGTATTGGACAGCAAAACTGCGATAATAGAACCATCTACCCCTAAGCCGGTTTTAAGTAAATGGCTTTTGTGATGTTTTATTACTCCCGGCCCGATAAGAAAGTGGTGAGCTATACCATTAATAATGGGTTCATTAATTACCGATTTTATTAACTCATGACAACTTACTGAATGATGACCAATTATTAAATCTACCAATCCAGAACCAGTAGCGGTATAACCTATTTGCCCTTTGTAAGCGAGGACTGGTAGCATATTCTCCCCTGCCAGAATAGCAATAGCTTTCGCTTCAATGCTGTCACTGAACGCTGTACCATTACCATGAGGGATAAAAGCGCACACGTCCTCAATTTTAACTCTCGTATCATTCAAGAGTTGGTTGACTAGTTTTAATATACAGGTACTCTGCCAGTAAACATCGTTACTTCTACTGGCATTAATCTGTTTATAAGCCGTCTTGATACTCACTCCATCAACAAGTTGTCGAGCCAGGCGATGATGGTCACTTTCAAGTACCAGAACGCTATAACCTTCAGCAAAGATCACCCCTTTGCTATTTACACCAAACGGTTGAACAAGATCCGTATCCAACATTGATTGAGTTGAGAGAAACCAAATATCCTGAGATTTTACCTGGGATATATTAATAATGAGAGCAAGCTCTATACCACCGCGCTCAATTGCATGGCTTGCCAGATGAACGGCTGTAAGCCCGGAGTTACTGGTGCAATTAATATTCGGTGGTAGATACCGCAAACGATATTTTTTAGCCAAAAGCTCTGCGATTATATCCTGAGACATATTTCTGGCGCATAAATTGGTTATTGAAGGAGTCAGCGCAAGATCTTCAATATCATTATAAGTAGCGAAAGAACGATAATCTATAGCATCAACTCGAGGCCCTATACCAGTAATATAGACTCTGATATTATCTTCTCGAAGACAATTCTCATCCAGCATTGACTGCTTTAAGGCCTCATCAATTAGGCGATAGAGTAATTCAGGAATGCTATCATTGCTATATTTCATCTTTGCAGCATTGACATTACCACGAAGCCCACATTTAATAGCTTCATCATTCGACTTGAACCAAGGCGCGGTTTTGACACGCTTTCCCTGTTTCAGATTTGCAATGAGCTGCGAACTATCATCGGCAAATGGTAAATGAACGCTATAACCAGAAATAATAGACTTCCTGTCCATCGTATTATCCTTTGATAATAATTGCGTAATAGTTTCCGCCTTCCGTCGCCCCTACCAGCAATACATATTTAATTTTGATATTCAGAGGCTGACGCACAAAATTTATACGCTGATCAACAAAGTCGCTGGTATACGGTATAGCGGGAACTGCCTGCTTTTTAATACAATCAAGAAGTATGATCAGATTCAACAAGCCTGCACACGAGGCCACGAAGCCAAAAAAGGCGTTGTAGTTGACTACCGGGACTGTTGGATTAACCTGACGAAATGATTCATATATGGCATTCAACTCGATTGTTGAATTGTCAATGCTTCCGTTGCTGGTGCCACACACCAAATCGATATCTCTGGCACAAATTCCTGCATCATTAAGCGCGCGTTCGATGGCTAAGGCCATTGCGCTGGATTTTTCATCAATTTGAGTAACATCAAAATAGCTGTTGTTGCATGATTTACCATACCCGACAACTTCCGCTAAAACCTCAGCGCCGCGTGCAGCGGCCGCAAGCGGATCTTCGAGCATTAACATACAGGCGCCTTCACCAGGTACGTAGCCCTTCGCTTCTTTAGCATAGACCTGATAGTCCCTGACATCAGATGCCGCGTGAATCTTCTGCGTCACCCCATCCATGTATAGAGACATGGATGGGAAATACTCATCAGCGCCCCCGACAATGACTTGCGGTTGAAGCTGCTGGCGAATGATTTCATAACCATAAGTTATTGCACCAAGAGCCGCATTTTCACCGGTTGCAAGAGTAGTGGTGTACCCTTTTACCCCTTCAGAAATACCGCAAAAAGTTGCAATCGCATTCATCAGTGAACCAGGAAACTCCGACGTACGTACCTTTCCAGGGTCTGGCTTCAGACTCTGTAAATATTTATAAGTCGTCTCTTGTGGCCCGCGCGCCATGCCCATAACCAGACCGAGTTCTTCTCCATCGCGCTTAATACGTCGCTTAGCCATATTTAGCGCTTCCGTAAGCGCAATTAGCGCAAAAGTACCGCCGCGAGTAGCCTTACGCGAATCGAAGCGACGCAGGTGTTTACGCGGCTCAAGCCCTTTGACCTGGAAAGTTTTAAAGGTGGATGGTTCATGCGATGCTTCACAGCTGGCAATGCCATAATTTTCCCCAAAAAGCTCCTCAAACTGCCTGCTCTTTATTAAAACATGCAGCAGCTCTTCAGCTTCATTTAATACATCTTGAGGGAAAACGATCTCCTCAAGCTCGACGGCGCTGCTTTCAATTTGACTAATGTTCGCAAGTATTTCATTGATACGATGCCCAATAGCGGATACAGCTCCTATGCCAGTTATCGCTACCCTTTTGGCCTCATATGAAGTCACCGGAACCGAACCCGGCCTGGTGCTTACGATCATGCAGCAGTTGTTACCCCCAAATGCATAGTTATTTTTCATAAAGATATTAATATCTTTTTTCACGAACTCATTCGGGACATAATCCAGATCGCAGTTAGGCCGTGCCTCAGTGAAATTAAGGGTAGGTAGTACCTGTTGGTCAGGCAAAGTGACCAGGCAAGCTATAAGTTCAACGATTCCGGCAGCGCCAATATTATGGCCAAAGTAGGATTTCGTAGAACTGATCGGAATATTTTCAATGTTGCGAAACACTTTCTTCATCGCCAACGTTTCGATTTGATCGTTAGCTTCAGTACCCGTGCCGTGCGCATTAATATAATCAACCTGATCGGGTGTAATCCCCGCATTAGCCATGGCCCTTAACATAACCTGTACTGCTCCGCTGGCTCGCGGATCGGGCCCTGTTTCGTGGTAAGCGTCGCAGGATGTGGCATAAGAAAGAATCTCGCCATAGATGGTAGCGCCGCGTGCAATGGCGTGTTCATACTCTTCCAGTACAATAGCCCCCGCCCCCTCGCCAATTGACATACCGGATTGGCCGGAGAAAGGTGAACAGGATACGGGATGCATGACATTGAGAGCATAAAAGCCAGCAAAGGTCGGTAAATAGATCGGTTCCGTCCCAACTGCCAGCATAGCGCTACTCTTGCCATTCTGAATATAATCGAATGCCATACCTACGGCATTAGGGCTCGCTGTACAGGCCGTGGCAACCAGTTCGACCCCACCTTTCAGCCCTAACAATGTCGAAACGCTGGAACAACAGGAAGAGAAACCACCGGAATACAGCGCCTTACGCAAGGAAAAGTCCTGAATTCGCTGCTCGAAAAGCGGCAGGAAGGCTTCTGTACCCGCAGAGGAAACGCCAACTACTAAGCCCATCTCATCAAGGCAACGAGGGCAGTTAACCAGGTCGGCCTGTATCAACGCGTCCCTGCCAACCTTATATGCCCACAGCGCAGCGTTATCGAGCGAGGCAATAATCTCCTCAGATAATTCAGGACAATCGATTTCATGTAGTACCTCGGCCGCCCGTGCGTTTTCAAACCATTCCGAGAAACGCGCGCTATCAGTAATACCATTTTCCTTCTGTAGCAGGGCTAGCCTGAAACCCTCAATATTATCCGCAAGAGATGACAGGATGCCCATCCCTGTGATAACTACCCTTTTCCTGTTTGTTTTCATAATATCCGGAAAACCCTTGATTTAAACAGCAAATAAAAAAATAACGACCGCGTTTAGCAAGTTAAGTTTAATACTCTCTATGCTTTATAAAACACTTTTCGCTTTCGATGGGTCAATATAGCTATGCGTTGTCGGGTTAACCAGCAAACTGAAATTATATATGAATGGTAAGGTTTTTGTTTTTGCCGCAATATCACCGTGCGCAGTTTTTATTATATAACCGTCTATATCTGATAGTGCATAAGGGGTATTAATAAACGCCAACGCTATCCAACTTTGCTCAGCCGGAGAATATACAGCATTAATAATAAACCCCACAGTCTGCCCATTAACAAGGATTTTATCATCCTTGCTAAGCGACGCGCAATTAACGCACGGAACAATGCCAACAACTTTGCGAGCAGCACTCTGGGCAGACATCAGCTCAACAGCAGCTTTGCCGATGAAATCTTCCTTGTCATACTGGATAGCCCACTGCAATTGTAATTCGACAGGGTTTGTTGAATATTCTGCGTAAATGCTTTTATCCCAGCCAGGATTCTCTACGCGAACTATACGCTGGTAATCCAAACCGCCAGTTTTAAGTAAGTACTTAACTCCAATCCTTTGTAATTTACCCCATAGTTCAACGAGTAAACTTTGAGGGCCAATTACTTGATAGGCAAACTCCCCATGCTTACCGCAGCGGAAGATAATTAAGTCATCTTCAGTATTCATGTATTCGCAATAAGGAAGACCGATGATATCATATCCATAGATCTCGGACATCAACTCCCAGGAATATGGCCCTTCAAGCATGATAGCCCCCCAGTTATCGTCTTCCATGGATTTTATTTCCGGGATCTCCTGAATACCTAAATCATCATATTTTTCCGCTGCTACCTTAAGGACTTCTATAATCCTTTCAACAGAAATATTTTCAGACAATATATAATAACCATCCATGGCGCATAGCACATACATATCACCCAGGATAGTCCCGTCGTCATTCAAGGCGAGTGAATAAATTCCTTGTTCATCTCGTACAATTGAAATGTCAGCAGAGGCAATGTGATTTACAAGAATCCATGCATCTTCGCCTGTTACGCTAACAATGGCCATATGAGAGTAATCGACCAGCAAAGCATTCTCTCTCACCGCTTTATATTCATCTAAAATATCATGATAGGATGAAGGTATGCTCCGGTTGTTATAATTGCCCATCACAGCATTATTTTTTAAATGTAAATCGAAAAGCGAGCTCATAAAACACCTTTATAAATTAGCATTATTGACATCAGGAATGTTTTTTCTGAATAATAAATGAAGCAAGACTATTAATACTTCTCATATATGATGGATCATCCCCTTCTTGCACTTGAATGTTAAAAGCCTTATCAAGCATGACGATAATCTCCGTCGCATCAACAGAGTCCAGCTTCAGTCCATTGCCAAACAAAGGAGTATCGTCATCAATTTGATGCTCTTCACGTTGAATATTAAGCCGATGAATAAGCTCCGCTTTTATAGTCACAAGTATTGATTTTCTTTGATCGATCTTCTCATTAATATCAGTCATAACCTTCCCTTACGATAAGTTATAAAACTTCCCGAAAATTGATAATGGTGCCCTGGCTAATAATTTTCTTTCCTACATTGGCAATTACCGAGTAATGCTTAAAGCCATGATTGTCAGAAAACGTGAGTTTACTTACCACTTCAATAGTATCCCCCGGATAAGCTGAGGCTTTAAACTTCAAATTTTGTGCAGCCAGTACTCCACGTACCTGTGCCCGACGCTTATGTATAACTTCAAGCATATCAGGTTGATCTATATATGTATGGATATCACGCAGAGACAGAAATTCTCGCCCTGTGCGTAGTTGATAAATATCGCAAATATCACACAAAAAAGAGAAATATTCACTAGCCTGGCCAAATATCTCTGAAATAATAGCCCCTGGCATGATAGGATCTTCAGGAAAATGGCCAAGAAGATACGGTTCATTATAAGTGATATGCTTTATCACTTTAACATACCCATTCTCGCCATACTTAAAATCATCGATTCTATCTACCATTAACAATGGCTGGCGCCACCCACCCATAGCCAGAAAAACTTTTGTCGGGATCTTAAATTTTGACATATATCACCGCATAACCATACCACCATCAATGACGATGGTTTGCCCGACAATATAACTTGAAGCAGAAGAGCTCAAATAAACAATAGTATTTGCAACTTCTTCACATTTCCCAAGGCGCTTAAGCGGAATTGAATTAGTGACTTCACGCACTACCGTACGAGACACTTTTTTAACCATTTTTGATTCGATCATTCCCGGCGCAACGGCATTTACTCGTACGCCCCGCGGCGCAAGCTCAGCGGCCAGCGTTCGTGTGAAACTTAAAATGGCACCTTTGGAAGCGCTATAATTAACCTGACCAATACTCGGAACAATAGCAGCAATAGATGCAACATTAATGATTGTAGGATTCTGGGCCGACCGTAACAAAAGTAAGACCTCTTTAGTCATACGAAAAAGCCCCAGAAGATTAGTATTAATAACAGAGCTAAAATCATCAAAAGTCATAGCAGCAAAGAGGTTATCTTTCACTATTCCTGCATTGTTCACTAAAACATCCAGTTTTCCTTTATCACTGGATAATTGTGCACATATGGCCGCAACATCTTCCTGATTCGATAGATCCCCCTGCAGGAGATGAAGTTTTTTTCCAGCAGGATGATTTGATTGAAGCTCCATCAACTGCGCTTTATTCGTGCAGTAAAGTGCATAAACGACGCATCCTTGCTCAAGAAATTTGCCGCAAATAGCGTGACCGATATCACCGCTGGCGCCAGTGACTAATACGGTTTTATCAACGAGGTCATTATAATTATACATATCTATTGATCACCTTAATTAACAAAGAATAGTCACTGCGATTGCATGAGTACGGCAATGAGAGATACTTAAGGAGATATTAGCAACTCCTTGCTCATCGAGGATTTCCTTCAGTCTTCCAGTTATCAAAAACGCTGGCTTTCCATATTCATCATGCGTGACCTCAATATCATGAAAACGAATTTTATTGTTAAACCCATAACCTACTGCTTTTACAATTGATTCTTTTGCCGCCCAGAACCCAGAAGCGCGCTCATAATTTGGGTCGTGCGGATTAATTTTATTAATCTCAGCATGAGTAAACACTCTCTGTAAAAAGCAAGAATTGCTGTTCGTCAAGGCCTGAACAATTCTTTCCACTTCAACAATATCCGTACCAACACGCATGATTTATCGCTACGACAGTTATAATTGGTAATTAAAATTAAATTTAACTTTATACTTATCTACATTTAAATTATCGGGGTAGACAAAAGGGCTCGATAAGGATAAATCGTACTCCAAACCATAAACAACTCCTTTTAAGCCAGTTATGCCGCCCATTATTTTTTTACTCTCAATCTCCTGTACCGGGACCTTACCGATGATTTGGCCATAATCCACACCAAAATAGGGAGTTATGTTTCTATAACCTGTAATAAGATTGAGCGTATTCTGTAGATAGAACCCTTTATTACCATAAATTCCTCCACTATCATCAAAGCCACGAACACTCCATCGGTCGCCTATAGTAAGCTGATCCTGTAGAGTAAGATTATCCGGCGTATACTGTACACCGATATTAAGTTCATAATAAGCATCAACAGGTAATGAAGTTAGCCATTTCATATAATTCACATTCAGATTCATGATCTGACTCTGGCGACTTACATCTCCATTACGCATATCTGGCGTTTCTGTACTTCCTAAGGCCTTGATAAAACGCTGCCAGCTTAAACTGGAATCTAATACGGCCCCGGTGAAATTTTTCTTGTAATTTACCCCGAGCTTCAAATTACTCATATCGCGTTTTTGTAAAACTAATTCTTCCCCCCCTAATGTATAATCATACTTGCGTCTGATGAGTTCTGCACTGGCGGAAAGCTTTGAACTCGCATCACGATGCAGCATTCGTGATCCCTTAAGGCTGAAGTACTGCGTCTTACCCACATAGTCAAAATCATAGGGACCAACATCAATACTCTGTTTTGATTTACTACTACTATAAAAAAGGCTTAATTCAGAGTATCCAAAAGGGATACTATAGTAGGTGCTAACATTTTTATACCCACCAGTCTGACTACTGGTACCGGCCAAATAAAAAATATCGCTAGATTTCGTTAAATTATAAAGATAACCGGTTGTCCCTAAGAGTTGGTTGCCAGTACTTTTATCACCAAAATTGTTATATGTTGTTCTTAAATTCCATCTTTTAGTACGCTGAGGTTTAATCTCAACTTCACTGGTACCGTTGTTAACGCCAGGTATGATATTTATCTTAACATCAACCCAAGGCGTCCTCTGTATATTTTCCAGTCCCTGTTCAATATCTCTGACATTCAGGATATCTCCTTCCTTAAAGGGCAACCCCCATGTACTTATATCATTATCAGATATAATAACTTGTGATATTCGCCCAGGAACAACTCGCAACTTTAGTTTTTTAGTCAAAAGATCCTGAGACGGTATCTCGACTCGGGTTGTTATGTACCCGGAATTAATAAAGTGATCCTGCAAAACGACAGCTGCTTTTTGTAATCCTTTGACCCCCAAACACTTACCGGCGATTCTTTTTTTAATTTTTCGGATCCAGCGATCGTTCAGGAAGTCATTTTCGAGAATAAGCTCATCGATATTATAGCAAGGCGTTTCTTGCGGAAAATCGCTATCTACTGCTATTTTCTGTACGGCTTGCGAAAAAACATCTTTTTTTTCAATCTTGCGTTCTTTGATTGATGTATTATCATTACTCTGCTGTTCTTTTATCATACGCCCGAGCGGCATGTCTGCAAATGTCTTCGAGCTGAAACTCATTAATATCAAGGCCGCGCTGAAAATATATCGAATATCCATTTCGTTTCCTGACAGGTAAAAGCAGCAATCCCTTGCTGCCTTTACCTTTTATTTAGCGTTCTATCTATTTACCAACAACAGTACCAAATATATTTGTTATATTTGCAGCTGTCTGAAGTCCTTGAGCCCCACCAAAGACAGCCCAAAAGCCAGTATTGATAACTTTTTTGGCATTGATTACTGCTTTTCCTTCGGTATAGATATTAAAATAATTATAGATATTATTTGCCGCATTCAAATTGAGTTGGGATGAAGCAACCAGGTTACCCATATTAGAGACATTATTAGCATCGACTCTGGTCGTATACCCAGTGATATTACCATTAGCATTGTTGGTCAAGTCAGTATTGGTAGTAATTGTCAATGCCTTGCCAGAAACGATATCTTTATTGTTAGCTATTGTGTATCCACTAACGTTAAGATTCCCGTCAGCATTAATGGTATGAGAATTTCTTAAATAGCCGGTACTTTTTACAGTCACATCCCCCTTGCCACTAATCCAGCCATTATTGAAATAATCACCATTAACATTTATGAAAATATCTCTATCTGAGGAAATAATGCCAGTTGCGGTATTTTTAGCGATAGAACCGTTTCCTTCTAAAGACAGCGAGTCAACATTGATATTCATGTTACCTGCACTGTAAATAGTTGAATAATCCGCGGCAACATGTTTGGCATCAATATTCATGTTGCCGGAATTAGCAACAACCTGCCCTTTGTTGTTTGTCAGGTTCCCGGAAAGATTAATATTAGTATCTCCCGACTGAGAAACAATACGCCCAGATGTATTGTTGACATTTTTTGCAGTTATATTCAGATCTTTACCGGCGATTATGCCACCTTCCTGATTGATATAGCCGAAATATTGCCCTGCATAATAACCAAACATGTTACTAGAACTAACATTAATATCGCCTTCCGCCTTTAACGTCAGATTTTCATCGGAGACCATCATTGAATACTTGCTATCCAGGTATGAGCCTGATTCAACATTGATATTTTTGGCGAGAATCAATGAGCTGTCATTAATGATTTTGTTAGCTTTAATCGATACGTCACCCTCGGTAGACGTTACCATAGCAAGACGGCTATCAAATTTGTCGCTAAGCTCGATATTAACACCTTTTATACCATTGATTCCGGCCTGGCTGGTCCGCAGCTCACGACCTTCGATTGAAATATTTTGGCTACTTTCAATTTTCCCCTGGTAGTTATCGATATCTCTAGTGGTCTTTAATTTAATATCACCGGCTGAGGCGATTGTTCCAGCATTATTAAAGACATAATCTGCAGAGATGTCTGTGCCGCTCCCAGAAATTATACCTTTGGCTTCCGCACCGGCCGGATCGAGTGATTTATTATTGTTATTTTTAACAGCTTTAGTAGTTGTTATTTTCACATTAGCTGCACTGGAGCGAATCAAGCCAGTTATATTTTCTATATTACCAGTACTATTAATCTCTACGTTTCCATCAGCATCAATAACGCCAGAGTTATTAGCCATAGAGCTATTCTTTAGATTAATATAATTGCCATGTATTTGACCATTACTATTGCTGAGTTCACCGCTCTCGATAAGTACTATTGCCGCTTCGATACCAGCGTTTTTGCTTCTTCCGGAGTTGTTCAGCTTATTATTGTTGGTATTAACCGTTAACATTCCTCCAGATGCAATCTTACCATTGGCATTATCCAGTGCACCGCTTAGAATGTTAATATCTGATGCAGCAGAAATATTTCCCCCAGTGGTATTATTGATGCTGCTTTTGGCAGTATCAATTGTAATACTTCTCCCACTGTTAATTTTACCGTTTATATTATCCAGAGCACCATTGGTATTTACAGCTATGTCGCCACTAGATTGGATCATAGCGCTGTTATTTATTAGCTTACCGTTGCTAGTGATATTAAGGCCACTGGCACCGCCGGCAATAGTCCCTTCGTTACGTACCCCAACGCCGCCTTCAGTGCTAATCAAATTAATGCGGTTGGCATACATACCGCCGAGTTTAGAGACATCCACGCCATAGGAAGCAGCTTTATCGATGGCCTCCACTGTGCCGGTGATAGAACCATCGACATCGATAACGTTGTTGCCTGCGATGACTGATAGCTCATCAACTCTCAGACTTCCGTTCACTTTGACGCTGCGGGCTAAAATTTCTGTAGGTGATTCGCTTTGGAAGTTACCAACAGTAATACTGCCGCCCTTCACGGTATAACCTGTTAATGCACCATCTTTTACATTTGGCGTACCGGTCGTCAGCGTCCCTTTTTCCGCATTGATGAAACCGCCCCCTTGGGTGGTAATCCCATTTGGGTTAGCAATGATCAGATGAGCAGAGTCGCCGGCCACTTCCATCATCCCGTTGATGGTACTTGCATTTTTTGAAGTTACTTCGTTCAAAATAACTTTCGCGGTTCCCCCCGCGAGATTAGCATTACCTTCAATCTGCCCGGCCAGAGTCGTTTGCACGGCGCTGGCGGAGTTATTGAAAATCACCCCTTCTTTGCCCACGTTCAGTGTTTCGTAAACGTTATGTGAAAGTCCTTTGCTATTTGCTTCTTTAATATTCACAACAGGAACACCGTTTGCTGACGTGACGTTCCCATTAATGATTGAGATATCAGCCTGGGCTATTACCGGTAAAAGCAGTAATATTGAAGCAGCAACAGGATTTAATTTTAGCATTCTTTTTTTATTCGCGTAATGTTTCATATAAACCTTTTCAGATAGTATTGATAGAGCACAGCCTGATGGAATTACACAATGAGCAAGCATCATCATTCACATCAGGCCATTTTTAGCACACTAATTAGTGCACCGATCCTTGTGTATAAATCACATTCAATTCATCAACATCTTGTATACAGCAACCAATATGATTTATGAAATATATGAAGCATAAACTTTAATATTTTTAAGCAAAATGTTTAGTCGATTATATTTTTATTTTATGAAAATTACCCTCTACAAAGGTTGTTATCCGTTTAAGCTTATCCCTGTTCTGCACCTTATGGTTAAGGCCGCTGCTATTATCCTTGCCCATCACAGCGATTTCATACAACGCTTTACTGACTTCGCTATACTTTCCTCGAATAGTTTAATAAACAAAAGTGAATTATTACCCATTATATTAACTTCCAGACTTTCATGATTAAGATCAAAAATGAATATTTTCTTAAAAAGAATCTGGAGGGTATCTGACATCCTGAACGTTGTGGCTACTGTTTTTTCATGCGTAATCAAAAAGAATACCCCCCTCAAAGCCGGGCTTCAACAATATGATTTTATTGGATTTTAGAAGCAACCTCAGATAAAAACACCATTCGGCCAGGCGCTATTCGTTCGAAAACTCATTTCACAATATTAATAAAGTGAGGGTTCTGGTAAACATCCGGATGTTAGTGTTACCTATCTGAAATCGCTTTAATTTTATTTTCATCTATTTCTGATACCTTATGCAATGTGTCATTGAACATTAAATTATAAAAATACCAGGCAGGTAAACAATACGCACGATGAATAAAAACATCTCCATATTCCCCTACCAGACAAATTTTATATGGCGGCAACATAGTGAAAGTCGAATAATTCAACCGACTCTTTGATGAGTAAAAGCGCTAATACGTCAATGAATAGTCTATTAAGGAGTTAGTATGGCAAAACATGAAATATATTTGAATGCAAGCTCAAGGACATAACCTTGCCGGCTATCGCCAGTATTATGCAACTGGCGTGCTGTACCGCTTACCAGTCATAATCGATATGCGGGCTTGATGTCTGAGAACAAGCCGCTGTTGCAAGGCTGAAAGGAGATTGATTAACTAAAGGGAATATTATTGTGTAGTTGAACTCATTAATTTCACATTTAAAATGTCATGATTCAGAACGTGAGTGAAAATGGGCGACGGCTTATCCGACCGTTCTAATGGGCCGGATAAGCGTGTACTATCTGAGCATACTGGCTAATCGCGGAAATTTTTGAACTGGAACGGCTGACCTAAATCACCGCCGCGTACCAGAGCCATAACCGCCTGCAGATCGTCACGAGATTTTCCAGTAACGCGAATTTCTTCACCCTGGATCTGCGCCTGCACCTTCAGCTTACTGTCCTTGATAAGCTTAACGATTTTCTTCTGCGTCGCGCTCTCAATTCCCTGCTTCAGCTTTGCATCGACAAACCAGGTCTTACCGCTGTGCACGAACTCATCCGGAACTTCAATAGAACTGCCTTCAATTCCGCGTTTAAGCAGCTTGGCGCGCAGAATATCCAGCAGTTGATTAATCTGGAAATCAGACTCACTGAGGACCTTGATGGACTCGTTCTTTTCGTTCAGTTCAAAGCTCGCTTCGACGTTACGAAAATCAAAACGCGATTCAACTTCACGGGTCGCGTTCTCTACGGCGTTTCGAACTTCCTGAAGATCGACTTCAGAGACAATATCGAAAGATGGCATCTTTTCCTCTCCTTCAGTTTCTTTTGCGTTGCATAATACCTGCAACGCGACATAACTCAACTTGTTATCCCGAAAGGATAACTGATAACGCTATACTTTAGCCATGAGCACCTGATGCAGCACTCACAGGTGAGGAGGAATAATGAAAGTAACCGTACTCGGATGCGGTGCACTGGGACAGTTATGGCTAACTGCGCTGTACAAACACGGGCATGAAGTCCAGGGCTGGTTACGCGTCCCCCAGCCATTCTGTAGCGTCAATGTCATTGATACCGACGGTAGCGTGTTTAATGAATCATTTATCGCTAACGATCCTGATTTTCTCGCCAGTAGCGACCTGTTGCTGGTCACGCTGAAAGCCTGGCAGGTCTCCAACGCGGTGAAAAATCTGAGCGCAATTTTGCCCTCATCATCGCCTGTTTTGCTCATGCATAATGGTATGGGAACCGTGGATGAGCTTAAAAGCATCAGACAGCCGCTGCTGATGGCTTCGACAACCCAGGCTGCTCGCCGCGACGGCAACGTCATTGTCCATGTTGCCAATGGCACCAGCCACATTGGTCCAGCGAAAAATTATCCGCAGGACTACAGTTATCTTGCCGATGTGCTCCAGGGCGTGCTACCTGACGTTGCCTGGCATAATAATATCTACCCCGCAATCTGGAGTAAGCTGGCGGTTAACTGCGTGATCAACCCGTTGACGGCGTTGAAGAACTGCCAGAACGGCGCCTTACGCGAATATCCTCAGGAGGTCGCTGACATCTGCTATGAAGTTGCGGCGGTTATGGAGCGCGAGGGGATGCATACCTCGCCGGAAAACCTGTTATTCTATGTTCATCAGGTTATTGAAAGTACGGCAGAAAATACTTCTTCAATGCTGCAGGATATTCTCGCCCAGCGCCATACGGAAATCGACTATATTACCGGTTTTCTGCTAAAGCGTGCTCGAGCCCACGGTATAGCCGTACCTGAAAATACCCGTCTGTTTGAACTGGTTAAGCGTAAGGAGAATGAATATGAGCGCGTCGGCACTGATTTGCCTCGCCCCTGGTAGCGAAGAGACCGAAGCGGTCACCACCATAGATTTACTCGTTCGCGGCGGCATAAAGGTCACAACCGCCAGCGTCGCCAGCGATGGCGATCTGACGATTGTCTGCTCGCGCGGCGTCAAGCTGCTGGCCGATGCGCCACTGGTGGAAGTGGCCGATGGCGACTTCGATATCATCATTCTTCCTGGCGGCATTAAGGGCGCCGAGTGCTTCCGCGACAGCCCTCTGCTGGTTGAGACCGTGCGTCAGTTTCACCTTTCCGGGCGTATCGTCGCAGCGATCTGCGCCGCGGCGGCCACCGTACTGGTGCCGCATAATCTGTTCCCCATCGGCAATATGACCGGATTTCCCGGGTTGAAAGATCGCATTCCTGCCGGGCAGTGGCAGGACAGGCGCGTCGTCTGGGATGCTCGCGTTAAGCTACTTACCAGCCAGGCGCCCGGGACGTCCATTGATTTCGCTTTAAAGATAATTGATCTGCTGGTTGGGCGTGAAAAAGCCCATGAAGTCGCATCACAGCTGGTCATGGCGGCGGGAATTTATAACTACTACGAAGCGTGAGCCAACGGCGGAAATTTCCGCCGTTACCTTCACATATGACGTTCAATAAACCTGAATACCTGCGCTCGCGGATACGCATCTAAATCAACGGGGATCCACAAAAATCCTAAGGTCCCTAAATCTAAATAATCCATTTTTCCGTGAGTTACGATCCCCTTAACGTGTCTCCACGCCAGAAAAGCCCGGTAATTTTGATTAGAGTGATCCATCCAGCTTACGCCCTCCTCCCACAGCTGAAGGCAATATCCGCTGCGAATAGCTTCATTGGCGTCATAAAAGCGACGGGACCAACATCTCTGAAATCGGCGATAAAGAAGCCGGATGGTCAACACGCCGACAATGTAGCATCCCAGAAAAACGGCTATCACCTTTGAATTGCGTAACCTGAAAAGATACTCGCCCGCCCCATCGCTAATGGACCAGGCGCTTAATCTGAACTGATAATGACCATCGCTCAATGACGCAAAAAAGGCAAAAATCAGCCACATAATAAGTGTGCTAATAAGAAATGCGGGTACAGGAGCTAAACGGCGGCGACGTTCTGGCAATGCGAGCCGGGCCAGCCTCGCTCCCCACTGGTATTGGGAAAACGACAAACACTGTCCCGGAATATAAAACGTCAACGGCACGCCATCCTGGCGTGCGGGTTGTTCAGGAATCATATAACATCCTTGTTATAAATTTGTTATGGGCGATACACCTTCACGTTCTGGAAGCCCTGCTCGCGCAGATACAGCGCCTGCAGGCGGCTCATCACGCCGCGTTCACACCACAGCAGCCAGGTTTTATTCTGGTCGAGATCGCCAAATTTGGTGCTGAGCTTATAGAACGGCAGAGAGACCACATCCACGCCTTCCACCTTTAACGGCCTGTCATCCTGTTCGTCGACAGAACGAATGTCGAGGATTACGTCGTTCGGGCCAAAGCCGCTGACGGTTTCCACTTCCACCACGTCCTGTTCTGTCTGCTGAGCAATATCGCGGATATCGATATTCGTCGCTTCCGCTACCACTCTTTCCAGGATGTCGAAATCGAAGTGCTCTTCTTCCGCCTCGATCTTCGCCTTTACCGCTTTAATGGTCGGGCTCTTCGAGATAACCCCGCAGTATTCCGGCATGGTACGGGCAAAATCTTCGGTACCGATTTCACGCGCCAGATTAATAATGTGCTCTTTATCGTGTGAAATCAGCGGACGCAGAATCAGGGTATCCGAGACGTTGTCGATCAGACGCAGGTTGGTCAGCGTCTGGCTGGAGACCTGTCCCAGCGCTTCGCCGGTAACCAGCGCCTGCACGCCGTAGCGCTCGGCGACTTTTGACGCCGCGCGAACCATCATACGCTTGAGCACCACGCCCATCTGGCCATCATCGACTTTTTCCAGAATCTCGCCAACCACGGGTTCGAAGTTAATCGCCACGAAACGTACCCGGTGGGAACTGCCGAAACGGTTCCACAGGTAGTGCGCCACCTGACGTACGCCGATTTCATGCGCAGCGCCGCCGAGATTAAAGAAGCAGTAATGCACGCGACAGCCGCGACGCATCAGCATATAGCTGGAGACGCCGGAGTCGAAACCACCGGAAATAAGCGACAACACGTCTTCCTGGGTGCCTATCGGGAAACCGCCAATACCTTCATAGCGCCCTTTAACCAGCAGCAGGCGATCGTTTTCAATCTCGAGGTTCACCGTCACATCGGGGTCGGTTAACTTCACGCGCGCCGTTTCAATATGTTGGTTCAAACCGCCGCCAACGTAGCGCTCGACTTCGATTGAGGTAAACTCATGCTTACCGCGGCGCTTAACGCGCACGCAGAAGGTTTTACCTTCCAGCGCTTCACGCCACAGCGGCAGCGTCTGCTCGAAAATATCGTGCAGGGAAGTATAAGGAACGTCCTCGACTTCAAGAATATGGTGAATACCGGGGATACGGGTCAGGGCATCGCGAATAGCCAGGCGCTGGTTTTCATCCTTTGCCCGAACCTCGATATGATCCCAATGACGAACGACGGCAAGCGTCTCATCATAGTTTTTGAGAACGTTACGAATGTTCCCGGTTAAAATTTTAATGAAGCGCAATCGCACAGATTGGCTTTTGATGGTGATTTCCGGGAACAATTTAATGATAAACTTCATGGCGACAATATTCGTTGGCAAGCCCGACGGGGCTTTAAGCATAAAAAGTTGTACAGGCGCGATCGGCGTCTGCATCCAGGGCGCGGAGTATACCACTATTGGACGCTTTTCACCTGGCATTGCGCGTTATTTGATTAACCGCGCGACTTCGTTACCATATTGATAGCCATCGAGACATAACAAGAGTCTATATTCACTATGCCAAAGAAAAATGAGGCCCCGGCCAGCTTCGAGACCGCCCTGGGCGAGCTGGAGCAGATTGTTAATCGTCTGGAAAGCGGCTCGCTGCCGCTAGAAGAAGCGCTCGGCGAATTCGAGCGCGGCATACAGCTTGCGCGCCAGGGGCAGGCAAAGCTGCAGCAGGCCGAGCAGCGCGTGCAAATTTTGCTGGCGGATAGCGAAGATGCGCCGCTGACGCCTTTTACGCCGGACGCTGAATAAATGGATTTTCCGCAACAGCTACAGTCGTGCGTTGAGCAGGCTAACGAAGCGCTGCGTCGTTTTATCGCTCCGCAGCCCTTTCAGAACACTCCGCTGGTCGAAGCCATGCAGTACGGCGCACTATTGGGCGGCAAGCGCCTGCGCCCGTTTCTGGTTTACGCGACCGGCGACATGTTTGGCGTTAGCCGCGCTACGCTGGACGCTCCCGCCGCCGCCGTCGAATGCATCCATGCCTATTCGCTAATGCACGACGATCTTCCGGCAATGGACGATGATGATTTGCGCCGTGGTCAGCCAACCTGCCATATAAAATTCGGCGAGGCGAACGCAATTCTTGCTGGAGACGCTCTACAAACGCTGGCGTTTTCTATACTGAGTGATGCGCCGATGCCAGAAGTACCGGATCGCGATCGTCTGGCGATGATTTCTGAACTGGCGCAGGCCAGCGGCATCGCCGGGATGTGCGGCGGTCAGGCGCTGGATCTGGAAGCGGAAGGTCATCAGGTTGACCTGCCGTCGCTGGAGCGTATTCATCGCCATAAGACCGGTGCATTGATTCGCGCAGCGGTACGAATGGGCGCACTGAGCGCAGGTGAAGCCGGACGCAGAGCGTTGCCCGCTCTCGATCGATACGCAGAAAATATCGGTCTCGCCTTCCAGGTCCAGGATGACATTCTCGACGTGGTAGGGGATACTGCCACCCTTGGCAAACGTCAGGGAGCCGACCAGCAGTTGGGCAAAAGTACCTACCCCGCCCTTCTGGGACTTGAGCAAGCCCGGAAAAAGGCCCATGACCTGATTACCGACGCCCGCCGGTCGTTAAACGAGCTGGCCGCGCAATCTCTGGATACCACGGCACTGGAAGCGCTCGCGAATTACATAATTCAGCGTGATAAATAAACAATAAATGAGTCTCTGATGAGTTTTGATATTGCCAAATACCCGACCCTGGCGCTGGTGGACTCCACCCAGGAGTTGCGTTTGTTGCCGAAAGATAGCCTGCCGAAACTGTGCGACGAACTGCGGCGCTACCTGCTGGACAGCGTCAGCCGCTCCAGCGGGCACTTTGCCTCCGGCCTCGGCACGGTAGAGCTAACCGTGGCGCTGCACTACGTCTATAACACGCCTTTCGATCGCCTTATCTGGGACGTCGGCCACCAGGCTTACCCGCATAAAATTCTGACCGGACGCCGCGATCAAATCGGGACTATCCGTCAGAAAGGCGGACTGCACCCCTTTCCCTGGCGCGGGGAGAGCGAGTATGACGTTCTTAGCGTCGGCCACTCGTCCACTTCTATCTCCGCCGGCATCGGCATAGCCATCGCCGCAGCCAAAGAAGATAAGCAGCGTCGCGCGGTCTGCGTGATCGGCGACGGGGCGATCACCGCCGGGATGGCGTTTGAAGCGATGAACCACGCTGGTGATATCAAACCCGACCTGCTGGTAGTGCTCAACGATAACGAAATGTCGATCTCTGAGAACGTCGGCGCGCTAAACAATCATCTGGCGCAGCTGCTTTCCGGAAAACTCTACTCCACGCTGCGCGAAGGCGGCAAAAAGGTCTTCTCTGGCGTACCGCCGATTAAAGAGCTGCTCAAACGCACCGAGGAACATATCAAAGGGATGGTGGTTCCGGGGACGCTGTTTGAAGAGCTGGGCTTTAACTACATTGGGCCGGTGGACGGCCACGATGTTATCGGTCTGGTTAACACGTTGAAGAACATGCGCGACCTGAAAGGTCCGCAGTTCCTGCATATCATGACCAAAAAAGGCCGCGGCTATGAGCCCGCCGAAAAAGACCCGATTACCTTCCACGCGGTGCCGAAGTTCGATCACACCAGCGGCGTGCTACCTAAAAGCAGCGGCGGCCTGCCAACTTACTCGAAAATCTTCGGCGACTGGCTGTGCGAAACCGCCGCAAAGGATGACAAGCTGATGGCCGTTACCCCCGCGATGCGCGAGGGTTCAGGAATGGTCGAGTTTTCGAAAAAGTATCCCGGCCAGTATTTCGACGTGGCTATCGCCGAACAGCATGCGGTCACCTTTGCCGCTGGCCTGGCGATTGGCGGCTATAAGCCGGTGGTGGCGATTTATTCAACCTTCCTGCAGCGCGCCTACGACCAGGTGATCCACGATGTCGCTATCCAGAAGCTGCCGGTGTTGTTCGCTATCGACCGCGCAGGAATCGTTGGCGCTGACGGTCAGACCCATCAGGGCGCATTTGATATCTCCTTCCTGCGCTGCATCCCGGATATGGTTATCATGACGCCAAGCGACGAGAATGAATGTCGCCAGATGCTCTATACCGGCTATCACTACAACGACGGCCCGAGCGCAGTGCGCTATCCGCGTGGCTCCGGTACCGGTGCTGCCTTTGAACCGCTGGCATCGCTGCCTATCGGTAAAGGCGTGGTGAAACGCGAAGGCGAGAAGATCGCCATCCTTAACTTCGGCACGCTGCTGCCGCAGGCCGCCAAAGTCGCGGAGAAGCTTAACGCCACTCTGGTGGATATGCGCTTTGCCAAACCGCTGGATGAAGCGCTGGTGCTACAGCTGGCCGCAGAACACGAGGTGCTGGTTACGCTGGAAGAGAATGCCATTATGGGCGGCGCGGGCAGCGGCGTGAATGAGCTGCTGATGTCTCGCCGTCGCGCGGTGCCGGTGCTGAATCTCGGCCTGCCTGATTTCTTCATCCCGCAGGGAACCCAGGAAGAAGCGTATGCCGATCTCGGCCTCGACGCCGCAGGAATTGAAGCCAAAATCCACGCCTGGCTAGCATAATTGCCGTCACCGCTCCTGCTATGCTTAAGGGATACTTTTATCCGTAGCAGGAGCGCACTATGCACTATATCCCTCTTGGCGATACCGATCTCCGCGTTTCCCGGCTCTGCCTTGGCTGTATGACCTTCGGCGAACCGGACCGCGGCAACCATGCATGGACCTTACCGGAAGAGAGCAGCCGCCCACTCATTAAATACGCCCTCGAAGGCGGGATTAACTTTTTCGACACCTCCAATAATTACTCTGACGGCAGCAGCGAAGAGATCCTCGGCCGCGCGCTACGCGAATATGCCCGACGCGATTCCGTAATCGTCGCGACCAAGGTTTATCATCAGGTGGGCGATCTGCCGCAGGGACTGTCGCGGGCGCAGATCCTGCGATCTATTGACGACAGCCTGCGCCGTCTCGGCATGGAGTATGTCGACCTGTTGCAGATCCATCGCTGGGATTACACCACGCCCATTGAAGAAACCCTCGAGGCGCTCAACGACGTCGTCAAGGCGGGTAAAGCCCGCTATATCGGCGCATCGTCGATGCATGCGCGCCAGTTCGCGCAGGCGCTGGCATTGCAGGAGCAAAATAACTGGGCTCGCTTCGTCACCATGCAGGATCATTACAATTTGATTTACCGTGAAGAAGAGAATGAGATGCTACCGCTGTGCAGCCGCGCAGGGGTCGCGGTAATGCCCTGGAGCCCGCTTGCGCGCGGTCGTCTGACGCGTCCCTGGGGAGAAACCACCGCCCGCCTGGTATCGGATGAATTCGGTAAGTCGCTCTATAATGCCATGGATGAGAATGACGAGCAGATTGCCGCAAACCTTGCTGAGGTCGCGGAAGAGCTTGATGCCGAGCGCGCTCAGGTCGCGCTGGCCTGGCTATTGAGCAAGCCCGGCGTGGCCGCGCCGATTATCGGCGCGTCAAGGCAGGAACAGCTGGATGAACTGCTGCATGCGGTCGATTTAACGCTGACGCCAGAGCAGATTGAGAAGCTGGAAGCACCGTATAAACCGCACCCGATCGTGGGGTTCAAGTAACCCGCCGTCCCTACCAGATTCCCGGCTCGCGCTGCGCTTAGCCGGGCTACAGATTCACCAATATCTGCGGACAACGGGTTGACCACCGCCTCCGGGAAATTATGCCACTCTGCGCTTTGCTCCCGGGGGCGGCGCAAAGCGCCTTACCGGGCTACGAGTTTTCCACCGTCTGCGGGACAGTAGCCCGGACAGGTGCGCAGCACCGCCTCCGGGAAATTACGCCACTCTGCGCTTTGCTCCCGGGGACGGCGCAAAGCGCCTTGCCCGGGCTACGAGTGCTTCACCGTCTGTGGGACAGTAGCCCGGACAGGTGCGCAGCACCGCCTCCGGGAAATTATGCCACTCTGCGCTTTGCTCCCGGGGGCGGCGCAAAGGGCCTTGCCCGGGCTACGAGTTCTCCACCGTCTGCGAGACAGTAGCCCGGACAGATGCGCAGCACCGCCTACGGGAAACGCCGGCTTACGCGAACTCCTGACGGTACACGCCAGGCGGGCCGCACGGCCTTTAGAAAAGCCCAATTGGCCAGTGGTGGCCAATGACGTACAGCACCCCGGCGGAAATCACCCCGGCGACGATATCATCCACCATGATCCCCATCCCGCCGTGGATATTGCGGTCGAACCAGCGGATAGGCCACGGCTTCCACATATCAAAGATGCGAAAAATCACGAACCCGGCGGCAACCCACTGCCAGTCCATCGTCGGCAAAGCCATCAGCGTAATCCACATCCCGACAAACTCGTCCCAGACGATACTGCCGTGATCGTGGGTACCCATATCTTTCGCCGTACGGTGACAAATATAGACGCCGATGCAGATACTCATCATCACCACCAGCGAATAGAGCTGCCAGGGAATAAAGGTCAGCAAGTACCAGAAGGGAATCGACGCCAGCGACCCCATCGTGCCGGGGACCACGGGGCTAAGACCGCTGCCAAATCCCGTTGCCAGCAGATGCCAGGGGTTGCTCATCTTCAGCCGGCTTTTCGCCACATCTCTACTACGCGCCAAAATGGTCATACCCCTTAACGTCCAGCGTTACCGGCTTGCCCTCACGGGTGAATTGCAGGCCTTCCGATTCAGGAACGATCTGTCCAATACAGGTAAAACGCGCGCCGAGATTGGCAAGCGCCACGTCCAGCGCCCCGCGGTTGAGTTCAGGTACGGTAAAGCACAGTTCATAATCTTCACCGCCGGCGAGCGCCCAGCGCAGCGCCTGCTCCTTATCCACCTGGCGCAGCATCGCATCCGAGAACGGCATTGCATCAAGGTCGATGCGCGCGCCGCAGCCGCTGGCGTTGAGAATATGCCCCAGGTCGGAAATCAGGCCGTCGGAAAGATCGATGGCCGAATTCGCCAGATCGCGCAGCGCCTGACCCTGCAGAACCCGCGGCAGCGGGCGCAGATGACGCGCCAGGAGGTAATCCGCGTCGGTGGCATCTTCCACCTGCAGCCGATCCTGCAAAATCGCCAGGCCAGCAGCGCTGTCTCCCGGCGTGCCGGTGACGTAAATCCAGTCGCCATGCTTTGCCCCGGAACGCTTCAGCGCGCGTCCCGTTGGCACATAGCCGTGAATACCCAGCGTCATCGCCAGCGGTCCGCGAGTAGTATCGCCGCCAATGAGCTGCATATCGTAATAGTTAAGCTGTACGAACAAGCTGTCGCTAAAGGCTTCAAGCCAGGCTTCGTCCGCTTCCGGCAGGGTCAGAGCCAGCGTTAACCACGCCGGTTCGGCGCCCATCGCCGCCAGATCGCTTAAATTTACCGCCAGCGCTTTATAGGCGAGGTCGGCAGGGTCGATGTCGGGTAAAAAATGGTTTCCCGCCACCAGGGTGTCGGTGCTGATTGCCAGCGTTTTTTTCTCGGGGATATTCAGGAGCGCGCAGTCGTCGCCAATGCCGGTTTCAACATCAAGACGTGCGCTTTTTACGCGATCAAAATAACGGGCAATCAGGGAAAATTCGCCGCATGCCATACGTTATGCCTCAGAAAAAGAAAAGAATAAGGCCGGTTTGCAGAAGTGAGACTCTGCAAATCCGGCCCTGGAGTTTACTTTTTGTTGGGACGAATTACCGGAGCAGCTTTGTCCAGCACGCCGTTGACAAACTTGTGGCTATCTTCAGCGCCAAAGGTTTTCGCCAGTTCAATGGCTTCGTTAATCGCAACTTTGTACGGTACATCGCTACGCTTTGACAGCTCAAACAGCGCGATACGCAGGACCGCCTTTTCCACCTGACCCAGCTCATCGAGCAGACGAGAAAGGTACGGCTTCATCAGGCCGTCGAGATACGCGCTGTTAGTCGCCACTCCGGACAGCAGCTCGCGGAAATACAGAACGTCGACATCTTTTACATCCTGTTCCGCCAGGAACTGGTATTCGACATCAGCAATGTCGTTTTTGGACAACTGCCAGGAGTAGAGCGCCTGGACAGCACACTCACGGGCGCGGCGACGAGCAGCAGGTTTCACGGAATTCCCCTTACAAAAATCAGGCCTTGATGGCTTTCAATACGTTAATCATTTCCAGCGCGGTCAGCGCTGCTTCAGCGCCTTTGTTACCGGCTTTGGTGCCAGCGCGTTCGATGGCTTGTTCAATACTTTCTGTGGTCAGAACACCGAAGGCTACCGGGATTCCGCTGTCCTGAGCGACGTGCGCCAGGCCATTGCTTGCACCGCCAGCCACATATTCAAAATGCGCAGTGCCGCCACGGATAACGGTACCCAGCGCAATCACCGCGTCATACTTACCGGTTTTCGCCAGTGCGTCAGCCGCCAGCGGCAGTTCGTACGCGCCTGGAACCCAAACAACGGTAATGTTTTCATCTTTAACCTGGCCAATACGCTTCAGGGCGTCAATCGCACCTTCCAGCAGGCTGTCGTTGATAAAGTTGTTGAAACGCGCAATGGTGATGGCGACGCGAGCGTCCGGGGTAGCAACGTTAGCTTCAATAATGTTCATACTCTTCCTTCGGGTTCAGTTCATTTGGCCCCGCAAGGGGGGCGGATTCTATCATAATAATCGGCGCACTGCTTTCCCTTTTGATCGGGGAAATCAAGCGTTCACTAAATGCAGGCAAATATCCGGGCCTACATGACGTATCTCGTTGAATTTGAAATGGGGTGCTTGCGCTAGTTTCTCAAGCCCCGGCAGCGCGCATAATCCGCGTGCATCGCTGCCTAACAGTTTAGGCGCAATATAGACGATAAGCTCATCCACCAGCCCGGCTTGCAACAGCGCGCCGGCAAGCGTTGGCCCGGCCTCTACCCAGATCGAGTTAATTTGCTGTTTGCCCAGCTGCATCATCAATAAAACCAGATCCAGCCGACCGTTATGCTCCGGCACCAGCAGAGTACGTACGCTCTCCGGCCACTGCCGTTCATCTTCACGGGTGCGGGCAAACAGCGTTTCGCCCGCCTGCTGCACGATACGGTGCTGCGGCGTGACGCGATTGTGGCTATCAATAACGATGCGTAAAGGCTGGCGCAGATTTTCCTGCGGGTACAGCGCCTGGGTTTCAGCGTTGAGCTCGTCCCAGCGTACGGTCAGCGCCGGATCGTCCGCCAGCACCGTCGCGCTGCTGGTCAGAATAGCGTGGCTTTGCGCGCGCAGGCGCTGGACATCACGCCGCGCCTGCGGTGAGGTGATCCACTGGCTCTCTCCGCTGGCCATCGCCGTGCGGCCGTCCAGCGATGCGCCCATTTTTAGCTGGATCCACGGAAAGCCGGTGCGCATGCGCTTGAGAAAACCTTTATTCAGCGCTTCGGCTTCATTCATCATCAGCCCGTGGCTGACGTCAACGCCATCCTGCTGCAAGCGGTACAGACCGCGCCCCGCGACCTGGGGATTGGGGTCCTGCATTGCGGCAACGACGCGGGTTACCCCTGCGGCAATTAGCGCTTCGCAGCACGGCGGCGTACGCCCGTGATGGCTACAGGGTTCCAGCGTCACGTACGCCGTCGCGCCCTGGGCTTTTTCGCCCGCCATGCGCAGCGCATGCACCTCCGCGTGCGGTTCACCGGCGCGATAGTGAAAACCTTCGCCGGCGATCTCGCCATCTTTGACAATCACGCAGCCGACATTCGGATTTGGGTGAGTCGTGAAGCGTCCGCGCGCAGCCAGCTTCAGCGCTCGCGCCATGTATATTTCGTCCTGCATGGATCAGTCCTGTAAGCGGGCGATCTCTTCGCCAAACTCTTTGATATCTTCGAAACTGCGATAGACGGAAGCGAAGCGGATATAGGCCACTTTATCGAGCTTTTTCAGCTGTTCCATCACCAGATTGCCGATCATTTTGCTCGGCACTTCACGTTCGCCAGTTCCGCGCAGGTGGGTTTTAATGTGGTTAAGCGCCATTTCGACGTCATCTGAGCTGACCGGACGCTTTTCCAGTGCTTTAAGCATGCCGCTGCGCAGTTTGTCCTCATTAAAAGGCTCGCGCACGTCGTTGCTTTTTACGACTCGCGGCATCACCAGCTCCGCCACTTCAAACGTCGTAAAGCGTTCGTTGCAGACCAGACACTGGCGGCGACGACGCACGGAAGAGCCTTCGCCCACCAGACGTGAGTCGATAACCTTGGTATCTACGGCGAAACAGAAAGGGCAATGCATAGCGCGTCCTGACAAGTAGTTAAACTAACAGGTAGTTTACCGCGAAGTGACCCGACAACAAAGAAAGAGCTTTTGAGACAAAGGATCTATAGTGCGTTTAGCCGAACGATCTACCATTAAGCATCCTCTGTTAACGGAATCTCGACTATGACAAGACGTTATTTAAAGCTGGCCATTGTGGGTAGCATTTTCACCCTTAGCGCCTGCGCGCAGCAAAGCGAAATTCGCCAGATGAACCAGAGCGTGAGCACTCTGAGCAAAGAGATGACCCAGCTCAATCAGCAAACGGTAAAAATTACTCAGCAAAACGTTCTGAACGCGAAATCAAACAGCGGCGTATACCTGCTGCCGGAGGCGAAAACGCCAGCTCGCCTGAAAAGCCAGATTGGTACCCTGCGCATGTCGCTGCTCAATATCGCCCCGGATGGCGACGGTACCCGCCTCACCCTGCGCATTCAGGGGGAATCAAACGATCCGCTGCCGGCCTTTAGCGCGACGGTCGCCTCCGGGCAGATCAGCGGCACAACCGATAGCTACCAGGAGGTTAATGTACAAAATCAGCTCATTAGCGCTCCGGCAAGCGTCCTGGCGCCGAGCGATGTCGACATTCCGCTGCGCCTGAATGGCGTGACGCCAGAGCAGGTTGGCTTCGTTCGCATCCACGATATTCAGCCCGCCAGTATGCAGTAATGCCGTCTGCCGGATGCGTTCAACATCCGGCATTTTTCCGCTGTGCAAATCCACTTACAGATTTCCCGATCGGTTCACTAAAAATTGACAGGAATTATGAATTTCGGTGGCATTTCGTCAAGAAATGCATAAAATCGTGAACGCAATCGATTACCTATGTCTTCGTTATGTGAAACAACACATATTTTTGTGAGCAATGATTCCTATAATAGACGCCACAGAAATACGAAATATTTAGAAACGCTACGGCGATTCTTTTAACGCCTTCAGGCTTAATTTAAACAGTGGCATCATTATGAAAAAAACATTACTGGCAGCTGGCGCAGCTCTGGCGCTCTCCGCATCTTTCTCTGCCAGCGCGGCAGAAAACGACAAACCGCAATATCTGTCTGATTGGTGGCACCAGAGTGTGAACGTGGTGGGCAGCTACCACACTCGTTTTGGGCCGCAGATTCGTAACGATACTTATCTGGAATATGAAGCGTTCGCTAAGAAAGACTGGTTTGATTTTTATGGCTATATGGATGCGCCGGTATTCTTCGGCGGCAACACCGACGCGAAAGGTATCTGGAACCACGGTTCTCCGCTGTTTATGGAAATTGAGCCGCGCTTCTCTATCGATAAACTGACCGGTACCGACCTCAGCTTCGGCCCGTTCAAAGAGTGGTATTTCGCCAACAACTATATCTACGACATGGGCCGCAACAAATCCGGTCGTCAGAGCACCTGGTATATGGGTCTGGGTACCGATATCGATACCGGCCTGCCGATGAGCCTCTCCCTGAACGTCTATGCGAAATATCAGTGGCAAAACTATGGCGCATCTAACGAGAACGAATGGGACGGTTACCGTTTCAAAGTGAAATACTTTGTGCCGCTGACCGATCTGTGGGGCGGTTCACTGAGCTATATCGGCTTCACCAACTTTGACTGGGGCTCCGATCTGGGCGATGACAACTCTTATGATTTGAACGGTAAGCATTCACGCACCAGCAACTCCATCGCTTCCAGCCATATCCTGGCGCTGAACTACGATCACTGGCACTACTCCATCGTGGCGCGTTACTTCCACAACGGCGGCCAGTGGGCGGATGACGCGAAACTGAACTTCGGCGACGGCGACTTTAACGTCCGCTCTACCGGCTGGGGTGGTTATTTCGTGGTCGGTTACAACTTCTAATCGGCCCGATTATCCCCGGCAAATGCGCCGGGGATAATTAAAGCTAACGCTCTTCGCACCTTACCTTACGCAAGAAATCACTCAATGAACGATCGGCTCGTTCGCTGAAATGACGCCCGGTGGCGGAAATCTCCAGACAGCGGTCGAGACGGAAACAGCGATAATCCTCACGCAGCTCGCACCAGGTCACCAGCAGCCAGCGCTCGCCCCAGAAAAAAAGCCCCAGCGGCAGCACTTCTCGCTGCGACTGATTTCCCGCTTCATCACGATAGCGCAGCGCGAGCGCCTGCTGAGCGGAGACCGCCCGATGCACCAAATCAAACTGATCTTTGCTATAGCCCTGGGAACCAAAGTCCGGTGCGAACAGCCGCGACTGCTCGGCCTTACGTCGGCTCTCCGCGGGCAATATCGCCAGCACCTTTTCCTGCGCCGATTCCAGCGCCCGGGACAGCGACGCGCCGCCCCAGGTTTGCAGTAGCCGAATAGCGGCTATCAGCGCTTCCGATTCCTGGGTTGTCAGCATTAACGGCGGTAGATCATAGCCCGCCAGCAGCCGATAGCCGCTTCCGGCCTCTCCCTCAACCGGAACCCCGGAAAGCGAGAGATCGCGAATGTCGCGGTAAATAGTGCGCTCTGACACGCCAAGCCGTTCGGCCAACAATCCGGCGGTGGTTAATCTCCTCCCCCGCAGGATCTGCACGATTTGAAAAAGACGGTCGGCGCGTCGGCTCATTTTTGTTATCTCATTTATGCGGGTTGATGCAAACCAATCCGATTCCCCTCACTATCGATAAACAGGGCAATCGTGCCGATATCGTCCGCCAGCTCAAAGGGGCCAAAAACGCAGCTTCCGCCCGCAGAGTTGACGCGTTCTAGCGTGGCCGTCAGATTATCGGTATGCAGATAGATAATGCATCCCTGATCGGAGGGCTTAACGCTATCAAACTTTGCCAGCGCACCGCCGGGAGCCGGGTCCTGATAAGGAAATACGGCCATTTCGGCACACTCCATATTTTCCCGTTTCAGCGTGACCTGCATCACCGGCTCGTAAAACGCCACGGCACGATCCATATCGGCAACCGGGATCTCAAACCAGTTAATGACGTTGTTCATACTTCCTCCTGTCCATTGTTTGGGTTCAGGAGGAGTGTATGACAGGCCTACTGACAGCATTGTGTCAGCATGGTGCGCAGACCAGCGCGCGCTCCGGGCTAAGCAGCCACGGACGCAGGTAGCCGACGGTACTGGAGAAAGGCAGCACCTCTTCAGGAAGCGCAATGCCAAGCCGATTGCCGATATACGATCGTCTGGCGACAATGCGCTGCCAGAGCTCGGGGTAACTTTGCGCCAGCTCCCGACGCAGCGCGCTGTCGGCAAGCGCCACGGTATCTTCAATGCTTGCGCCGCCGTAGCCCGCTCGGGAAGGAATAATGTCGATCTGCAATATCATTCCGCTTTGCAGACAGGCGGCTGAATGGGGGCCAATGGGCGAGCAGAGCCACTCTTCATCCGCGACCAGATGCCCCGGATTCAGGTGCCAGTGATATTCCGCCTTCGGCAATACTCGCTCGATCAGGGCATACATATCGCCGCCGCGCATGCCGATGCGCAGATTTTCCAGCCAGTTCACCACCGCGTTGAAATAGGGCTTCGCCACTACGTCCAGATAATCAGCCACCTCAGGCGCCAGTTCACTCTCATCGGCCACCACGTAGGCGGCGCGGCTGCTCAGGCCGCCTTTAAAACTGGTGGTGAGCGAGAATTTATCTCCACGCTGGATAGCTTTATCGCTGGGGTAGAGATTCGCTCCGGCAAAGCGATCGCCGGTGGCGGCAATCATCACCACGCTATTCGCTTGCCCTTCCGCCGCCAGCAGCGCGCCGATTTGCTTTTCCGTTTTTCCCGGCGCAATGGCGTTAAGCGCGGTCAGAATCGCGGTTGAGGCGAGATTAGCACCGTACTCATAGTGCGCCAGCTCGTTGGCATTATTGGTGATTCGCGCTCCGCTTGCCGGGTCGATAAAAATGCCGGTGGCGTTGGTTATACTTGCCTGCGGCCCGGCTGCCTCGCGAATAGCGTCAACGATAAAGGCGGGCAGATCGAACATCCGCGCGCGGTCATCAACCGCGCTGGTAAAGAGCTTCCAGCCCGCGAGGCCAATTCTTTTTCCCCCCGCAACGCCCGCCTCCTGAAACAGCTGAGCCAGCGTTTTGCGGGATTCCATCGGTTGATTGGGCAGCGAAAACCACGGGGCGTGAATCACACGATTTTCCAGCCGCGCGTAGCTTGCCAGCTTCAGGTTCTCGTTACCCAGTACCAGCACCGCCTCACCGTCCCGATGCACTACCAGTAGCGCCTCTTCGAAACGGGGAATAAAACCGGTGAGATACTCAAAGTTGCCGCCGTGCTCTTTATCGGCATAGATGATAAGCGTATCCAGCCCTTGCTGCCGCATATTCGCCAGCACCTTCGCTTTGCGCTGGCGCAGCGTGTCGTCGTTAAGCGTGACGGAAGGCACATCGTACCAGAGCGGGGGTTGAGGAACGGTGGAAAGAGTTACGACAGCCATCGGCATTTCTCCATGTCATTTAGCGCTGATACGGGAGAGTAACCAAAATCCGGCCGGTTGTAATAAAAAAAAATCCCGGCCTTGCGACCGGGATTCGTTTATCAATGCACGATTGCCTTACGGCAGAATTGACGGCTGATCCGCCCCTTCTTTCTCGACTTTCTGCTGCAGCATGTGCTCGCGCTTCATGCCCAGCTTGAGCGCCAGCGCGGACGCAACGTAGATAGAAGAAGCCGTACCGATGGAGACACCGATCAGCATGGTCAGCGAGAAGCCTTCCAGAATCGGGCCACCGAAGAGATACAGCATCAGGATAACCATCAAGGTCGTCCCGGAGGTGATCAAAGTACGGTGCAGGGTCTGCGTCAACGACACGTTAAAGATTTCGTACGGCGTACCGCGGCGAATCTTGCGGAAGTTTTCACGAATACGGTCAGATACCACGATACTGTCGTTCAGCGAGTAGCCGATAACCGACATCAACGAGGCCACAATGGTCAGGTCGATCTCGATATGCAGTAGCGACAGCACGCCCATGGTGATCACCACGTCGTGCGCCAGCGCAATAACAACCCCTGCCGCCAGGCGCCACTCAAAGCGGAACCCTACGTAGATCAGGATACACACCAGCGCGGCTATCAGCGCCAGCGCACCGGTCTGCGCCAGGTCTGCGCCGACGCTCGGCCCCACAAACTCAATACGCTTGACCGTCGCATTCTGGCTGGTCGATTCGTTAATCACGTTAACGACCTTGCTGCCCAGCTCCTGGCTGCCGTTGGCGTCATGTACCGGCGGCATACGCACCATGATGTCGCGGCTGCTGCCAAAGTTTTGCAGCTGCGGCTCTTCGAAGCCCGCCTTCTGCAGCGACTGGCGCACCTGATCCATATCGACAGGCTTTTCGAGGGTGATCTCAATCACCGTACCGCCGGTGAAATCCAGACCCCAGTTAAACCCGCGCACGCCAATGATAATAATGGACAGAATCAGCAAAAAACCTGAAATGCCGAAGGCCCAGTAGTCCCAGCGCATAAAGTCCCAGACTTTACGGCCGTGGTTCAATTGTTCAACAGTATATTCCTGTGCCACAA
This sequence comes from Klebsiella sp. GW_Kp181, assembly GCF_040062315.1. Taxonomy (NCBI): domain Bacteria; kingdom Pseudomonadati; phylum Pseudomonadota; class Gammaproteobacteria; order Enterobacterales; family Enterobacteriaceae; genus Klebsiella; species Klebsiella sp. GW_Kp181. The sequence continues at coordinate 246,227 of NZ_JBEAFR010000001.1, forward strand.
CGCACTCCTCAGATAGACAGCTTTTTAACGCGCTTGCCGCCGTACAGCAGGTTCACGATGGCACGGGTGCCGACGATAGCGGTAAACATTGAGGTCGCAATACCGATACCGGTGGTAATCGCAAACCCTTTAATGGCACCGGTACCGACCGCGTACAGGATAATGACTTTGATAAGCGTCGTAATGTTGGCATCAAAGATGGAGCTAAACGCGCCGCGATAACCTTCGTCAATCGCCTGCTGCACGGAACGCCCGTTGCTCAGCTCTTCTTTAATACGTTCGTTAATCAGAACGTTCGCATCGACCGCTACCGCAAGGGTTAACACGATCCCCGCAATCCCCGGCATAGTCAGCGTCGCCCCCGGAATCAGGGACATAATGCCGACAATCAGCACCAGGTTGGCAATCAGCGCCGAGGTCGCAATCAGGCCGAACTTCTTGTAGAAGAAGATCATAAACAGAATAGAGACCACCAGACCGGCCAGACAAGCTTCCAGGCCCTGTTTGATGTTCTGCATCCCCAGGGTTGGGCCGATAGTCCGTTCTTCAACAATCTGAATCGGCGCAATCAGCGCACCTGCACGCAGCAGCAGAGAGAGCTGACGCGCTTCGGTCGCATTGCTGATGCCGGTAATACGGAAGCTGTTACCCAGACGAGACTGGATATTGGCGATGTTAATCACCTCTTCCTCTTTCGCCAGAATCGCACGACCGTTGGCATCTTTCTTACCGCTGTCTTTGTACTCCACGAACAGGGTCGCCATCGGTTTACCGATGTTGTCCTTGGTGAAGTTAGACATGATGTTGCCGCCAGCGCTATCGAGGGAGATGTTAACCTGCGCCTGGTTGTACTCATCCATGCTCGATGTCGAGTCGGTGATGTGGTCACCGGTGAGGATCACGCGCTTGTACAGCACAACCGGCTGGCCTTCGCGGGTATATTTCACTTCAGAGTCGCCCGGAACGCGACCGGAAGCCGCTGCGGCGCTATCAACGTTAGTGTTAACCAGACGGAACTCCAGCGTCGCGGTCGCGCCAAGAATCTCTTTGGCTCGCGCCGTGTCCTGGATACCCGGCAGTTCAACCACAATACGGTCGGCGCCCTGACGCTGAACCAGAGGTTCGGCAACGCCCAGCTGGTTTACACGGTTACGCAGGATATTGATGTTCTGCTGTACGGCGTATTCGCGGGCTTCTTTCAGACGGTCGTCGGTCATCACGGCTTTCAGGCCAGTGCTGCCCTGAGCGGAAATAACCAGATCGCGATGACGAGGGCTAAGGTAGGAGATAGCCTGGTCGCGCGCGGCGCTATCGCGGAAGGCGATGCTCAGGCCGTAGTTGTCTTCTTTACGCACGGTCGCGTAAGGAATGCCTTTATCACGCAGTTCGCTGCGCAAGCTGTCGATGTTTTGTTCCTGCAGCTTGCTCAGCGCGGTATCCATGTCGACTTCCATCAGGAAGTGCACGCCGCCGCGCAGGTCAAGACCCAGCTTCATCGGCTCGGCATACAGGGCCGCCAGCCAGCGCGGGGTTGCCGGAGCAAGGTTAAGCGCCACGACGTATTTGTCACCCAGCACGCCCATCAGCGCTTCGCGCGCGCGCAGCTGGATATCAGTGGTGTCGAAGCGCGCAAGAATTGCGCCCTCTTCCAGTGCCACAGACTTCGCGGTAATTTTTTCTTCTTGTAGTGTTTTCTGGACCTGGATCAGCGTTTGCTCACTGGCGGCGACGCCGCGCGCGCCAGTGATTTGAACGGCCGGATCCTCACCATACAGGTTGGGAAGCGCATACACTAAGCCGACGACAATAACGACGACCAGCATGACGTACTTCCACAAAGGATAACGGTTTAACACGGCAGTTCCCTTAGGGAAAATGGGTAATTACAGCGCCTTCATGGTGCCTTTCGGCAGAACGGCAGCTACGAAGTCACGTTTGATAACCACTTCAGTGGTGTCGTTCAGTGCGATAGCGATGTATCCGCTTTCGGCAACTTTAGTGACGCGCCCAACCAGGCCACCGTTCGTCAGCACTTCATCGCCTTTAGCGATGGAGTTCATCAGGTTTTTATGTTCTTTGGTGCGTTTCTGCTGTGGACGCAGGATCATGAAGTAAAAAATCAGACCAAACACCACCAGCATCAGGATCAGAGACATCGGACTGCCCTGCGCCGCGCCACCGGTTGCTGCTACCGCATCAGAAATAAAAAAGCTCATTGAAATTCCCTCATTATTAAAATTAGTCAACGTTCAAAGGTGGAACGGTTCGACCCTGACGTTGGTAAAAATCGGTCACGAAGCTCTCTAATTTACCCTCTTCGATAGCCTTGCGTAAACCAGCCATTAAGCGCTGATAGTATCGCAGGTTATGAATGGTATTGAGACGCGCGCCCAATATTTCGTTGCAACGGTCGAGATGATGCAAGTAAGCGCGTGAATAGTTGCGACACGTGTAGCAATCGCACTCCGCATCCAGCGGCGAAGTATCGCTCTTATGCTTCGCGTTGCGGATTTTCACCACGCCGTCGGTGACGAACAGGTGGCCGTTGCGCGCGTTGCGCGTCGGCATGACGCAGTCGAACATATCGATCCCGCGGCGCACCCCTTCGACCAAATCTTCCGGCTTACCGACGCCCATCAGGTATCGCGGTTTGTCGGCCGGGATTTGCGGGCAGACGTGCTCCAGAATACGATGCATATCTGCCTTCGGCTCACCGACAGCCAAACCGCCGACAGCGTAGCCATCAAAGCCAATCTCTACCAGACCTTTAACAGAGATATCACGTAAATCTTCGTAAACGCTGCCCTGAATGATACCAAACAGCGCGTTTTTGTTGCCGAGGCCGTCAAAACGGTCGCGGCTGCGCTTCGCCCAGCGCAGGGACATTTCCATTGAGCGCTTAGCGTAGTCCCAGTCCGCCGGATATGGCGTACATTCGTCGAAGATCATCACGATGTCGGAGCCGAGATCGTACTGAATCTCCATTGATTTTTCCGGATCGAGGAAAATCGGATCGCCGTTGATCGGGTTACGGAAGTGCACGCCCTGCTCGGTGATTTTGCGAATATCGCCAAGGCTGAAGACCTGGAAGCCGCCGGAGTCGGTGAGGATCGGCCCTTTCCACTGCATAAAGTCGTGCAGATCGCCGTGCAGCTTCATGATCTCCTGACCAGGACGCAGCCACAGATGGAAAGTATTACCGAGGATGATTTGCGCGCCGGTCGCTTCGACTTCCTCCGGCGTCATCCCTTTTACGGTGCCGTAGGTGCCAACCGGCATAAAGGCTGGCGTTTCAACGACGCCGCGCTCAAACACAAGACGGCCGCGACGCGCGCGACCATCGGTAGTATCTAACTCAAATTTCATTATCACTCCTGCGTCAGAAAAACAGTCTGACGTTTAACGATTCGCTACGGAATGATTCCATAGCTAATAAATTCCTGAAGGCGTCATCGGCGCAGCCAGTTTGCAATCGCTCAGCGCACAGCCACCGGAGCGTACGCCATGTCCGTGAGAATGGCGATTACTGCCTGGCGTCAAAATGGCGAGTGAGATCGCCTTCTTAGGGACGCTCAAAAATAGCCTGCGGATTGTACGTGATAAACATCGCGTCACCGTAGCTAAAAAAGCGATATTTTTGTTCTACCGCAGCCTTATAGGCGTTCATCGTATGCTGATAGCCGGCAAAAGCAGAGACCAGCATAATCAGCGTCGATTCAGGCAGATGGAAGTTGGTCACCAGCGCATCGATGACTTTGTACTGATAGCCCGGGTAGATGAAAATCTGCGTATCGTTGAAGAAAGGCTCAATCAGGTCGTTTTTTGCCGCCTGCGCCGCGCTTTCCAGCGAACGCACCGACGTCGTCCCGACGGCAATCACCCGGTTGCCGCGCGCTTTTGCCGCCAGCACCGCATCGACCACCTCCTGCGGCACTTCGGCATATTCAGAGTGCATGATGTGATCTTCAATGCTGTCTACGCGCACCGGCTGGAAGGTTCCGGCCCCAACGTGCAGCGTGACGAAGGCCATCTCCACGCCTTTTTCACGAAGCTTCGCCAGCAGGGGCTCATCAAAGTGCAGGCCGGCGGTTGGCGCGGCAACGGCGCCCGGTTTTGCGCTATAGACGGTCTGATACAGCTCGCGGTCGGCGTCTTCGTCAGGACGATCGATATACGGCGGCAGCGGCATATGGCCGATAGCGTTGAGAATATCCAGCACGCTGCGCGCGTCATCGAACTCAACTTCAAACAGCGCGTCGTGACGTGCAACCATGGTCGCTTTAATACTTTCATCGTCGCCGAGCAGCAGTTCTGCGCCCGGTTTCGGCGCTTTCGAAGCGCGAATATGTGCCAGAATACGCTTATCATCGAGCATGCGCTCAACCAGCACTTCAATCTTGCCGCCGCTGGCTTTACGGCCAAACAGACGGGCCGGGATCACGCGGGTATTATTAAATACCAGCAGATCGCCAGGGTTGAGCTTATCGAGTAAATCAGTGAAAGTACCGTGCGTCAGCGCGCCTGTCGGCCCGTCTAAAGACAGCAAGCGGCAGCTGCTGCGCTCAGGCATCGGATAGTGGGCAATCAGGGATTCAGGTAATTCAAAGGAAAAATCGGCAACGCGCATGACGGTAACTCAGACTTAATAAAGAGGCGGGTAGTCTAGTGCCGTGAGGTTATCCCTGCAACCTTTACCCCTCGGGATGAATAACATAATCTATACACAAAATCATTCAAGATGCATCGAAACAGCAACTGAGTGAGTGACAAGTCTGTCAGGAACAGATTTGAACGCCGCGCAGCGGCGGCCCGTAAGGGCCAGTCTCATGGATGAGACGAGTAACTCAGCAGCCAACAAAGAGGCAGTTTGAAGGATGAAGTTTATATGAATTTTCTCGCGCACCTGCATCTTGCTCATCTCGCCGATAGCTCCCTTTCCGGCAATTTGCTGGCCGATTTCGTTCGCGGCAACCCCGCTGATGAGTGGCCGGCTGACGTCGTGGAGGGCATCTTTATGCACCGCCGGATCGATGTGCTGACCGATAACCTGCCGGAAGTCACCGAAGCCAAAGCGTGGTTCCGCGCCGAAACGCGCCGGGTTGCCCCCATTACGCTGGATGTGATGTGGGACCATTTTTTGTCACGCCACTGGGCGCAGCTGTCGCCGGAACTGCCGCTGCCGGAGTTTGTCCGCTACGCTCACGCCCAGGTCACGCCGATCCTCCCAGCCTCCCCGCCGCGCTTTATCAATCTCAATGACTATCTGTGGTCGGAGCGCTGGCTTGAACGTTACCGGGATATGGATTTTATTCAGCGCGTGCTGAACGGGATGGCCAGCCGCCGCCCGCGACTCGATGCCCTGCGCGACTCCTGGCAGGATCTGGATACCCACTACGATCGCCTTGAGCGGCAGTTCTGGCGCTTTTATCCGCAGATGATGACGCAGGCGGAAAAACGCGAACTATAAATGATTGCGCTTTTGGCGGAAAAGGCTATTCTGAAAAGCGCTTTTAAATAACGATTGATAGGCAAAAACTATCTCAGCGATTGTCAGCGTCGCGTTGAGTTCCCCCGCCCCTCTCCCTATACTTGCCCGCGTTGCGTTCCAATTAACCTTAGTATTAACAGGAGAATCATATGGTTCTGGTTACTCGTCAGGCTCCGGACTTCACCGCGGCAGCAGTTTTAGGTAACGGCGAAATCGTTGAGAAATTCAACTTCAAACAGCACACCAGCGGTAAAGCGACCGTTCTGTTCTTCTGGCCGATGGACTTCACCTTCGTTTGCCCGTCCGAACTGATCGCTTTTGACAAACGCTACGAAGAATTCCAGAAACGCGGCGTCGAAGTGGTTGGCGTTTCTTTTGACTCCGAGTTCGTCCATAACGCATGGCGTAATACTCCAGTGGACCAGGGCGGCATCGGCCCGGTGAAATACGCGATGGTTGCGGACATCAAACGCGAAATCCAGAAAGCGTACGGTATCGAGCACCCGGACGAAGGCGTTGCCCTGCGCGGTTCCTTCCTGATCGATGCCAACGGCGTTGTTCGCCACCAGGTCGTTAACGACCTGCCGCTGGGCCGTAACATCGACGAAATGCTGCGCATGGTTGACGCGCTGCAGTTCCACGAAGAGCACGGCGAAGTTTGCCCGGCGCAGTGGGAAAAAGGAAAAGAAGGGATGGCCGCTTCTCCGGAAGGCGTGGCTAAATACCTGTCCGAGAACGTTTCCAGCCTGTAATCGGCAAACGTTCAGTAAAAGGCTCGCAGATGCGGGCCTTTTTTGTTTTTACCGCCTGGAGTTACCCACTCGCCACAGCTTTTTAACTCATCAGCATACAAATATTGATGTCACGAATAAGTAAGATCCTCCGTCAGGGCCTTTTTTGCTATCTCGTTCAAACTTTGTAAAAAAAACCGCCCAATATTTGTGATGAGTATTACATTTCTTCATTTAAAATTCAGCGATTTAACCATTGGCTCCTGCTCCCATTTTCTTACCGGCAAAAAGAAAAAACACAACCAATTGATATTAAACAAGATAATAAAAAACCTCAGAACCGATAAAGTAATTCACTTTTGCCGTCAGTGTGATCTACTTCAATATTTAAAAATCCATCTGTGATCTAACCCATAATTTTTATTGATATATTTGGTCATGATCGAGTTCAAGAATATGAACCCAGTAAGGATTGGATGATGGATATTATTTTTAACGCTGAACTGGTTGCGCTTAAGCAGGATATTTCCAACGCCGTACAGGGTATCGAATTCGCCGGAAAGCTGCTGACTCAACAAAATATATGTCATCCGGAATATGTGAATGAAATGGTCGAGGTCTATCAGGATTTTGGTCCCGCCATTGTTATCGACTACGGCCTGGCGATACCTCATGCCCGGCCAGAAAAAGGCGCCTTGCGCACGGGCTTCTCTTTAGTCACCAGCAGGCAGCCAATCGTCTTTGGCCATGAGGAGTTTGATCCGGTTAACGTCATCATCGCCATCGCCGGCGCGGATGCCGATAGCCACATAAAAATGATTCAGCTAATAGCCTCGCTGATTGAGTCCGACATTGTGACCTTCCTTCAGCAGGCCAATGATATCGATTCAGTATTACATTTCATCCAACAACAAATGGAGTAGTCATTATGTTAGTTATCAGAACAGTTTGTGGTAACGGTATTGGCAGTTCATTAATGGCTGCGAATAATGTCAAAAAGATCTGTGATGAATTGGGTATTAAAGCCGACGTCGCCTCCGTTGATTTTGCCAACGCTGTTGGAGAAAAAGCTGACCTTTACGTCACAATTAAAGAGCTGGCAAACCAATTTCCTGCGCATTGTAATGTCGCCATTATTCGCAGCTATGTGCATAAAGCGAAAATCGCCGAGGATATTACCGAAGCACTCACCAAAATTGCTGCGACTCACTCTTAATCATTATTGAGGGAACGATCATGCAGGCTATTCTTAGTTTCTTATCGGAAATATTTAGTCAACCCGCATTTCTGATGGGGATTATCGCATTTGTCGGTTTAGTGGCGCTGCGCTCCCCCGGAAATAAATTACTCACCGGCACCTTAAAGCCTATCCTGGGCTATTTAATGCTAAGCGCCGGCGCAGGGGTTATCGTTGCTAACCTCAATCCGCTGGGTGGGATTATCGAAGCCGGGTTTAATATCCGTGGCGTTATTCCTAACAACGAGGCCATTGTCTCCGTCGCCCAGAAGGTGCTGGGCGTAGAAACCATGAGTATTCTACTGTTAGGTTTTATTTTTAACCTGCTTATTGCCCGCTGCACTAAGTATAAATATATCTTCCTTACCGGCCATCACTCTTTCTTCCTCGCCTGTCTGTTCTCAGCGGTGCTACAGGCGGCGGAATTCCGCGGCTGGATGCTGGTGCTCATCGGCGGATTCCTGCTCGGCTCATGGTCGGCGATTTCTCCGGCCATTGGCCAGCGCTATACCAAGCAGGTCACCGAAGATGGCGGTATTGCGATGGGACATTTTGGTTCTCTGGGCTACTACATTTCAGCGTGGATCGCCACCAAAACCGGCAACCCGGCGAACTCGTTCGCCGATACCGAAATCTCAGAGAAATGGGGCTTTCTGCGCGATACCACGGTCACCACCGGGATCGTCATGTTCGTCATCTACTTTGTATGCAGCGCCGTCGCCGGTAGCGAGTATCTCAGCACCATTACGGATCAAAATATGCTGATCTTCTCTGTCCTGACCGGCCTGCAGTTTGCGGTTGGCGTCGCTATCGTCTACAACGGCGTGCGGCTGATCCTCGGCGATCTGGTACCGGCGTTCCAGGGAATTAGCCAGAAGCTGATCCCCAACTCCATCCCCGCCGTTGACTGCGCGGTATTCTTCACCTTTAGCCCGACCGCGGTCGTCGTCGGCTTTATCAGCTCGTTCATTGGCGGACTGGTCGGCATGCTTTTTCTTGGCGGATTGGGTATGGCGCTGATTATCCCGGGCATGGTGCCGCACTTCTTCTGCGGCGGCACCTCCGGTGTTTTCGCCGATAAGCTGGGCGGTAAACGCGGCTGCATCATCGCCTCATTTATCGGCGGTATCTTCCTTGCTTTCCTTCCGGCGATGCTGCTGCCGGCTCTGGGTAATCTGGGCTTTGAAAATAGCACCTTCGCCGACTTCGACTTCGCGGTTTGGGGCATCATCATCGGCAACGCTTTCACCCAGTTTGGCCAGATTACTATCTATTTGATTTGTCTGGCACTGATCGTCGCACTGCTGGTGCCATTCTGCTTTCGTTCAGTTCGCGTGGTCGGTGACACGCTCAGCTATGAGGAGCTCACTGCGGATAAGAAAAATGAATAAGCGGTTTCATTTTTCCCTGCGGGAAGGAACCTCTCTTCCCGCAGCTGACAAAATAATCAGGAGTGGTTATGGCTATCTTGTCCATCGGGTTTTCATGTTTTGATCAGTTTTTCTTTTTAAATGAATGGCCGCAGGAGAATACCAAAAATTTCTGTCACGACTTTATTGAAAGCGGTGGCGGGCCGGCAGCGAATGCGGCATGGCTGTTGGGGCTATGGGGGGAGGATGTCTATTACATCGGCCATCTGAATCAGGATCTTTACGGCCAGCGAATTATTGCTGAATTTGCCGAAGCGGGCGTTGATACCAGTCAGGTGGTCTTTTCTGATGAAATGATCACCCCCCTGGCTTCGGTGCTGGTCAATCGCCTGACGGGTTCGCGGACGATCATCACCCGTAAAATGCAGACGCCGCCGTCGCTGACCTACGATCAGAAGCTCAAGCTCGATGATTTAGCCGAACGGCTCATCGCCGCTGAAGAACCGGTAACGCTATTAGTGGATGGCCATGAAGCCGAGATCAGCGAGTATTTAATTAAGAAACTGCCAAACGCTCGGGTAGTCATGGATGGCGGCTCACTACGCGCCAGTAATATTAAGCTGGCGGCCTGGACCGATTATTTTGTGGTCAGTGAACATTTTGCCCGAGACTATATGGGATATCGCGCCCTGAGTACAGAAGCAGAAATTAAGGCGGCGCTCATTGAGCTTAATAAAATTTGCCGCGGCGAAGCCTTTATTACCCTTGGTGAAAAAGGCTGCGCATTTTTAAAGAGCGGGATGCTGCAAATAGTTCCCTCCTGGCTGTGCAATGCTGTTGATACCACCGGCGCGGGAGACGTATTCCATGGCGCTTTTACCTACGGCGTTCACTACTCCTGGCACATTGACAATATTATTTTATTCGCCAGCCTCACCGCCGCTATTTCTATTGAGAAAAAAGGTGTACGTGAATCGATGCCGGATCTTGCCGTCGTTCACAATTCTTTAAATAGCTATGAAAGAAACTTAAAGCAATATTTTGATGAATGATTACTATTAATTAATAACACGAGGTGACTATGTTAGTTTCTATGAAGGACATGCTTCAGCATGCCCTACGGGACGGTTATGCCGTAGGGCAATTCAATATTAATAATCTTGAGTGGGTCGGCGCTGTATTAAGTACCGGACAACAGCTGCGCTCGCCAATTATTTTAGGCGTTTCCGGCGGTACGGTGAAACATATGCTGGGATTAAAATGTATTCATGACATCGTGGTCAATGCCATGGATTATTTACATATTGATATTCCGGTGGCTTTGCATCTGGACCACGGTACCACCCGCGAGGCCTGCGAGGCGGCTATCGAGGCCGGATTCAGCTCCATTATGTTTGACGGCTCGCATCTGCCGTTCAGCGAAAACCTCGCCATCACTCGCCATCTGGTTGCGCTGGCGCACAGCAAAGGCGTCTCCGTCGAGGCGGAGCTGGGGACGATTGCCGGAAGCGAAGATGGCATCGTCAATTCGGCGGTCATCTACGCCGACCCTGAGGAGTGCTACACCCTGGTGAAAGAAACTCAGGTTGACTGCCTGGCGGCGGCGCTGGGTTCGACCCATGGACTGTATAAAGGCAAAGCCAAACTGGGTTTTACGGAGATGAAAGCCATTTCTGAGCGAGTCAATGTTCCGCTGGTCCTGCACGGCGGTACCGGTATTGCCGATGACGACATGCGTAAAGCCATCGCCTGCGGTACGGCCAAAATCAACGTCAATACCGAAAATATGTACGCCTGGTGTCAGGAGGTGAAAGCCCTGTTTGCCGCCGATACCGGTCATGACGTGAACGACCCGCGCAAAGTGATTAATCAGGGACTGAAACCAGTACGCGAAATGATTGCGCGGCGCATCGCGCTTTTTGGTTCACAGAACCGCTATTAAAAAACGGAAAGACAAGCGCTTTCGTCAGGAAGGGAACCCGCCGCCGGACAATACCGGGGCGGGTTGAGCTGGTGCTAAAACGCAAAGCAGGAGCAGCCGAGTACGCCCCAGAACGCCTGCTCATCGGCAACCGGAATCGCCGACTGGCGCGCAATATCATGCTGATGCCCGTGTACGCCGCAGCTGCCGCAGCACTGGTGCATCTGAACTATCGCGCCGATTTTCGCGGCGGTCGGCGGCGCGGAACGGTAATGACCCGGCACCTTCACCACCGGTGACCACTCTGGCAGCACCGGAATGGGCGGCGGCGCCAGCGGCGAAAAGTGTCCGGCGGCGTACACCACCTTGCCGTCAACGACCGTCAGTACCGACTCGATCCCCTTAATTTCCTCTTCCGCGACGCTGAAATAGTCTTTCGACAGCACCACCAGATCGGCAAGCTGGCCTTGTTCAATGCGCCCTTTCTTACCCTGCTCGCTTGAGAACCACGCGCTTCCCGCCGTCCACAGCTCCAGCGCCACGTCGCGCGGCAGGCGGTTGCTGTCGTCGTACATCGCCATTCCGCCGACGGTACGTCCGGAAACCAGCCAGTAGAGCGCGGTCCACGGATTGTAGCTCGCCACGCGGGTAGCATCCGTCCCCAGCCCTACCGGAACGTCCAGCTCGAGCATTTTCGCCACCGGCGGCGTATGTTTGACCGCATCTTTACCGTAGCGGTCGACAAAATATTCGCCCTGGAAAGCCATACGGTGCTGAACCGCTATGCCGCCGCCCAGCGCTTTGACGCGTTCGATATTGCGTTCGGTGATGGTTTCCGCATGATCGAAGAACCAGTGCAGACCATTGAACGGAATTTCGCGATTTACCTTCTCGAAGACGTCGAGCATCCGGCTGATGGATTGATCGTAGGTGGCGTGCAGGCGAAACGGCCAGCGGTGCTCTACCAGGTGGCGCACCACCCGCTCCAGCTCATCTTCCATTCCCTCCGGGAGGTCCGGACGCGGCTGCAGGAAATCTTCAAAATCCGCCGCCGAGAAAACCAGCATCTCCCCGGCGCCGTTGGCGCGGTAAAAGTCGGTGCCCTGTCCCGGCTTGAGCATATCGGTCCAGCGCTCAAAATCTTCCAGCTCCTGCTTAGGTCGCTGGGTAAACAGGTTATAGGCGATCCGCACGGTCATCTGCTCTTTGGCGTGCAGCTGTTCAATAATTTCATAATCTTCCGGGTAGTTCTGGAAACCGCCTCCGGCATCGATAGCGCTGGTTAGCCCCAGACGATTCAGCTCGCGCATAAACTGGCGCGTTGAGTTGACCTGCAGTTCCAGCGGTAGCTTCGGCCCTTTGGCCAGCGTTGAGTAGAGGATCATCGCGTTGGGTTTGGCAATCAACATGCCGGTAGGATTACCGTTGCCGTCGCGAACGATCTCGCCGCCCGCCGGATCCGGCGTCTCTTTGGTGTAGCCCACCGCCTTCAGCGCCGCGCGGTTCAGCAGCGCGCGATCGTACAGGTGCAGGACAAATACCGGGGTATCCGGCGCCGCATCGTTAAGCTCCTCGAGCGTCGGCATCCGCCGTTCGGCGAACTGAAATTCGCTCCAGCCGCCGACCACCCGCACCCACTGCGGCGACGGTGTGCGATCGGCCTGATCTTTCAGCATCCGCAGCGCATCCGCCAGCGAGGGAACCCCCTCCCAGCGTAGCTCCAGGTTGTAGTTCAGACCGCCGCGGATCAGGTGCAGGTGGGAGTCGTTAAGACCGGGGATCACCGTATGACCTTTAAGATCGATAATTTGCGTCCCTTCCGCGGCAAAGCTCATGATCCGATCGTGGCTACCGGCGGCGAGGATTTTACCGTCAGCGATCGCCACCGCATCGGCCAGGGGGTTTTGACGATCGAGAGTATGAACCCGACCGTGGGTCAGGATCAGTGTGGCAGTTTGCGACATAACGTTCTCCTACAGGAGGCTGGCTCAGTTTTTCTTTAACCAGCCAGCAAACAGACGGGTCACGATGGGCATCCAGAACCAGACCACCAGCGCGACCACACAGGCATCATTGATGAGGTGCAGTAGCAGGCTTCCCTTCAGCGAGGGCAACAGCATTCCGGTTATCGACGGCACCAGGTTAGTACTGGGGAAAATCACCAGCAGGGTGATTAAAAATTGCTTCCAGCGTCGCGGCTGGCGCACGTTCGCCGCAGGCGGCGTAAACCAGAAGGCCGGTTCAGTCCGGACTTCGGTGCGATCGCCTTCGCTCAGCAGCGGTGCGATTTCCGCCACCAGTTCGCGGCGGGTTTCCGACTGGGTCCAGGCGTAAAGATGCTCAATGGTGTCGAAGCGAATGATAATGCTCCATAAATTCTGCCCGGGAGCCGGGCGAATCACGTTTGCGCCAAGATGACCGGGAAATTCAGCCGCAATCGGCATAATTTTGCCCAGCCACGCTTCATACCGTTGGCCATGCTCCGGGTCGAGCACATGACTGATAACCAGGGTCACCGATTTCTGCTGCGCCATTAAGAGTTCCTTGCTTCAGGGGAATGGCGGGATATCCCCGCCATTAGCCATAAACAACAATGCACAAAATCATTCATGCTGCGTCGAGGCGGCAAGGTTGTTCGTCCCCGGGAGCTGACATGAGTCAGTGACCGGGGCGGGCAAACGAAGCCAACAAAGAGGCAGCTTGAAGGATGAAGTGTATTTAAGCTTTACGCTCTGGCGCGCCATGCACCATCGTATAAGCGTAATCCACGCCCATGCCGTAAGCGCCGCTATGCTCGCGCACTAGATCCATCACCGCGTCATAGGTCTCTTTACGCGACCAGTCGCGCTGGTACTCAAGCAGCACCTGCTGCCAGGTCACCGGCACCGCACCGGCCTGCACCATACGGTCAATGGAGCGTTCGTGGGCATCAACCGAGGTGCCGCCGGAGGTATCGGTCACCACGTAAACTTCATAGCCCGCATCCAGCGCCATCAGTGCCGGGAACGTCAGGCAGACTTCAGTCCACAGAGCAGAAATAATCAGTTTCTTGCGTCCGGTCGCCTTTACCGCTTCAACAAAAGCCGCGTCTTCCCAGGAGTTCATCGAGGTACGTTCAATGGGTTTCACATCAGGATGGACGGCCAGCAATTCCGGCCAGATATAGCCGCTGAAGCTTTTGGTTTCGACGGAAGTATAAATTACCGGGACATTAAAAATTTTGCCTGCTTTGGCTAAAGCAACCGTATTATTTTTCAGGGTCTGGCGGTCAATATTTGCCACGCCAAAAGCCATTTGTGGCTGGTGGTCAATAAAAATAAGCGCCGAGTTAGAGGGATCAATCAGTTCACGAATAGACATAACATATCCTGTTAATCAATGAGTTAAAAAGATACTACCGTTGCCGTTGAGCTGTCTGGATCCTGACTGATAAAGCATGGTGAGTATAGTCAGTAATTTCTAACGAGTTATTAAAGATTTTTTTCTAATTTATTTCCAAAGCGAAAAGTTATGGCGATTAGATTAACCATTACAAAACGAGCAAAATTATGTTTATCAAATTTTTACGGTTAACCGTTCTAAATTATTCACTGGAATTGAACAGGGCGCTCCGGTAAAACGGGGGCACTCATTTTTACCGGAATCTGACGCATGCGCCTGAACCTTGATGTCCTGTTAATTCTCGACGCGCTGGACAAACATGGCTCTTTTGCCACCGCCGCCGAATCGCTATTTAAGACCCCAGCGGCGCTGAGCTACATGATCCAAAAGCTGGAAAACGATCTGAATATCACGCTGCTGGATCGCTCCGGCCACCGGGCTAAATTTACCGATACGGGCAGAATGATGCTGGAGAAGGGGCGATTGCTGCTGAATGCCGCTAAGGATCTGGAAAAGCAGGCGGTGCAGCTCAGCGCCGGTTGGGAGCGGGATCTGGCTATCGCGCTGGATGACTCTTTCCCGTTTAGCGCGCTGCTGCCGCTGATCGATGCTTTCTACGCCCAGCACCCGCAAACCCGGCTTAACTTTACCCACCATACCCTCGCGGGCTCGTGGGAAGAGCTCACCCACAACGGCGCGGATATTATTCTTGGGGCGATCAATGAACCGCCAACCTCCGCCGAGTGGTCGTGGAAAATGCTCGGCGCCATGGACAATATTTTCGTCATCGCGCCGGGGCACCCGCTGGCGCAAACGACCCAACCGCTGACCAACAAGCAGCTCAGCCTGCACCGCGCGGTCGTGATCAGCGACAGCGCCCGCTACTGTCATCCGCTCAACAGCAACCTGCTCGACGAACAGCCGCAAATCCGCGTGGATGATTTCGCCAGTAAAGTTGAACTCTTACGCGCCGGGCTGGGCTGCGGCTTTTTACCGCGCCATATTGCCCGGCGGTGGCTGGAAAGCGGCGAGCTGGTCGAAAAGGCCGTCATCTCGTGCCGCGAGAAAGATATTACCTATATGGCCTGGCGCAGCGGTAATGACGGACTGGCCCAGCGCTGGTGGCGCGAGGCCATTTTGCAGAGCGAGAGCCTGAGCCAGCTCTATGACTAACGGCTAAACCACACGCTGGCGGAGATCGCCGGCAGCGTTAGCAGGCTCTCGTACAGCTCACCGGCGCCCTCTTTCAACTGCCAGCCGTGAACGTCCAGCAGCGGCGAATCTTCTACCACCACCTCGCAGGCCGCGCCGCGGTTAATCGCCACCAGCACACGCTGTTGCTTATAGACTCGCACGAACACCACCACGTTCTCTTCGGCATAGATAACCTGACAGCCGCCGTAGCGTAGCGCCTGATTAGCCTTACGCAGTTTGCTCATGCGCTTGTACAGATCGAGCAGTTCGCCATCCTGCAAAGCCGGATCCCACGGGAAGGGTTTACGGCAGAACGGATCGTTATTGCCGTCCACGCCCACTTCATCGCCGTAGTAGATGCACGGTACCCCAGGCCAGCTGAACAGCCACACCACCGCCAACGGCAGACGCGCAACATCTTTACCCAACAGAGACTTAAAGCGCGCAGTGTCGTGGCTATCAAGCTGGTTGAACATCCGCAGCTGCTGCTGATGCGACAGTCCGGCACGATAGTTGTCCATCCACGCCATGCAGGTTTGCGCATCGATTTTCTGCGGGTCGTAGGAGATATCGGTATTGGCGAGAAAGCCCCATAGCGGGAAGGTAAAGCCGCGGTAGTTCATCGCCGAGTCTTCCACGTCGGCCTGTAGCCACTGGCGCGCGTCGCCGAAATGCTCCCCGAACACGAAGGCTTCCGGCCGCTCCTGCTTCGCTGCCTGGGTAATGCCGGCGATATGGCGCAGGTTATTACGCGCCCCGCCGTCTTCACCGAGCATATGCACGACATCCAGACGCCAGCCGTCCATGCTCCACGGCGCTTTCAGCCAGTGGCGCACCACGCTATCTTCTCCACCATAGATCTCATCGATCAGCGTCGCCGACCGGTAGTCGAGCTTAGGCAGACTGGCATATCCCAGCCAATCGTGGGCAATGCCCTCGGGAGAAAAATTATACCAGTCGCGCCACGGCGAATCGGCGTTGTGGCAGGCGCCGCCGCTACCGCGCTGATGGCGGTCGAACCAGGCATGCGAATCGCCGCTGTGGTTGAACACGCCGTCAAGGATCAGGCGTATCCCCTCTTTTTGCGTGTTGTGACGCAGGCGCAGCAGCGCCGCATCGCCGCCAAACTGCGGGTCAACGCGACGGTAATCCTCGGTATCGTATTTATGTACGCTGGGAGCGACAAATACCGGGTTCAGATAAAGCGCCGTGACGCCAAGCTGCTTCAGGTACGGCAGTTTTTCGCTGATCCCATCGAGATTGCCGCCGTAGAAGGTGGAGCCGCCCGCCTCGCCGGTTAGCGGCTCATCCCACGCCTTGCGCACGATATCGTGACCGGCGGCATGGTGGTAATATACGTTATCCTGCCCGGCGTCGCGTGACTGGCTGCGGGCGAAGCGGTCAGGGAAGATTTGGTAAAACACCTGATCGGCCACCCACTGCGGCCCGCTGTCCGGCATATCAACCGCAAACTGCTCCAGCCGCGCCGGCGGAAAGCGATTGAACCCCTGCGGTGTGAACCACAGCTGGCGGTCGGCCCACAGCAGCTTGAAACTGTAGCGGCGACGCGGTAGCCCGTTGACGAGGCTGATTTCCCCGCGCCACGCCACCACGCCCGGATGCGGTTCCTGCCGCAGGCGGCGCATCGGCAGCGACAGCTCCTCGTTATCTTCTTCCGCGCGTAGCGTGACCCGCGGCGGCAGATCCTCGCCGCTTAACCATAGCGTGATAATCAGTCGTTCCGGCTGCTCCTTAATAAACGGAGCAACCGGGAGGTGCCATGCCTTCAACATCATTATTCCTCTCTTTGCAGAATGGGCACACCTTGCCATAGCGTACTGGCGTATGACTCATCGTCGGCAGAATTATTGGGGGAGGATGGCGGGGGTGGAGGAACGGCTTGCCGGATAGCCCGTGCGTATCCGGCAAGAAGAGAACGAAAAGGACTAGGCTTTCGCCAGCTTACGCTCGCGGCGAGTTTTAAACTGCCAGCCAATCAGTAACAGAATAATCCACGCAAAGCCCACGTACAGCGAGATGCGCGTGTCAGGATGGTAGCCAATCAGACCGATAATAAAGACCAGGAATAGCAGGCCAATCACCGTGGTCATTACTCCACCTGGCACCTTAAACTTCAGCGCCTTCGCCTCTTCCGGCGGCAGACGGCGACGGAAGGCGATCTGCGACAGCAGGATCATAATCCACACCCAGACGGTGGCGAATGTCGCCAGGGAGGCGATCACCAGAAAGACGTTCTCCGGCATAATGTAGTTAAGGTAAACGGCGAACAGCAGCGCGATAGTCATTACCATCACGGTTACCCACGGCACCCCGCGACGGGACGTTTTGGTAAACATCTTCGGCGCGCTGCCCTGCTCCGCCATACCGTGCAGCATACGCCCCACGCCAAAGACATCGGAGTTAATCGCCGACAGCGAAGCGGTCAGCACCACAAAGTTCAGGATGCTGGCGGCAAAGGTAATACCCAGATGCTGGAAGGTCAGAACGAAAGGACTGCCGTTAGTTCCAACCTGGTTCCACGGATAGATAGACATAATCACGAACAGCGTACCGACGTAAAACACGAGGATACGCATCGGCACCGAGTTAATGGCGCGCGGAATGGATTTCTCCGGATCTTTCGCTTCACCGGCGGTGATGCCGATGATTTCAATCCCACCGTAGGCGAACATCACCATCTGCAGCGACATCACCATCCCCAGCCAGCCGTTGCTGAAGAAGCCGCCGTTGCTCCACAGGTTGTGGATACCCGTCGGCTGCCCGCCGTTGCCGATCCCCCAGATAATGATGCCGAAACCGGCGAGGATCATGATGATAATAGTGGCGACTTTGAAGAAGGAGAACCAAAACTCCAGCTCGCCGAAGACCTTGACGCTCATCAGGTTGACGGCGCAGATAATCAGCACCACGCTGAGTACCCAGATCCAGTGCGGCACCGCCGGGAACCAGACCCCCATATAGATGCCGAAGGCTGTGACGTCGGCTATGGCGACAATCAGGATTTCAAAACAGTAGGTCCAGCCGGTGATATAGCCCGCCAGCGGGCCAAGGTAATCCTGGGCATAGCGCGAGAACGAACTGGCGGCCGGGTTGTGTACCGACATTTCGCCCAGCGCGCGCATAATAATGTAGGCCGCGACGCCGCCGATAATATAAGCCAACAGAACGCTCGGCCCCGCCATTTTAATCGCGTCAGCCGAACCATAGAAAAGGCCGGTACCGATTGCCGACCCCAGCGCCATAAAACGAATATGCCGGGTACTTAGCCCGCGCTTAAGCTTGTTACTACTTTCCATCATGTTCCATGCCGTTTTTCTCCTCTGGCCTTCGCGGGGGCAAAGCACCGGGGAGGATGACCAAAAAAACAAAAAACCACGGGACCTGAAGTCCCGTGGTTAAACACCTGTGTAAAGCGTCGGTTAGTGCGCGCTGGAGGCCACCTGACGCCCTGCTGCGCGATCCCAGATAACGGCCAGAATCACCATCACGGCGGTTGGCATCAGCCACGCCAGCCCTTGCTCCGCCAGCGGCAGGCGCGCGGTCCAGGATGGCAAAATCTCTGCAAACGCCGACGCTTTAATGCCGTCAATGATACCAAACATCAGGCTGATAAACATTGCCGGGGCAATAACGCGGGACGAATTATGCCACCAACTACGGGTAAAGCTTAATACCACGAGTGCGATACACGGCGGATAGATAGCCGTCAGCACCGGAATCGAAATCTGAATCAGGTGGCTCAGGCCAAGGTTGGAAACCGCCATCGAAAACAGGCCAAGGATAAAGACCAGCGTACGATAGGAGAACGGCAGATACTGGGCAAAAAACTCCGCACAGGCGCAGGTCAGGCCTACCGCCGTCACCAGGCAAGCGATGAAGATCAGCGCTGCCAGCAGGAAGCTCCCCGCGCCGCCGAAGGTGTGCTGGACATAAGCGTGCAGAATCGCCGCGCCGTTAGCGGACTGCTCCACCAGCGTGCCGCTATCGGAACCTAAACGGAACAACGCCAGATACAGCAGCGTCAGGCCCACGCCGGCCATCAGGCCAGCCCAGACAGTGTAACGGGTCAGCAGGCGGGCTTCAGTCACGCCGCGAGAACGCGCCGCGTTGACAATCACGATCCCAAAGACCATCGCCCCAAGGGTGTCCATGGTCAGATAGCCGTTGACGAAGCCGTTGGAGAATGGCGCGGTACGGTAGGCTTCCATCGCGTGGCTCAGCGGACCGGCTGGCCAGACGATCGCCGCAACGGCGAGAATAATCAGAGCGATGATTTTCAACGGCGCGAGGAAATTCCCGACGGTGTCCAGCAGCTTGCCCGGATAGAGCGAAACGAGGATCACCAGGGCAAAATAGATAACGCTGTAAATCAGCAGCGGCAGCGGGCCGTCGCCGGTCAGCGGAGCAATCCCCACTTCAAAAGAGACGGTGGCGGTACGCGGAGTCGCAAACAGCGGCCCAACGGCAAGGTAGCAGACCACCGCCAGCAGGATACCGGCAACTTTACCAATCGGCGTGCTCAGGCTCTCTACGCCGCCGCCGACTTTCGCCAGCGCCACAACCGTTAGCACCGGCAGACCCACGGCGGTAATCAGAAAGCCAATAGCCGCGGTCCAGACGTGTTCGCCGGCCTGTAAGCCAACCATCGGAGGAAAGATAATATTGCCTGCGCCGACGAACAGCGCGAAGGTCATAAAGCCCAACGCAATGATGTCGCGAGATTTTAACTGATGGGTCATAAATTCATTACAGCCTGTGGATGTGGTGTTGTAAAAACGGATAAATACCGCGCCTTTCCCCTGGGGATGATACAGCGGCCATTGTCAGTAAACTCAGCGGGATATGCTCCCAAAGCGGCGTGGAAAAGAATTGTTTTTTGAATTACCACGCAAAAACAGTCTGTCTGCGACCGTAGGGGGGCAATTTAAACGCTTATAACGTTTTAAAGCAAGGAGGGATCGCAAAAGCAGATGATTATGCTGACTCTATTTTAATGCGTAGAATTATTTACCTGATGGATGGAAAACATCTGGCTTATCATGCGAACAAAAAAGCAGCTAACGTTCGTTAATTACTCAACTTCGATTTTACTGCAAACGAAAATGACCAGCCGAAGCTGGTCATTGGCAAGTTATGCTGACACCCACATGCAGGCGTTCAATTTTTGGCAATTAAACGTTCCGGTAACAGGAAGCTAAAGCGGGTGCCTTTACCCAGCGTACTCTCAATTTCGAGGCGGCTATCGTGATGGCTGACCGCATGTTTGACAATCGCCAGCCCCAGACCGCTGCCGCCGGTCTGTCTCGAGCGCGCTTTATCCACCCGATAGAAACGCTCGGTCAGGCGCGGTATATGTTCCGGCGCGATGCCCGGCCCGTTATCTTCGACGCTGAACATTGCCCCGTGCGGCGCTCGCTGCCAGCTTACGGTAATATCCGTTCCCGGCGGCGTATGATTGACCGCGTTATACACCAGGTTGGAAATCGCACTGCGCAGCTGTTCTTCATTACCCAGCACTTTCAGCGATTCATCAACCGAAAAATGCAGCGCATGTTTCTGCTGGCTTAGCGTTTGCGCTTCGCGCTCAACGACCCGCAGCATCATCGGCACATCGATTTTATCGTTCATCGCCAGGACCGGCGCGGCTTCGATTCGCGACAGCGTCAGCAATTGTTTCACCAGGCCTTCCATTCGCTGAGTTTGCTCGCGCATGGTGTGCAACGCTTTTTCGCGCGTCCCCCCTTCCAGCACCTGCTCCTGCATCATCTCCAGATACCCCTGCAGCACCGTCAGCGGCGTACGCAGCTCATGGCTGACGTTAGCGAAAAAGTTTCTCCGCGCCCCTTCCAGCTGGTGCATCTGCGTAACATCGCGCGCAACCATCAGCAGCTGTTTATCGCTGTAGGGCATCACGCGAATCTCCAGATGGCGACCGTTATTCAGTACCAGGTTGAGCGGTTTAGAAAAATCCCTGTATTTCAGGTAATTGGCAAATTCAGGATAGCGCAAGAGGTTAAGGATGTTCTGCCCGTTATCGTCAGGCCAGCGCAGATTCAGGATCTGCTGCGCCAGGCCGTTACACCAGAACATCGCGCCTTCTTCGGTGGTCAGCACTACCGCATCCGGCAGAGACTCCGCCCCGCTGCGAAAGCGCTTAATCAGGTTGCCCAGCTCACGGCGACGCTTTTTATTACGCATCTGCATTTGATGCAGTCCGTACAGCAGCGGCTCCCAGCTGCCGCTACCCGGCGGAGGCGTCATGCTGCGGTCAACCCACAGCCACCATGACAGGCGCATCAGATTCCAGAAATGCCAGATAAGAAGACCGGTCACTGCCGCCAATAAAAACCACGGCAGATGACCTAAAAACGCCCCGAGGATCAGGGCCGGGATACAACACAAGAAAAGCTCAAGCGCCAGCCTTTTCCATGACAGCCGTTCCAGCACGGTTCACACTCCTGTCAACATTCAGAATCGGGCGGAGAAACGATATCCCGTACCGCGAACCGTTTGTACCATCCGGTCATGGCCGCTATGTTCCAGCGCTTTGCGCAGACGGCGAATATGCACGTCTACCGTTCTGTCTTCGACATAAACGTTGGTTCCCCAGACGTGATTCAGCAGCTGTTCGCGGCTATAAACCCGTTC
The DNA here is from genome assembly GCF_040062315.1 of Klebsiella sp. GW_Kp181. Classification (NCBI taxonomy): domain Bacteria; kingdom Pseudomonadati; phylum Pseudomonadota; class Gammaproteobacteria; order Enterobacterales; family Enterobacteriaceae; genus Klebsiella; species Klebsiella sp. GW_Kp181. Next base: position 268,218 of record NZ_JBEAFR010000001.1, read on the forward strand.
CGGGTGGGTCATAAAGAAGTGTAATAGTTTAAACTCCGTCGGCCCCATATCCAGCGGATTTTCACCGGTCATGACCCGATGCGAAGAGGGGTCGAGGCTCAGCCCCTGCATTTCAATCACCTCTTCCACCGCCATCGGCGAAATGCGCCGCATCACGGCTTTAATTCGCGCCACCAGCTCTTTCGGGGAAAACGGCTTAGTGATGTAGTCATCGGCGCCGGTCTCCAGACCGCGGACGCGATCTTCCTCTTCGCCGCGGGCGGTGAGCATCACCACGGGAATATCGCGGGTCATCGCTTCACGCTTGAGCTGTTTAATAAACTGCAGACCCGACCCACCCGGCAGCATCCAGTCGAGGAGGATCAAATCCGGCCAGGGTTCATTGAGCTGATTAACCGCGCTGTCAAAATCTTCCGCCTCGACAGGCTGAAAGCCGTTTTGCTCCAGAACAAAGCAAACCATCTCGCGGATTGGAGCTTCATCTTCAACGACCAGAATTCTTCTCGCCATTATTTACCCTGTATTTTTTAGCCATCAGTATAGAAGTGCGCGGCCATTATGCGTCAGATTTATGACAGATTTATGAAAAAAATGACCGCCGGATGAACGCGGATTTCGAATTGTGACACGGACTTATCGCGCCTGAGAGCAGTCTTATCCCCGTAATAATTCGGCTTGCTTAAAGGCAGCAAGGGCGTAAGTCCCAAAAAAGAGATAACGATGCGACTGGGTGGGCGCGGGTAGCCAACGCATAAGCAACTTGAAGGATGACGGGTATATAATGCCGCTTTCGCTTTTACGCTATGGAACAACTATGCGCATCCTTCATACCTCTGACTGGCATCTTGGGCAAAATTTTTACAGTAAAAGTCGCGCCGCCGAACATCAGGCGTTTCTCGACTGGCTGCTGGCCAGCGCGCAGGAACATGACGTCGATGCCATTATTGTCGCGGGCGATATTTTTGATACCGGCTCCCCGCCGAGCTACGCGCGCGAGCTGTATAACCGGTTTGTCGTTCAGCTGCAGCAAACCGGCTGTCGGCTGGTGGTGCTGGCGGGCAACCATGATTCGGTCGCCACCCTCAACGAGTCGCGAGACATTCTTGCGTTCCTGAAAACCACGGTCGTGGCCAATGCCGGCCACGCCCCCTTTATTCTGCCGCTGCGCGACGGTTCGCCGGGGGCGATTTTTTGCCCGGTGCCGTTCCTGCGCCCGCGTGAACTGGTAACCAGCCAGGCCGGGCACTCCAGCGGCGAAAAGCAGCAGCAGCTCCTGAGCGCCATCAGCGACTATTACCAGCAGCAGTACCAGCAGGCCTGCGAACTGCGCGGCGACCGGGCGCTACCGATTATCGCCAGCGGCCATTTAACCACCGTCGGCGCCAGCAAAAGCGACGCGGTGCGCGAAATCTATATCGGTACGCTGGACGCCTTTCCGGCGAGCCGTTTTCCGCCTGCCGACTATATTGCGCTCGGCCATATTCACCGTGCGCAGGTGGTGGGCGGCTGCGAGCATATCCGCTACAGCGGCTCCCCCATCCCGCTGAGCTTTGATGAAACAGGGAAAAATAAAAGCGTCAATCTGGTCACTTTTACCCACGGGCGTCTGGCGGATGTCACGCCGCTTATCGTTCCCGTCACCCAGCCGCTGGCGGTGCTAAAGGGCGATTTCGCCAGCATTAGCGAGCAGCTAAACCAATGGCAGGATAGCGCCCTGCAGCCCGCAGTGTGGCTGGATATCGAAATCACCAGCGACGAATATATGCATGATATCCAGCGTAAAATTCAGGCGCAGACCGAAACGCTGCCGGTGGAAGTCCTGCTGGTGCGCCGCAGTCGCGCCCAGCGCAACCGCATTCTGGCCGGCGCTCAGCGAGAGACCCTCAGCGAACTGCAGGTGGAGGATGTCTTTGCCCGCCGTCTGGCGCTGGAAACGCTGGAAGCCGCGCAGCAGCAGCGCCTGGAACAGCTTTTTAATGAAACGCTGCATAGCCTGAACGGTGAGGATCGCCTGTGAAAATACTCAGCTTACGCCTGAAAAACCTCAATTCACTGAAAGGTGAATGGAAAATTGATTTCACCGCTGAGCCGTTCGCCAGCAACGGTCTGTTCGCGATTACCGGGCCGACCGGCGCCGGAAAAACCACGCTGCTGGATGCTATCTGCCTCGCGCTCTATCACGAAACCCCGCGCCTGAGCAGCGTGTCGCAATCACAAAACGATCTGATGACTCGCGACACCGCCGAATGTCTGGCGGAAGTGGAGTTCGAAGTCAAAGGCATCGCCTATCGCGCCTTCTGGAGTCAGAACCGGGCGCGAAACCAGCCGGACGGCAACCTGCAGGTGCCGCGCGTCGAGCTGGCGCGCTGCGAGGATGGCAAAATCCTCGCCGATAAGATCAAAGACAAGCTGGAAATGACCGCCTCGCTCACCGGCCTGGACTATGGCCGCTTCACCCGCTCGATGCTGCTATCGCAGGGGCAGTTCGCCGCCTTCCTGAATGCTAAACCGAAAGAGCGCGCCGAGCTGCTGGAAGAGCTGACCGGTACCGAAATTTACGGCCAGATTTCCGCGCAGGTCTTTGAAAAGCATAAGCAGGCCCGCGTCGAGCTGGAGAAAATCCAGGCTCAGGCTTCCGGCGTCCTGCTGCTAAGCGACGACCAGCAGCAGGCGCTACAGCAAAGTTTGCAAGCGCTTACTGATGAAGAAAAACAGAAGGTTAGCGAACAAAGCCGTCTGCAAAATGCCCGTCAGTGGCTGGTACGCCGCGCAGAGCTGACAGCAGAAGATCTGCAGGCGCAGAGCGCGCTACGCGAAGCCCAATCTGCGCTGGAGCAGGCGCAGCCGCAGCTGACCGTGCTGCTGAATGCCCAGCCTGCAGAGCACTTACGTCCACAGTGGACGCGTCAGCAGGAACAAACCACCGCGCTGGCGCAAACCCGTCGCCTGAGAGAAGAAGTAAATACTCGCTTACATGAAAGGCTGCGGCGGCGAGCGGGGATTCGCCTCGCTGCCCGCCAGCAGTCTGAACGCCTGCAGAGCCACCAGCAAACGCTCTCCGCATGGCTAAAAGAGCATGACCGTTTTCAGCGGTTGGGCAATGCGCTGGCGGGCTGGCGGGCGGCTTTCCAGCAGCAGACTCGCGATACCCAGCAGCAAGCCGCCCTGCAGCAACGTCTGGCGGAAACCCGTCGCAGACTGGCAGACCTGCCGCCCGCCGGGCTCACGCTGGACGCCGAACAGGTCAGCGCCGGGCTGGCGCAGCACGCCGCTGCTCGCGCCCTGCGCCAGCAGCTCTCAGCGCTACATAGTCAACTTCAGCCTCTGGGCCAGCGCCTGATGCAGCTCAACGCCGCCGGGCAGGCCACAAAGCAGGAGCAGGAAAAACTGGAAGCGATGCTGACTCAGCGCCGTCAGGCTTATAAAGAGAAGAATCAGCAGCTGAGCGATGTGAAAGCCCTGTGCGAAATGGAAGCGCGCATTGCCGGTCTTGAGGCCGAGCGTGCTCGCCTGCAGCCCGGTACCCCTTGTCCGCTCTGCGGTTCCGCGCAGCATCCGGCCGTCGCCGAATATCAGGCGCTGGTTCCCGGCGTTAATCAGGCGCGGCGCGATGCGCTGGAGCGCGAAGTTAAACAGCTGGCGGAGGCTGGCGCCCTGGTGCGCGGCGAGCTGGACGCCCTGATTAAGCATCAGCAAAAAGAGGCGGCTGAGAAAGCATCGCTTCTGCAGCAGGAGCAAGCGCTTACATCACGCTGGCAGGAGACGATCGGCGGATTAAATATCGACCTGACGCCAAAGGATGATATTCCGGGCTGGATAAATGCGCAGCAGGAGCATGAACAGCGGCTCTATCAGCATCAGCAGCGTCTGGCCTGGCAGGCTCAGCAGCTGGAGTGCCAGCAGCAGCTTCAGCAGCTACAGCAGGAACAAGAGCAGCGCAGCGCCGCGCTGGCGGCCGAACTGAGCGCCTTTAGCCTGAGCCTACCGGCTGCAGAGCAGACCGCGAGCTGGCTGGCGCAGCGGGAAGAAGAGACCCGCAACTGGCAGGCCAAACAGAATGAACTGCTCGCCCTGCAGGAACAGCTCCAGCAGCTGACCCCGCTTCTGGAGACCTTACCAGAAACGGACTTAGCAGCAGAACCCGCACCGCTCGACGGCTGGCGTCAGGTACACGATGACTGCCTCGCGCTCCAGAGCCAGTGGCAAACTCTGGGGCAGCAGGAGAGCCAGCAGCAGGCTCAGCTGAAAGAGAGCGAAGCGCAGTTCAGCGCAGCGCTGGCCGCCAGCCCCTTCGCGGACCGGCAGGCATTTCTCGACGCGCTGCTTGATGAGGAAACGCGCCAGCGTCTCGAAAACCTGAAACAGACGCTGGAGAGCAGGCTACAGCAGAATCAGGCGCTGGCGCTGCGGGCTCGCGAAGCGCTCGATAACCACAGCCGGCAGCCGCCGGCGGAAATGGACTTCAGCCAGTCTCTTGAGCAGGTGCAGGAACAGCTTCAGCAGCTAACGACGCTGCTGCGGGAAAACAGCGCCCGTCAGGGAGAGATTCGCCAGCAGCTGAAACAGAATGCAGAAAACCAGCAGCGTCAGCACGCTTTACGCCAGCAGATGGAGCGCACTGCGCAGGAAGTGGAAGACTGGGGATGGCTGAACTCGCTTATCGGCTCCAGGGAGGGCGATAAATTCCGTAAATTTGCCCAGGGCCTGACGCTGGATAATCTGGTGTGGCTGGCCAACCACCAGCTTAATCGCCTGCACGGTCGCTATCTGCTGCAACGTAAAGCCAGCGATGCCCTGGAGCTTGAAGTGGTCGACACCTGGCAAGCGGACGCGGTGCGCGACACCCGGACCCTCTCCGGCGGCGAGAGTTTCCTCGTAAGCCTCGCGCTGGCGCTGGCGCTCTCCGACCTGGTGAGCCATAAGACGCGGATAGACTCGTTGTTTCTTGATGAGGGCTTCGGCACGCTGGATAGCGAAACCCTCGATACCGCGCTGGATGCGCTGGACGCGCTCAACGCCAGCGGCAAGATTATCGGCGTCATCAGCCACGTCGAGGCGATGAAAGAGCGCATTCCGGTGCAAATTAAAGTTAAAAAGATCAACGGGCTGGGCTATAGCCGCCTGGATAAAACCTTCGCCGTCGAGTAACTTTCTTCATCCTTTTCATCCCTGATGACCTCCTCCCGACAGGGGGTCATCAATCTCCTCTCAGCTCTCAAATCACGACTTATCTTGATTATGCACGAATTCGCATGATACGTTAACATTACTTTCTAATTCGGTAATTAACAGGCAGCTTCATACGCGTAAATGTCAATTCATTCTCATGAAACGCTCAATTCGTGCAAATTCGTGCATTTAGCTTTCGCACTGGCAAAGCATGTTACGGGAAAGGATGGCCGCAACTGCATTGCCCTACATTCTCCTGCAACGCATCAAGAAGGTCCTGAAAAATGAAAAAGTTACTTATTTTGATCGCCGGCCCGGTACGCAGCGGTACCCAGAATCGTCCGGAATTAATCGAAGCGAACCTGAACAACATGGCCCAGGTTGCGCTAAGCGTGTACAAAAAAGGTCATATTCCGGTCGTCGGCGAATGGCTGGCTTTGCCCATAGCCAAAGCCGCGGGTTCCACGCAAATTGGCGATGAGATTAGCGAAGCGTATCTCTACCCCGTCGCCCACCGGTTAATTAGCCGCTGTGACGCTATTTTACGCCTGCCGGGCGAATCTCGCGGCGCGGATCTGGATATTGAGGAGGGCAAAAAAATGGGGCTGTCGATTTACTACAGCCTGGAAGAGATCCCGGACCGATAATCCGCAGGGTACCCGCTGAACCGTTCAGGCCGCGCAGCGGGTTGAAGATTACAGCGGCCACAGCCAGGCTGCGCCGCGCACGCCGCTGGAGTCCCCGTGCACCGCCCGGCGAATCGGCGTCTCGCATTCACCGCCGAATACCCATGGTTTTAGCAGATTCGGCACCGTTTGATAGAGACGATCAACGTTGCTCATTCCTCCGCCAAGCACAATGACGTCCGGATCGAGAATGTTGACCACGTGAGCCAACGACTTCGCCAGCCGCATCTCATAGCGGCTCAGCGCCAGTTCCGCTACCGGGTCCCGCTCGCCGACGCGCTGCATAATCTCGCTGCCCTGTAGCCGCTGACCGCTCAGGCGCTGGTAATCGGTCGCAAAGCCGGTGCCGGAGATAAAGGTTTCGATACAGCCCTGTTTACCGCAGTAGCACGGTACTTCAGCGCGATAGCGCAGTTCATCCTCATCCATCCACGGCAGCGGATTGTGTCCCCACTCGCCCGCCGTGCCGTTGCCGCCAATATGGGCGCGTCCGTTAAGCGCCACACCTGAACCGCAGCCGGTGCCAATGATGACTGCAAATACCGTTTGCGCCCCGGCCGCCGCGCCGTCGACCGCTTCCGACACCGCGAGGCAGTTGGCATCGTTGGCCAGACGCACTTCACGTTGCAGACGCTGGCAAAGGTCTTTATCAAACGGCTGGCCGTTGAGCCACGTTGAGTTGGCATTTTTAACTACGCCGGTATAAGGCGAAATCGAACCGGGGATGCCGACGCCGACCGTGCCGCTCTGCCCGGTAGCCTGCTCGGCCATCTCGACCAGCGAGGCTATCGTCTCTATCGTCTGGCGATAATCCCCCCCTGGCGTAGGCAGGCGGTGGCGAAATAGCTGCTCTCCCTGGTCGCTCAGCGCGATGACTTCCGTTTTGGTCCCGCCTAAATCAATCCCAATGCGCACTGTGAATTCCTCTCCCGATTAACAATGCAAGCATAGCGACAATTCGCTATCATGCCCGCTGGATTTAACGACAAAGCCGTGGAAATTATCATGCTGTGGTTCAAAAATTTAATGGTTTATCGTCTCAGCCGCGACATTTCCCTGCGCGCCGAGGAGATGGAAAAACAGCTGGCCGAGCTGACATTTACCCCATGCGGCAGCCAGGATATGGCCAAAACCGGTTGGGTTCCGCCGATGGGCTCGCACAGTGATGCGCTGACCCATACGGCAAATGGCCAGATAGTTATCTGCGCGCGTAAAGAAGAGAAGATCCTGCCGTCTCCGGTGATCAAACAGGCGCTGGAAGCAAAGATCTTCAAGCTGGAAGCCGAACAGGGCCGTAAGCTGAAAAAAACGGAAAAAGATTCGCTGAAGGATGAAGTGCTTCATTCCCTGCTGCCGCGCGCCTTTAGCCGCTTCAGCCAGACCATGATGTGGATCGATACCGTCAACGGGTTGATCATGGTGGACTGCGCCAGCGCCAAAAAAGCGGAAGATACGCTGGCGCTGCTGCGTAAAACCCTGGGCTCGCTGCCGGTTGTTCCGCTGGCGCTGGAAACCCCGATCGAACTGACGCTGACCGAGTGGGTGCGTTCCGGTACCGTGGCTCAGGGCTTCCAGCTGCTGGATGAAGCCGAGCTGAAAGCGATGCTGGAAGATGGCGGCGTGATCCGCGCGAAAAAACAGGATCTGGTCAGCGACGAGATCGCCGTGCACATTGAAGCCGGTAAGGTCGTCACCAAGCTGGCGCTCGACTGGCAGCAGCGCATTCAGTTCTTAATGTGCGATGATGGTTCGATTAAACGTCTGAAGTTCTGCGACGAGCTGCGGGACCAGAATGAAGATATCGACCGGGAAGATTTCGCTCAGCGCTTTGACGCGGACTTTATTCTGATGACCGGCGAACTGGCCGCGCTAATTCAGAATCTGGTAGAAGGGTTAGGCGGCGAAGCGCAGCGCTAATCGGGTAAATTCCTTCCTGCCTGCGCAGGAAGGAAACGAACGTTACAGATAGCGGCACAGATAAGAGGTCGGCTCAGCCACCTGCAAATTAAACTCGCTATTCCCCGGAACGTTGAATACTTCCCCGGCAGCATAGACTTTCCACTCGGTTTCACCCGGCAGAAGAACGTTCAGCGCGCCGCTGACTACGGTCATCTCTTCCGGCTGCGCGGTCCCGAAGGTGTATTCCCCTTCCGCCATAACGCCCACGCTCGCACGACCGGTGCTGCTGCTGGTGAAGCCAATGGATTTTACTTTTCCGTCAAAGTATTCATTGCTTTGAAGCATAAACTCGCCCTTATGATCTTGTGTTGAAGGCACAATATAGGGGGCGCTCCTTGCCCCTGTCACGTAAAATTAACGTGTTACAACAGGTTAAACTAATAGTTCTGCCGCCAGCCGTGAAATCAGTATATTTGACAATAAAACCGGAATATCCAGCGCTTTTTGTAATATATCGCGATGCTGCTGGTGGTAACAAAGACAATCCAGCATTAATACGTCAGCGCCTTGTTCAATCAACTCCCTGCCCGCGGCCAGCAGCTGTTCTTTACTACCGTTAACCGGACTGCAGATAGCATAAAAAGGAGTATGCGTTAACACCTGCCATTTATCCCGCTGCAGCGGCAGCATCTCTTCCACCGGAACAATTACTCCCACCTGATGGCCGTCAACAATCGACGCGACCAGCGGCGGAATGATCCTTTGCGGCTCGAGCAGGATTGCATTATTTGCTTTAAATCCGCTAAAAGGATGGGTACTCATCAGTAAAATAAGGTCGTAATTTTGTTTATCGAGCATCGCAATGACGCTATGTAAATCACGTTCAACTTTCTGCCGCGAGACTTGCGCGATTTGATTATCATTGAGCAAGGTTAACAGCGCTTCATCGCCGGGTTCCACGCAGTAATCGCGCATAACCTCTTCGCGCGCCATTTTGCCTAACAGGCTAATGTGATTGATCTGATCTTCCCTGATATGTTCAGTTAAAAGCGGCAACATCTCCGCCACCGGTACCACCCCAATGGTCAAAATTGCCATCGATGCACTACTCATATCATTTACCTTTGTCACAACCGCTGTTTCAAAACAGGCTTCTATTTACGACTTCTGCCCCCTGGTGACCAAAATCAACCGTCGTGAAGCGTAGCAGGTTACGGCTAATATGGAATGTAAAGATTCCAGAAGCGCTTAAAACGCTCCTGAAAATCCGTATCTTAGTTAATCATTAGTACTGTTAATTAATTAAAAATGTGATATATGCCCGGTTACGACTTTTTCAGAGCGAATCCCGGACATTTATTGGGGAATTATGACTTATCAGGATCTTCGTAACGCCGTTTAGCGTCCAGCGCTTCCTGTTCTGTAGGGTGCTCACTGATAAGCGAGTCAGGCGTCGGATGGTCAGCGCGCAGTTCGTACCAGGTCACCGTTTGCCCCTCGGGGCCTTTCTCAACAGCGACAACGCGCGCTTCCCTTGGATATGGAGGTCTGGTCGGCATAGCATTTCCTTTTTTTACCTTAAGAGATTTAAAGTATAGGCGCTGCCGATCCGTTTACCCCAGGTAAAGTCTTAACTGGTATAGGTCTCACCGCAGACGGTCGTCATAATCTGTTCAACGACTTCATCCGGCGGGACGGTCGCGTTGATAATATGATGCGCGGCGGCCCGATACAGCGCTTCCCTCTGTGCCAGCACCTCCCCCACTTCATCGCGGATCGGCTTTCCGGTCAGCGTAGGGCGCTGTTCCGCCTTCGGATAGGCTTCAAGACGACCAATAAGGGCAGAAACCGTGGCCTCAAGATAGATCACGACGCCATTTTCCCGCATAAACTGACGATTGTATTCGCTGAGAATAATGCCGCCGCCGGTAGCGATGATCGTTGCGGGTTGAGCGACGCGTTCCAGCGCCTGCGTTTCCAGAGCGCGAAAGCGTTCCCAGCCTTCCTGCTGAACGATAGTCGCCACGCTGCGTTGTTCATGCTCCTGAAGCTCATGATCCGTATCGGCAAACTGGAAACCGCGAGCTTCCGCCAGCGCATGACCGATCGTCGTTTTACCGCAGCCGCGAGGCCCGACAAGAAAAATTAGCTGTGTCATTACCGAAGACCCCTTGGTTCCGCGTTTTGCGGATAAATGAAAGCGAAAAGAGAAACAATGGTACCGCAAACTTACCCGACGATAACCGTAAAATAAACGTTACACACCATCTGCAAACCCTTTCACCTTAGTAATAGAAAGGACTTTAAATGTAAACTTATCATTGCACGTGGTGTTATGCCAGCTTTACTTTTGTACAAAAGTTATTTTTTGTTCGCAGTCTGGCGTAAACAGTAACACATTTCTGCACAGCTTTACGCAGCCACATATTTACAACATCCGTGCTTCGGAGCGAATCTGAGGCTAATCAATCAGTATGACAGAGGTATGTAGTATGCAATCTGAAGAGCAACGCCTTATCGATGGACTGTTTTCCCGGTTAAAAGAGGCCGAGAGCCGCAGCGCATCGCGCGATTCCAGCGCCGAGGAGCGGATTGCCGGGCACATTAAAGAACAACCGTTCGCCCCTTACTATATGGCGCAAACGATTCTGATTCAGGAAGCGGCAATCAAGCAGCTCAACGAGCGGATCCAGGCGCTGGAAAGTCAGGTCAGCCAGCTGCAGGCTGCGAAGCCGAGCAGCGGTGGCTTTCTCTCTGGTCTGTTTGGCGGCGGTCAGTCTCGCGGTTCCGATCCCATTCCTGGGGCCGAGCAGTATGGTCGCCCTCAGGCCAGCGTCCAGCCTCAGTATGCTCCGCAGACGCAACAGCAGAGCTATGCGCCTCAGGGCGCCCGCAGCGGCGGCGGTTTTATGGCCGGTGCGCTGCAAACGGCGGCGGGCGTTGCGGGCGGGGTGGTGCTGGGAAACATGCTCACCAATATGTTTAGCGGCTCGCATCCGCAGGAGATCGTTAATATCATCGAAGAGAAACCGCAGCCGGATCTCAGCCAGGCGCAGGACAATAGCGTCGCTGACGATACCTTCCGCCAGGATGACAGTCAGTTCCTTGCCGACAACAACGACTATGATGCCGACTTCGACGCCGGTTTTGGCAACGATGATTTCGGCAGCGACGACGACAGCTGGGTTTAACCCTGCTGGCGCTTGACGTCCAGCAGCCATTTCTCCAGCGCGGCGGCAAACTGCTGTCGATCGCGCTGGGATAAGCTATCCGGGCCGCCGGTCTGCACGCCGCTGGCCCGCATCGTTTCCATAAAATCGCGCATCGTGAGGCGTTCGCGTATCGTCGCCTCACTGTAGCGTTCGCCGCGCGGGTTCAGCGCCGCCCCACCCTTCGCCAGCACTTCCGCCGCCAGCGGGATATCGGCGGTAATCACCAGATCCCCCGGTTCACATAAACGTACGATTTCGTTATCCGCCACGTCAAAACCCTGCGCCACGCGCAGCGTGCGAATAAAGCGCGACGGCGGGACGCGCAGCGGCTGGTTAGCGACCAGCGTCAGCGAGATTTGCGTACGCTCGGCGGCGCGGAACAAAATATCTTTAATGACGTTCGGACACGCGTCCGCATCAACCCAAATAGCCATTGCGGCTCCTGTCGATGAAAAAGAGATAACGTATTGTCGCCTGCTTTGGCCTTCCGCGAAAGCAACAAGATGATAAGCTATGTCGCTAACGATAAAACAAACAAGGGGATTGGTGATGGAGAAGAAAATCGGCTTTATCGGCTGCGGCAACATGGGCAAGGCCATTCTCGGCGGCCTGATCGCCAGCGGACAGGTTCAGCCGGGACAAATCTGGGTCTACACCCCGTCGCCGGATAAAGTGGCGGCCCTGCACGACCAGTACGGCATAAATGCGGCGCAAAGCGCGCAGGAAGTGGCTCAGGTAGCGGATATTATCTTTGGCGCCGTTAAGCCGGGCGTGATGGTGAAAGTTCTCAGCGACGTTGCCTCCAGCCTGAATAAAGACTCTCTGGTGGTTTCCATTGCCGCTGGCGTCACCCTCGACCAGCTGGCGCGCGCTCTGGGCCACGATCGTAAAATAGTCCGCGCGATGCCCAATACGCCTTCGCTGGTTAATGCGGGCATGACGTCGGTTACGCCAAACGCGCTGGTTAGCGCCGAAGAGACCGCGGATATCCTGACCATCTTCCGTTGCTTTGGCCAGGCGGAAATTATTGCTGAGCCGATGATCCACCCGGTGGTAGGCGTCAGCGGCTCCGCGCCGGCTTACGTCTTTATGTTTATCGAAGCAATGGCTGATGCCGCCGTACTCGGCGGAATGCCGCGCGCTCAGGCATATAAATTCGCAGCCCAGGCGGTGATGGGCTCGGCCAAAATGGTGCTCGAAAGCGGGGAACATCCGGGCGCGCTGAAGGATATGGTGTGCTCGCCGGGCGGCACGACGATCGAGGCCGTGCGCGTGCTGGAAGAGAAGGGTTTCCGTTCCGCCGTTATCGAAGCCATGGCGAAATGCATGGAAAAATCAGAGCAGCTGAGCCGTTCCTGATATCCACATCGGACAGCGGGTGGGGTATCCCTCACCCGCTCATTTTCTACACCTGTTTTTTCAGGCACGCGCTCATAAATTTGCTGCGATCGTCACCTTTCAGCGACTGCTGGGTCGCCTGACCGTTGCACTCGCGCATTTTTAGCTGCTGAGGCGTTAACCCCTTACCGTCCTGGGCCGCGCCCTCTTTCTTCAGGCAGCTGCTCATAAACGTTTTACGCTCATCCCCTTTTAGCGACTTCGCTGATGCTTCTTTATTGCAGACGCTCATCTTTTGCTGCTGAGGGGTCAACTCTTTTTCCGCGGCACTCACCGCTGTCATAAATACCAGGCCAAAAAGTAGGGTCACAAGTAATGTTATTTTCATCGCACCATCCTCTATGAGTGGAACACTGTAAGTCTGGTCGCTGATGGAGAAAAAACCAGCCGGTAACGAAAATTCATCACCGGCGTCCGGTTATTTCAGATTAAGTGCGGCTTTCATGGTGTAAAACAGGTCGGTCTGATCGGTTAAGCCCACCACGTTAGCCGCATGCGGGCCATAGGCGGCGATACGCAGCTGAGTACCGGTATGCTCCATCGACTCTTCTTCAGAGTTGCCGTAGCTCATCACCATCACCGAGCCATCTTTGGTGTTCAGCGCCTGCGTCAGGCCCGGCGCTTTGGTATCGGCGGGGATAATCTGGCTGGCGTGAGCGTGGTCGGCGGTGACGATAACCAGGGTGTTGCCCTCTTTTTTGGCAAATTCCAGCGCCTTCTGTACCGCTTCATCCAGATCGACGGTCTCGCCAATCTGGCCGCACGGATTCGCCGCATGATCCTGTTTATCGATGGAAGCGCCTTCCACCTGCAGGAAGAAGCCTTTCTCATTGCTGCTCAGCAGATCGATGGCTTTTTCAGTCATCTGCGCCAGCGTCGGCACCGATGCATCGCGTTTCGGGTTCGGAGTACAGGTTACTGCCGCCTTATCGATATTGCCGTGATAAGACGCCTTTGGGCCTTCCCAACGCACCGGCATATTGCCTTCCGCGAAGAGACCGAGCAGCGGTTTATCCTGATTTGCCTGGCTAATGGCGGCCAATGAGCTGGCATCGGTAACGATCTGGTAGCCGCGGGCCACCGCCTGCTCGTGCAGCGTTTTGCCCTGCCATTCGCCGGCCGTCGCGCTTTCAGCGAAGGTTTTCGCTCCGCCGCCCAGCGTCACGTCGGGACGCGCGTTCAGCAGCTGTTCGGTAATGGAACCTTTCCCGCCCTTTTCCAGCGCATTGCTGGCACATTTTTCGCTGGTCACGCTCGGGCCGTAGCATTTACGCGAAGTGACGTGCGCCACCAGCGCAGCCGGCGTCGCGTCCTGCAGTTCCGCCGTTGAGACGTTACCGGTGGCTAAACCCGCCGCTTTCGCCAGCTCAAGGATAGTCTGATGATCTTTTTCATGGATATCGACGCCCAGCGCGCCGTTATAGCTTTTTACGCCGGTGGTCCATGCGGTAGCGGAAGCGGCGGAGTCGGTCACATAATTCGGCTTGCCGGTTTTCTTATCCAGCGAATAGTGGGTGTACTGGCCAGTCAGCGGCAGCGCGTCAATCCCTTTAAAAAATCCGCCCGCCCCTTCTGCATAATTTCGCGCGGCGGTAATTTCAGAATCCCCCATCCCGTCGCCAATCAGCAAAATAATATTTTTAGCCGGTTTATTGATTAACGAAGCGCGCAGCGCCTCGGTCCGATCGCCGCTTAAACGACGCGCGCCGCCCGGCGTGGTGATATCGCCCTGGGCGGCGCGATTTTCCAGAACCGGTGCGGTTGTTGTTTCTGCGTGAATAATCGGGGAGCCCAGCAGAGGTAGCAGGGCAATAAACAGGGCGCTTAATTTCACTTTTATCGTCTCCATGTAAAAAATACTTTAAAAAACAAAACGAGGGAGACTGTATAAAAGCGATGTGACAGTAAAATGACAGCATCCATACCTTGTCACGAAACTAACTACGAGGATGCCGTAACAGCTTTTTTATATATTGCTGCAGTAGCTGGGTATCGCGGTCATCGACCAGCGGGCCGGGGCTGGCCTCGTCGATCGCCTGCTCGATATCGCTGATGAGCGCCTGCTGGGCGTCCTGCGCCATATGGCGCAGCAGAGCAGTGACCACCACTTCCAGCGCCTCGACCTGGGCCGTCAGTTCCTTCGATTCTTCTTCCTTTTGGGCGAGTTTTACCAGTAGCTCAGCAATGAGATTCTTCACAGCGCTTTATCCTTATGCGAGGTCCGTAGTCTGCTATTTATGTCATACATTAGCCGTCGGTTGCCACAATTATTTTTTTAAAATGAATCGGCTCATCGATGAATAACAAGCGAAACGTTTTGCTCTTTACACCCCGCCATCCAGGAAATGACTCAATGACGGATTAATAAGCGACATAACCAAATTTAACAAATAAGAATAAAATGGAATATCGCTATTCTATCGATAACTATAACGTATCGCCATAATATATCTGGTAGGCCAGATTAACGCTGTCCGGCGCGTCTTTTCCGGCCAGACGTGCAATAAGTATTTCGCTCGCAGTTTTACCGATTTCATAACGTGGGGTAATGACGCTGGCGATTTTTTGCAGCCGGGCGCGGCCAATTTCCAGCCCGTGAAAACCGGCAATCGCCATCTCCTGCGGGACGGTTTTTCCCTGAGCCTGGCACTCCAGCAGCACGCCTACCGCCAGATCGTCGTTGGTACAAAAGATTGCATCGATATCCGGCCGCACCTGCTGCATTTGCAGAAACATCTGCCGGCCAAGCGCAACCGAGGAGATGGTGCGCGGCGCCATATGATAGGGCTTCAAACCGTGGGCCGCCAGCGCCAGTTCGGTTCCGTGAAAGCGGCTTAAATCGCGGGGATCGTCCATTGAACCAAAAAAGGCGATCGCCCGTTTACCGCTCTCAAGAAAGGCGTTCGTCATGTCCCACGCCGCCTTTTCGTTATCGAAACCTACCTGGATATCCAGTTGCTGACCGCCAAAATCCATCAGTTCAGCAACAGGAATACCGCTGGCGCGGACGTATTGCACCATGCGATCGCTATGCTGTTTTCCGGTCAAAATCAGCCCGTCAATGTTATAAGAGAGCAGGTTAAGCACCTCGCGCTCTTCACGCTGCGGATCGTATTCGTAGTTGGCAATCAGGGTCTGGTACTGGTGAGCGGAAGTGACGGATTCGATTCCGGCCAGCACATCGGCAAAAATCTGATTGCGAAAAGAGGGAATGAGCACGCCAATCGTTTTGCTGCGGGCATTAAGCAGGATTTCCGGCGCCCGATTAGGAATATAGTTGTTCTCTTCCATGACCTTCGAAATCAGCTCACGGCTGCGCTGGGAAACCTGACCGGGGTCGCGTAAATAACGACTGACCGTCATTTTATTCAACCCCGCCAGGTTGGCGATATCCTGCAATGTCATCCGGTTGTTTTTCATCAGGTTCTCTACGACAAACGACTTATGTCCTTGCAGAGAACCTTACCACAGCAGCGGCGGTTTATGTTAACCGGCGACCTTTTTTGCCGTCACCGAGGAGGTGGCGGGTTGTGGGTTAGCGCGCACGTTGTACATCAGCACGACGGAGGACAACAGCGCGATAGCCATAAAGGTATAGGATACCCCCGGTCCGCCGGTAATACCGTTCAGATACCCCACCAGCCACGCTCCAAGGAAAGCGCCGAGCGCGCCGAAGCTGTTGATCAGGCCCATCGATACCCCGGAGACGTTACGCGGCAACAGTTCAGGAATGAGCGCGAAGAACGGGCCATAGGGCGCGTACATGCACGCCGCGGCAATCACCAGCAGCAGGTAAGAGAGCCAGAACGCCTGGTTGCCCACCATCCACGAACCAAAGAAAGCGATAGCGGCAATCAGTAATAATGGCCAAATAAACAGCTTTCGATTCTGAAACTTATCCGACAGCCAGGAAACCGTCAGCATCAGGATGATTGCCGCCAGGTACGGCACCGCCGCCAGCCAGCCCACCGCCACGATATCCATCTGCGCGGCGTTTTTCAGAATTGACGGCATCCACATCATGAAGCCGTACACACCGATGCTCCACAGCGCATGGACCGCGCAGAGCATAATGACATTGCGCGAGCGCAGCGCTTCACCGTAGTTGCGCACTGGCTTGATATGACTCTGCTCGCTGTCCATCACCTTCTGCAGGGTCTCTTTTTCCTGCTCATTCAGCCAGGAAACCTCGGACGGTTTATCGCGCACCAGAATCCACCAGCATACCGCCCACAGCACCGCCGGAATGCCTTCGATAATAAACATCTCGCGCCAGCCCCACGCCTGAATGAGGTAGCCCGAAACGATCGACATCCACAGCACCGTCACCGGATTTCCGAGGATCAGGAAAGTATTGGCGCGTGAACGTTCGGTTTTGGTAAACCAGTTACTGATATAAATCAGCATTGCCGGCATCACCGCCGCCTCGACCACGCCCAGCGTAAAGCGAATCGCCATCAGCATCGGAATATTGCTGACGAACCCGGTCGCCGCCGCGCAAAATCCCCATAAAATAAGACTGAAGAAAATCATTTTTCGCACGCTGCGTTTTACCGCATATATCGCACCGGGCACCTGGAAAAAGAAATAGCCGAGAAAAAATAGTGCGCCAATAAGCGATGCCGTTCCTTTCGTAATCCCTAAATCACTTTCAATTCCCGCCGCAGCGGCAAAACCATAATTTGCGCGGTCAAGGTAGGCCAGACTATAGGTAATAAATATAATCGGCATTAAATACCACCAGCGACGCACGGGTAATTTCGCGAGCATTTGCATAAGCCATCCTCAGGTGTTGAATACCATCACACGGGTTTAATAATCCGTCCTTCAGGCAGTGCGTGCGCGCATGCGGTTCGAAGGACGTGAAGTGATTCAGACGGCGGCAAGCATCCCGCCATCCACGAATAACAAATGACCGTTAACAAAGTTTGCCGCTGAAGAAGCCAGATACACCGCGGCGCCAATCAATTCTTCCGGTTTGCCCCAGCGTGCCGCCGGGGTGCGCTGATACAGCCAGGCGGAAAACGCCTCATCGTTGACCAGGGCGGTGGTCATCTCGGTGGCAAAATATCCCGGTGCGATACCGTTAACCTGAATATTGTATTCCGCCAGCTCAACGCACATGCCGCGGGTCAGCATTTTAACTGCCCCTTTCGAGGCCGCATAAGGCGTAATGGTTTTACGCCCCAGCTCGCTCTGCATTGAGCAAATATTAATTATCTTCCCGGCGCGGCGGCCGATCATATATTTCGCCACCTGCTGCGAAACCAGGAAAACGCCCTTCTGGTTGACCTCAATAACGTTATCCCACTCCTCCTCCGGAAACTCGGTAAAAGGGAAACGTCGTTGAATCCCGGCGTTATTAATTAAAATATCAATGGCGCCGACCTCCGCTTCGATGCGGGCTATCGCCTGCTCGACCTGCGTCGCCTGAGTGACATCAAATGCGTACCCTACCGCGCGGAAGCCCTGCGCCACCAGCGCCTGCGCCGCCTGGTCCGCGCGGGCCTGAGTCCGATCGTTGATGATGATTTCTGCCCCATACTCCGCAAGGCCGCCGGCCAGCAAATTGCCTATCCCCTGAGCAGACCCGGTGATCAGCGCGCGCTTCCCTGTCAAATCGAATAAATTTCGCATAAAACCTCTTTTTTAGATAACTGTTACGCGTAACTGTATACGCGTAACAGTTAATAATAGAAGAGGATGAGAGGAGAAAATGATCGTTTTGTGATCGGTAATACATTTGAAGCTGAAGGCGGTCGGCGACCGGCATTGACGCTGTGATGTCAATACCGGCGAAGGAGAAGAGAAGGGATTAAGCCGTTGTACGACGGCTGCGACGCAGCATGATGGCCAGCTGCCAGATATTGATCAGGACAATAACCGCCGTCGCGATAAACACCCAGCGGAAGCCGGCCATGGCCGAGACCGATGCGCCGATTAACGGACCGGCTACGTTGCCAAGATACATAAACGACTGGTTATAACCAAAAATCCGCCCGGTCACGCTGTCGCTGCAGTATTTCAGCAGAAGCGTTTGCACCGCCGGCAGCATTGCCCCATCGGCAAAACCGAGCAGAAAACGCAGCACACCAAGCTGGAATGGGGTTGTGACGAACGACATGGCAAAGAACATCACCACCGCGCAGCATAGCGTCGCCAGCAGGATCCGCGAGGTGCCGATCCTGTCACCCAGTTTCCCCAGACGGGGAGCCGAAATCAGCGCCGACACGCCCGGTACGGCGGCGATCATGCCGGCAAGAAAGGCGATGTTATTGCTATCCGGCGCCATCGACTTAATAAAGAGCGCCAGAATCGGGCCAATTGAACCATTGCACAGTTGGATCACCAGGGTGGTGAAAAACAGGCTGATTACCAGACCCGGATAAGGCAGCGAGGCAAACACCGCCTTACCGCTCAGCCGCTCCGCCTTACTCATCTGCGGGCGGACGCCCTCTTTGATCAGAAACAGCGTCACCAGGAAACTCACGGTCAGTAAAACAGCAGTGATGATAAAGACCGCGCGCAAACCGACATGGTCAGCCAGGAAACCGCCGAGCAGCGGCCCACCGATCACGCCGCTGATTTGCGCCGTTGAAAGTGTACTCAGCGCCCAGCCGCTACGCTCGCGCGGAACCTGAGACGCCACCAGCGCCATAGCGTTAGGAATATAGCCGGAGGTCAGCCCCATCACCGCACGCAGGATAAACAGTTGCCAGACGTTGGTGGCAAAGGCCTGGAGTAAAATGGCGATGGCCATCCCCAGCGAGGCGCGCAGCAGCATTAGCTTGCGCCCTTTGCGGTCGGCCAGGCTGCCCCACATCGGCGAGACGATCGCTGACACCAGAAAGGTGACGCTGAAGGTCAGCCCAGACCACATGGATAACGCTTCGTGCGAGGTTACGCCGAGTTGAGAAACGTACAGCGGCAAAAAGGGGAGAATTTGGCTGATAGCCAGTCCGGTAAAAAAACAGCCAAACCAGACGGAGATAAGATTAACCTTCCAGGATTCCATAACTACGCGTATTCATTAATTTTTTGGCAATTATTACCTAGCTTAGCAATTTCCCCGATCCGCCGTACTACCAGAGATGCGCCAGAGGTGAGTTTAGTGTTTTATGACACCATATAGCCCTGTTGTGAATGATTTCGTGGTGAAAATCGTGGTGTACAGTGAGTTATGCTTAGAAACAGAAACCCTGGCCGCGCATCCCGAAGTGAAAATGGTTGGCATGGGCCGCGTTATAGTCCGGCCCTAAAGCGTTGCCGTAATAGCGGCAACCGCCGGCCAGTAACGCCTGCAGCCAGGGGTGATACTGCGCATCAGGCCATCCTTTCAGCACGCTGACGCGTCGGCCATCGGACAGACGAAAGCCGCTGACATCCAGCGCCTCCGCGGTAGCGTGCTCACTGCGCCGCGCGTTCTGGCGATGGTAAATATTACGGCAGGCATAGCTGCCAAAATGGTCAATCTGGCGGAGCTCTTGCCCCAGCATCTGGCGAGTCAACGGTTTCGCCTGCTGTTGCAGATATAGCGCGCTGCTCAACGCCAGCGGACAACTGGCAAGAAAGCTGCTGCTGAGCTTCACCGTGCCAAAATCACGCACCCGAACCACATTCTGCAGAGGACACGCTCCTCCGCTATCGGCCACCGGCTGGCTGGAAATGAGCTTCCGCCGGTTGGCCTCCTCAAGCAGGCCAGCGCACTCGGCGGGCGTTAATCGCCGCAGTTTATAGTGGCTGAGGAGTCCCGGGGGGTCTTCCAGGCGCAGCGGCGCGAATGGATTGTACTGTGCGGGAAGATAACGATAGCCGTAATATCCGGCCGCCAGCAGCGCCAACAGAACGATAAGACCTTTTCCTTTCACGCGCCGCCTCCCAATGCTTTACCCGGTGAATATTATGGCAGCCAGGGGGCTCTTTCACATGCTATGTTATGCCCTTTGATGTAATCATGATGGAAGTTGAAATGGCTAAGATGAGGGTTGGGATCGTTTTCGGCGGTAAGTCGGCAGAACATGAAGTGTCGCTTCAGTCAGCGAAAAATATCGTGGAAGCGATCGATAAAACGCGCTTCGACGTAGTTTTGCTGGGGATTGATAAGCAGGGGCAATGGCATATTAACGACGCCAGTAACTATCTGCTCAATCCGCAGGATCCTGCCCATATTGCCCTGCGCCCGTCCGATATTACGCTGGCGCAGATTCCCGGACGCGAGGCGCAGCAGCTGATTAACGCCGATAGCGGCCAGCCGCTGGCGGCCATCGACGTCATCTTCCCGATCGTTCACGGCACTCTTGGCGAAGATGGTTCTCTGCAGGGTATGCTGCGGATGGCTAACCTGCCCTTCGTCGGCTCCGACGTCCTCGGCTCCGCCGCCTGCATGGACAAAGACGTCACCAAACGTCTGCTGCGCGATGCCGGGCTGTCGATTGCCCCTTTTATTACCCTGACCCGCGCTAACAGGAATCAGGTAAGCTTTGCCGAGGTGCAGGCGAAGCTGGGCCTGCCGCTGTTTGTTAAACCGGCGAACCAGGGCTCCTCGGTGGGCGTCAGCAAGGTCAACAGCGAAGAGCAGTATCAGCAGGCCGTCGCCCTGGCCTTCGAATTTGACCATAAAGTGGTGGTCGAACAGGGGATTAAAGGGCGTGAGATCGAGTGCGCGGTATTGGGCAACGATAATCCCGAGGCCAGCACCTGCGGTGAAATCGTCCTCAACAGCGAATTCTACGCCTATGACACCAAGTACATTGACGATCAGGGCGCGAAAGTGGTGGTTCCGGCGGCCATCGACAGCGATGTAAACGATAAAATTCGCGAGATCGCCGTTCGTGCCTATCAGACCCTCGGCTGCAGCGGCATGGCGCGCGTCGATGTGTTCCTGACCGCCGATAACGACGTGGTGATTAACGAAATCAATACGCTGCCGGGTTTCACCAACATCAGCATGTATCCGAAGCTATGGCAGGCCAGCGGCCTGGATTACACCAGCCTGATTAGCCGCCTGATTGAACTGGCGCTGGAGCGTCACGCCGCCGATCGGGCGCTGAAAACATCGATGAATTAATCAAGGTATCGCCCGGTGGCGGCTGGTGCCTTACCGGGCCGGTAGCCCGGACAGATGCGCAGCATCGCCTCCGGGAAACCACATCCAACACGGCTTCAGGTTATCTCCCCGGGGGCGGCGCAAGCGCCTGCCCGGGCTACGGGTTCACCACCTCCGCTTTACGCTTCCTCTGGCGGACGGCGGCGAATAATAAAACCGGCGATCCAGAAGCTAATCACCCACGTCACCAGCCCAACCGCGTATGAACGCCAGCCTTCGGTTTCATACCCCAGCAGCCCGACTACGCCATTCATAATAAAAATTAACCCCAGGGCAACCGCATAGTAGTGCCAGTCGCGGCGGATTTTTTCAGTGAGTTTCATAACCACTCCGACAACAAAAAAAGCATCTTCGCATAGCCATCACCGCCGGTCTGCAGCCGCGTGGAGAATTGTCGCACATTGCGATAGCGGTCTAAATTTCACAAATTTGTAGCAAACTCACAAGCCGATGAAATCAGGAATATTCCTGGGCGGAAATTACCAGCAATCTGATACTGGAATCCCCCCGGGGTTGCCAGAATGACTCGTATGTAGCCGAAGTAAAAAATCGGCAAGAAAGCGAAGTCCGGAGGTCAATATGGCTGAGTTCACCTTTGCAAAGACCGTCAACGGCGGCAAAAAGAGGAGCGCTATTACCAGCAGCAACATCGCCTATGCTCTGTTTGTGCTGTTTTGCTTCTGGGCCGGCGCGCAAATGCTGAGCATGTTAATCCACGCGCCGGGCGTTCTTGAGCACTTGATTCAGATGCAGGACAGTAGCCGCCCCCGGGTCGAAATTGGCCTGCTGGTCGGCACCCTGTTTGGCCTGATTCCCTTCGTGGCGGCCAGCCTGTTAATTGGCATATCAGGGCTGATTTTCCGCTGGCGCAGCCGCCGTTAGCGGCGCGCCATACAGCTGGCCCGTCGGTCGTCAACGCGTTTGGCAAACCAGGCGGTGGTCAGATTACGGGTGATTTTGGGGCTCTCAAGCTGTATACCCGGCAGGACTTCCCGCGGAAGCGTTTTACCGGCTTTCTTATCGGCGATGCGAAATACCTGTTTATAAAGATCGCTCTCTTCAAACGCCAGCGTGTCACCTTTCTTTAACTGACGATGGATCTCGTCATCGCTCATCGCCAGCTGGGAGGATAAGCGGCGCACCGCCAGTTCGGTGGTTCCCGCCTCGTCGCTGTCGTAGCGAATTAAGTCGCCATCCAGCGCCAGCTTCACGCCCGTTGCTTTAGAGACGGCATTCTGGAAGGCGGCATTGCGGCTGGCGTACCATCCGGCGTTAAAATCAGCAAAACGGTACAGCGGTACGCTGTAGTTCGCCGGATAGTTCAGCAGATGATAGGTGCCAAACCACAGACCGCCGCGCAGACTGAACACCTCCTGGCGCACGGTACCGTCGATTTTCCACGGATAGCCGTCAGTGTGCTGCTCGGCGAAAGCAATGCTGACCTGCATCGGGCCGCCGGTATGCACCGGGTTCAACGAGCCGAACAGCTTCTGTCCCATCGGCACCATGCCGATAAAATCATCGAAAATCGCGCTCAGCTGCTTTTCGGTTTTCACGCTATCCAGACGTTCGCTATAGCTTTTGCCGTTGGGTGATTTAATTTTCAGCGCGGTATGTACCAGAAAAACCGGAATGTGCATTTTTTCCGCCCGGCGGTCTATCTCCTGCCAGGCGATTTTATTCAGCCCCGGCACCGCCGGGTCAGATTGATAGTTGGATTCCTGCTGCGCCACCGCCAGCACCGAACAGACGTTCTCTTCCGTCGGCGCCAGCTTCTGACTGGCAAAGGTTTTGGCGATGGCCTGCGCCCAGGCTTCGCGATCCTTCACGCTGGCGGGCATTTTCTGCCGCACTACCGCGGCGACATCAATCGCCTTTTCGCCCTTTTTCAGCTCCGGCTCCGGTTTGCTGGAGCAGGCGCTGAGGACAATCCCTGCCAGTAGCGTCAGGGTGAGAGAAGTGATTCTGGATTGCGCTACCGGCATGGTTCATCCTTGCGTTGATTAACTTAATGTTTGCGTCACGGTCTGCAGCTCTTTGCCATCCAGCTCGCGCTCGAAGCTGCGCAGACGTTTGTAGATAGACATCAGCTCAACCAGTGTAGTCCATGAGCTGATCAGGTACTGGAACGAACCGCGAACCTGGCCAAAGACGTTGGTTATCTGAGTCATCAGGCCCAGCGTAATCGTACCGGCAACAATCGACGGAAACAGCAGGAACAAACCGAAAACGTTATCCACCTGCAGATACAGAATACGGGCGATATTGAAATACATATAGTGGAAATAGAGGCGGAAATAGTTGCGGCGCACGGCGCCAAAGAGTTCACGCACCGTCGGCGGCGTCGCGCGGTTAGCGTCATCTTCGCCGTAAACCAGCTCTTTACGATAGGCGGCCTCAACGCGCTGGTTTTTGAACTCCAGGCCGGGCAGCTTGATCCCAACGACCGCCAGCAGGCCGGTACCCATTAACGACCAGACGATGGCGGCAATCACCAGGCCGTAAGGCAGATGACCGACAATCGGTAAATCCGGGACGTGCGCGGAGAGCGTTACCAGCACCGGCAGGAAGGCGATAAGGGTCATCACCGCGTTAAGGAAGCTGACGCCCATGCTCTCCAGCGTGGAAGCAAAGCGCATGGTATCTTCCTGCACGCGCTGCGCGGCGCCTTCGATATGGCGCAAATGCTGCCAGTGCGCCATATAGTGTTCGTTCATCGCGGTACGCCAGCGGAAGACGTAGTGGCTGACGAAGAAGTTGTTCATCACGCCGATCACCACTGCGATTAGCGCAATGCCGAGGAAGATGCCAATTTCATGATAGAACTGGTTAATGCTGACCTTGTGCGGCGTTGCTAGCGCGGCCTGGATAAGATCGTAGAACGGAGCATACCAGGCGTTAATGGCCACCCCAACCTCGACCAGAAACCAGGTAACGAAAATAATCAGCGAGGTACCGAGGATCGACCAGTACTGCCAGCGGTGCGGGCTGTAAATAAACCAGAAAAGGGCGAAAACGCCCACGCAGAATATGTAGAAGGCGTAGAACACCAGGTAGTTGAGGGACCAGAAGCGCGCCGCGCTAATCGCCACATCCTGCGATGCGCCGGTGACCCGCAGCAGCCAGTCGCCGCCGCCCGCCTGCCAAAAGATCACCGCCAGCAGCGACCAGATAAAGGCAGAAATAAAAAACGGCCCCGGTTTGGGGAAAAAGGATTTAAACATCTTGCTCTCCTGCTAACTTCTTTTTCGTTTTGCTGTGCTGTGTACCACAAAAGCGCCCGCCGCAAAGCCGTCGCAGCGAAGCAAAGTGGGCGGATGATGAGACCGGATATCAGCAGCTTAGTTCGCCTGCCATCCGCTAAGAATTGTTTCTGTCGGTTTCACCTGTAAAGGATTGCCGGGAACGGTCAGTGAACGCCACACATCGTTGTAGTGGGCGATCAGCGTGACGGCCGGCGCCGCTGGACGGTTGGCGGTAGTGTGGGCATCTTCCGCGACGGTAATCGCGTAGCCCCGGCTGGCGCCGTTTTTGATGGTGGTATCCACGCAGTAGTCGGTGGCGCAGCCGCAAATCACAAACTGCGTGATGTGATGTTGGCGCAGCACCTCTTCCAGACGGGTACGGTAAAAGGCGTCGCAGGCGGTCTTAGTCACGTATAGGGAGCCTGCGGGTTGGATCAGCTCGGGGAGCAAAGCAAAACCTTCGCTCCCCTCTTCGAGGCCGCCCGCTTCGCAGTGCTGAATGAAAATTACGGTGTCCGCAGCGTTAATCAGGCGGTTAATTTGCGCCGCGCAGCGCTCGCGCTCAACTCGCGGCGTCGCGAAAACGCCGTTTTGCATATCCACTACCATCACTACCCGTTTCGCCGCCATCTTCTCTTGCCACCCCTCTTTAGCCAAAACGATCATCATACGCGCCCGCAGGTGAATGCCGCTATCCGAAAGCAAAAAAAGGATTTTTTACGCCAGGTTACGTTTTTCCGCACAGAATCGTGCTATTAGCGCTTTGCACGGCGGCGCTTCGTAGTATAAATACGCTCTATATTTTTTCTTCATCATGATGGATGCTCCCGTTGAAACGTAGTCTGCTCATTTTTGCTGCGCTGTGCGCGGCGTCGTTGACATCGGTCCAGGCCGCACAGCCGAGCGTCGACCCGGAATTCGCCGCTGATGTGGTCGATCGTTACGCTAACCATATCTACTACGGCAGCGGCGCAGTCGGTATGGCGCTGGTGGTTATCGACGGAAACCAGCGCGTATTCCGCAGCTTCGGCGAGACGCGCCCGGGCAATAATGAGCACCCGCAGCTCGATTCGGTGATCCGCATTGCCTCTATCAGCAAATTGATGACCAGCGAAATGCTGGTCAAACTTCTCGATCAGGGCGTGGTTAAGCTCAACGATCCGCTAAGCAAATATGCTCCGCCGGGTGCGCGGGTGCCGACTTACCAGGGGGCGCCTATCACGCTGGTGAATCTGGCGACCCATACCAGTGCCCTGCCGCGCGAGCAGCCCGGCGGCGCGGCGCACCGGCCGGTATTTGTCTGGCCAACTCGCCAGCAGCGCTGGAACTGGTTATCCACCGCAACGCTGAAAACCGCTCCTGGCACCCAGGCCGCCTACTCCAATCTGGCATTCGATTTACTCGCCGATGCGCTCTCTACCGCTGCGGGCAAGCCTTATCCACAGCTGTTTGAAGAGCAGATTACCCGTCCGCTGGGGATGAAAGACACCACCTTTACGCCTTCGCCGGATCAGTGCCGGCGCCTGATGATTCCCGAGAAAGGAGCCAGCCCGTGCAACAACACTCTGGCGGCCATCGGCAGCGGCGGCGTCTATTCCACGCCGGGCGATATGATGCGCTGGATGCAGCAGTTCCTCTCTTCCGATTTCTTCGCCCGTGGGCAGCAGGCGGACCGGATGCAAACGCTGATATATCAACGCAGCCAGCTGACGAAGGTGATCGGTATGGACGTGCCGGGTAAAGCCGATGCGCTGGGCCTCGGCTGGGTCTACATGAAGCCGAAAAACGGCCAGCCGGGCATTATTCAGAAGACCGGCGGCGGCGGCGGCTTTATTACTTACATGGCGATGAACCCGCAGGCCAACGTCGGCGCCTTCGTGGTGGTCACCCGTTCTTCATTGACGCGTTTCAACAACATGAGCGACGGGATCAACGAGCTGGTCAGTGAATTAAGCGGCGTCCGCACCGGGATTGAGACCGCCAGCCAGTAACCTGTGGGGATGTTTTGCCGACGATTGATAAGGATCGTTTTGGCGAAACATCCCGCCGCCAATTGAGGTAAACTCACTTTTTTCATTTCACAAAATCAGGCAAACCATGACAGATTTAATCACTCGCCCACGCCGCCTGCGCAAGTCCGCTTCGCTACGTGCCATGTTTGAAGAGACAACACTGAGTTTGAACGACCTGGTGTTGCCGATCTTTGTTGAAGAAGAAATCGACGATTACACGGCCATTGAAGCCATGCCCGGCGTGATGCGTATTCCGGAAAAACACCTGGCGCGCGAAATCGAGCGCATTGCCAACGCCGGCATCCGTTCGGTGATGACCTTCGGCATTTCCCATCATACCGATGCCGTTGGCAGCGATACCTGGAACGAAAACGGCCTGGTGGCGCGCATGTCCCGCATCTGTAAAGAGGCGGTGCCGGAGATGATCGTCATGTCCGACACCTGTTTCTGCGAATACACCTCCCACGGCCACTGCGGCGTGCTGTGCGATCACGGCGTGGATAACGACAAAACTCTTGAGAATCTCGGCAAGCAGGCGGTGGTCGCCGCTGCCGCAGGCGCGGATTTTATCGCGCCTTCCGCCGCGATGGATGGCCAGGTGCAGGCTATTCGCCAGGCGCTGGACGCCGCCGGATTTACCGATACGGCGATTATGTCCTACTCCACCAAATTCGCTTCATCGTTCTATGGCCCGTTCCGCGAAGCCGCGGGTACCGCGCTGAAAGGCGATCGTAAAACCTATCAGATGAGCCCGATGAATCGCCGCGAAGCGATTCGTGAATCGCTGCTGGACGAAGCCCAGGGCGCCGACTGCCTGATGGTCAAACCGGCCGGTCCCTATCTTGATATCCTGCGCGATCTGCGCGAGCGCACCAACCTGCCGATCGGCGCGTACCAGGTGAGCGGTGAATACGCGATGATTAAGTTCGCCGCCCAGGCTGGCGCTATCGATGAAGAGAAAGTGGTGCTGGAAAGTCTCGGCGCAATCAAGCGCGCCGGCGCGGATCTGATCTTCAGCTATTTCGCCCTCGATCTGGCCGAAAAGAAAATTCTGCGTTAATTCGGCTATTACCGTTCCCCGGTCGCGGCTGTGTACGACCGGGCTACAGGCTCACAGCTATCTGTGGGTTGGTAGCCCGGACAGGCGCAGCGCGCCGCCTCCGGGAAGTCATTTTAACAACGCTCGCCGCACAATAATTCCTTCACCTCCCCACCCCAATCAACAGGATACAAACTACGGCTTACATCGCGATGAAAGGTTGAATAGGGCCAATCCCGTACCTACCTTACCCACCCGTGCTTAATCGGATTGATATAAATATAATCAACATGGCTTCGGTAATCCTTCTGGTTGCGAATGGCGTGTTCCCAATATCTCGGTTGCCACACGTTATGCGCGCCTGTTAAACCTGAAAAATGCTTTTTAATTGCTCTCCAGCGCGATGGAAAATCGCTGTCGTTGTCAGGTAAGGTCCAGATGCAATGAAGGTGTTCGGGGAGCACCACCCAGGCATCAATATGAAAAGGTTTCTGTTTGTGGACTATTGCCACCGCCTGTCGTAACGCATCAATATGCTGAACCAGAAATCGACTCTCTCTGTCGTGTAAATTGACGGTGAAAAACCAGCTCCCACCCTTGAGGTAATAACGACGATAATCGACCATCGGATGCTCCCTGCCGAAGATATTTGCCTGTTCCCCAGGTTAAAAGAGGGGGAGACCGAAAGGCAAGAAACCGGAGATCAATCTGGAAAAGCGTTCGCAACTTTTCACCTGTGGCCTTCCCGGAGGCGGCGCTGCGCGCCTGTCCGGGCTACCCGCTCCCGCCAATCCCAAATCTTCACTCAACTGTAATCTGAGCGACATCTGCGCCTTCTACTGTCTGGGCAGGACGGAGGAGGTGCCGCTATGTTTAGTCTCGACAATGTCATCGATGACCTGTGGCCTCAGGCAAAGCCAGCGCTCTGGCAGAAAAAGGTGCTGAAAAAGCTCCTGCATGAGGAAGAGTTTCAGCAGTTTGCCGCGCGTCATCATCACCTGAAAGGACTGGATACGGTCGAACAGGTGCTCGAACATCTTAATATCCGCTGCGCTATCCCGGCGCACGATCTCGAACAAATCCCCGAACATGGTCCGCTGGTCATCATCGCCAACCACCCCACCGGTACGCTTGACGGCCTGGCCCTGCTCTACGCGGTGTCCCGCGTGCGCCGCGACGTCAAAGTGGTCACCAACCGCATGCTGACTCACCTTGAACCGCTGAGCTCGCTGTTTATTCCGGTCGATAATATCAATGGCCGCACCGCCAAAGCGGCGTTGCAGCAGATGGACCAGCAGTTGCAAAACGGCGGCGTGCTGATTTTCTTCCCGGCCGGCGAAGTTTCACGCCTCACCCGGCGCGGTATTCGTGATAAAAAATGGCACTCCGGATTTATTAAGCTGGCGGCGAAATACCGCGCCCCGCTGCTACCAGCGTGGATCCGCGCGCGCAACAGCGCACTGTTTTACGCCAGTACCCTGATGTCCGAGAATCTGCCGTTACTGCTGCTGATGCAGCAAATGTTCCGTCGCCGCAACAGCAGCCTGCCGGTGAATATTGGTCAACAGATAACCTGGTCAAACTGGTTCAATCCGCAAAGCTCTTCTCGGGAACTGACCGAGCGCTGCTATCGCCACCTGGAGCTACTCGGCAAAGGGCTGCCGGGTATATTCAAAACCGAAAGCGCTATCGCCCGTCCCGAAGACCGCGCCCTGCTCAAGCGCGAGCTGGGGAAGGCTGAAACGCTGGGGCGCACGGCGGATGGTAAAGTCATCTATCTCTGGCAGCGCCGCGACCAGGAAGATGCGCCGATACTGCGCGAGCTGGGCCGTCTGCGGGAAATCGCCTTCCGCGCGGTGGGGGAAGGCAGCGGCAAACGTCGCGACGTTGACGTTTATGACGACGACTATCTGCAGCTGATTCTGTGGGATGAGGAAGATCTTGAGATCGTCGGCGCTTACCGTTTTATGCCAACCGCAATACAGCTGGAAAAGCGCGGCCTGAACGGCATCTACAGCTACAGCCTGTTTCATTACGACGCGCGCATGGACGATATTCTGCAACACGGCATTGAACTGGGTCGCAGTTTTATCCAGCCGCGTTACTGGGGCCGCCGCGGGCTGGACTACCTGTGGTCCGGCATTGGCGCGTATCTGGCGCGCTATCCGCACTATCGCTATCTGTTCGGCCCGGTGTCGATTTCCGGCGGGCTGCCGCCGTCGGCGCGCGATCTGCTGGTGGCTTTTTATCGGCTGTGGTTCCCGGCGACGCATCCGCTGGCAGAGTCACGGCGTCCTTATCCGGCCTCGCTGCCCGATGTTCTGGCCCAGTTTGGCGGAGAAGATTACAACGACGACCTGGCGCAGCTAAAGTCCCTGCTCGGCAACCTCGGTTGCGCGATCCCGCCGCTGTATAAGCAGTACTCGGAAGTCTGCGAGCCAGGCGGCGTGCAGTTTATCGATTTCGGCAGCGACCCGGATTTCAACAACTGCGTGGATGGGCTGGTGCTGGTAGATTTGACCTATCTGAAGGCCAACCGCTATCAGCGCTATATTGGGGTACATCTGGACGCGCAAAAATCGGCATAAAAGCCTTTTCCCGGAGGCGGCGCGTTGCGCCTGTCCGGGCTACACGCGCTACACGCGTACTATGCTGCGGGGCGTTTATCGTAGGTTGTTTCCCGGCTTGTGGCACATTGCGCCTTAGCC
The DNA here is from genome assembly GCF_040062315.1 of Klebsiella sp. GW_Kp181. Taxonomy (NCBI): domain Bacteria; kingdom Pseudomonadati; phylum Pseudomonadota; class Gammaproteobacteria; order Enterobacterales; family Enterobacteriaceae; genus Klebsiella; species Klebsiella sp. GW_Kp181. The sequence continues at coordinate 298,692 of NZ_JBEAFR010000001.1, forward strand.
GGGCTACGGGTTAACCGCGTTCTGCGGAGCGGTAGCCCGGACAAGGCGCGTTAAGCGCCGCCTCCGGGAAACAGCGCACAATGCAGCGTCCACTTTCCTCCTCGGCTCGCGGCTGACGCCTTAGCCGGGCTATAGAAATTAACCAGCCCGGTAATACGGCTTGTCCCCGAGAATCGTCGCCCGGTGCATAATGCGCCGCTGCGGCAGGTAATCGGCGTTGGCGTAGTGCTGGGTGACGCGGTTATCCCAAATCGCCACGTCGTTCGGCTGCCAGCGCCAGCGCACCTGAAAGTCCGGTTTAGTGACGTGAGCAAACAGGAAGCCGAGCAGCGCCTCGCTCTCTTTCTCCGTGACGTCAACGATGCGGGTGGTAAAGCCCTCATTGACAAACAGCGCCTGTTTACCGGTCACCGGATGGGTGCGCACTACCGGATGAAGCAGCGGCGGATTTTTCGCGACCGCCTCCAGCCAGCGCTGATGCTCCTCTTCGCTTTTACGATATTTATACTCCTGAAACGATTTGCGGAAATCATGCTCCGCGTGCAGGCCGCTTAACAGCTGGCGTAAAGGCCCGGAGAGCGCCTCATAGGCCGCAATGCCGCTGGTCCACAGGGTGTCGCCGCCGGTTGACGGCAGCTCTTTTGCCGCGAGGATCGCCCCGGCGGGCGGCGTCTCAATGAAGGTGACATCGGTGTGCCAGTTATCGTTATCCGGCGGGTTAGCGTCGTGAGTATCAAGCACGATAATCTCATCGACGCCGGGCGCGTGCGGATAGACCGGATGAATATGCAGGTCGCCAAAGCGCAGGGCGAGATCCCGCTGCTGTTCGGGAGTGATATTCTGCTCGCGCAGGAACACCACCTGGTGACGCAGCACCGCGTGATACAGCTGCTCAAACTGGTTGTCGCTCAGCGGGCGGGTAATATCGACGCCGGATACCTGCGCGCCAATATACGGCCCCAGCGGGGTAATGCTTAAACGTTCGCTCATTGTACTTCTCCATGCCAGGGCGTCAGGCGACGCTGCAGCGCGCGCAGCCCCAGTTCCAGTAAAAAGGCGATGATGGCAATCACCGCGATCCCGGCCAGCACCACGTCGGTGGCGAGGAACTCACCGGCGGACTGCACCATAAAACCTAACCCGCGGGTGGCGGCAATCAGCTCCGCGGCCACCAGCGTCGACCAACCCACGCCGAGCCCAATGCGCAGGCCGGTGAGGATTTCCGGCAGCGCGCCGGGCAGGATCACCAGCCACAGCACCTGCGCCCGGCTGGCCCCTAAAGATTGCGCGGCGCGAATGCGCACCTGCTGGGCGCTCTTTACGCCCGCCAGCGCCGACATCGCCACCGGCGCGAATATCGCCAGGTAGATCAACAGGATCTTCGAGGTCTCGCCGATGCCGAACCAGATCACCATCAGCGGTAAATAGGCCAGCGGCGGCACCGGGCGATAAAGCTCGATCAGCGGGTCGAGGATCCCGCGTACCGTGGGGCTCAGCCCCATGGCGATCCCGACCGGCACGCCGAGCAGTACCGCCGCCAGCAGCGCGATAACGATACGCGTCAGGCTCGCCGCCAGGTGCTGCCAGAGGGTGGCGTCCATAAAACCCTGCGGACCGGCAATAGTGATAAGTTTCTGCAATACCTGCCCCGGCGGCGGCAGAAACAGCGGGCTAATCAGCTGCAGGGCGGCAACGGCCCACCAGATAGCCAGCAGTACCGCCAGGGTCGCCGCGCTGAGAGTGAGCTGACGCGAGAACGGCCAGCGCCACTTCAGCCTCCGCTGACGCGGTTTATCATTGATGACCACGCTCATGAGAAAGCCTCCCGTTGTTCAAATACCCGGCTGAGGACGTACTCGCGCTGTTCGATAAACCGCGGGTCCGATTTAATGCTGCGGCAGGATTCGCCGGCCACAAAGCGGCGGCCAAAATCGAGCGGCAGCCGTTCGAGCACCCGGCCCGGCCCCGGCGAAAGCAGTATCAGCTCGGTGGCCATAAACACCGCCTCTTCGATATCGTGGGTGATCAGCAGTACCTTCTTGCCGGTCTCATGCCACAGGCTGAGCAGCAGGGTTTGCATCTGCTCGCGGGTAAAGGCATCCAGCGCACCAAACGGCTCGTCGAGAAGCAGCAGCTGCGGATTGGCCGCCAGCGCGCGGGCAATGCCCACCCGCTGACGCTGGCCGCCGGAAAGCTGCCAGATAAAGCGCTTTTCCGCCCCTTCGAGGCCGACTTTTTTCAGCATCCGCGCGGCGGTTGCCCGGCGCTGCGTTTTGTCGACGCCCGCCAGCTGTAGCCCGAGCGCAACGTTATCCTGCACATTGCGCCACGGCAGCAGCCCTTCATTCTGAAAGACCACGCCGCGATCGGCTCCCGGCCCTTCAACCCGCCTGCCTTCAAGAGTGATGCTGCCGTGCTGATAAGGCACGAATCCGGCAATCAGGTTCAGCAGCGTGGTTTTACCGCAGCCGGAAGGCCCGAGGACCACCAGCAGTTCACCGCTGTCCAGCGTCAGGTTGATATCCGCCAGCGCTGGTTTACCGCCGTAGTCGGCGGAAAGATGCGAGATTTGCAGCATCATGACCTCCTTTACTTCACAAAACGGTCGGTAACGTACTGGCTGTAGTCGCTTCCCGCTGCGGGGACTTTACCCTGCTCTTTCAGGAATTTAGCGGTGTCGATGATGGCTTTATTCACCGGCCCGTTCAGCTCCTGCGCCTGTTGGGCAGCGGTCAGATAGGTATTGCCTTTCACCAGCCCCGGCACGTCGGCTTCCGGTACGCCGCTCAGGCGCGCCAGCTTGCTGATGTTTTCCGGCTGCTTCAGCCACTCATCCGGGTTGGCGATATAGGGCTGCTGCGCGTCAATGGCGCTTTTGGCGAAGGCTTTGACAATATCAGGATGCTTTTCGGCAAAGTCTTTGCGTACCACCCACACGTCCAGCGTCGGCGCGCCCCACTCCCCCACCTGCGACGAGTCGGTGAGAACCGTGCCGTCTTTTTCCAGCGCGTTGACCGCCGGCGCCCAGACGTAGGCGCCGTCAATGTCGCCGCGCTGCCAGGCGGCAATAATCGCCGGCGGCTGCAGGTTGAGGATCTGCACCTGCCCCGGTTTAATCCCCCAGTGCTTCAGCGCCGACAGCAGGCTGTAGTGAGTCGTAGAGATAAATGGCACGGCGATGCGTTTGCCGATCAGGTCTTGCGGTTTGGTGATGCTCTTTTTGACCACCAGCGCTTCGGAGTTACCGAGCTTTGAGGCCAGCAGAAAGACTTCAATCGGCACCTGCTGGGTGGCGGCGACCGCCAGCGGGCTGGAGCCAAGGTTACCGATCTGCACGTCGCCGGAAGCCAGCGCCCGCACGATGCTCGCGCCGCTGTCAAACTTGCGCCAGTCGACGGTCGCCCCGCTCGCTTTGGCGAAGGTGTTGTCCGCCTGGGCGACTTTCGCCGGTTCGGCGGAGGTCTGATACGCCACGGTGACGTTCACCGCCTGGGCCTGGAATGCCGCCAGCGCCAGCGCGGCAATGAGTGTGATACGCGATGATAGTGCCATAGTGTCTGCTTCCCATAGTTGTTATGGGTGCAGTATTTCCGGCGCGATGCGTTTGATGAAGTAATTAAAAATTCTTGCTAAGAACAAAGCGTTTTTAGAAAAAAATCGGCAATGCTTATACACAAAATCATTCATGCTGCATCGAGGCGGCAAGGTTGTTCGTCCCCGGGAGCTGACATAAGTCAGTGACCGGGGCGGGCAAACGAAGCCAACAAAGAGGCAGCTTGAAGGATGAAGTGTATTGCGATTTTGTTACATTCATTGCATAACTGCGCCTGATTGATTGCCAGCGCAGCGGTGGCAGGCATCATAGAACCATGATGCGCTAAGAGAGAAGAAACATGATTCGAGTGGTGCTGGTCGATGACCATGTGGTGGTGCGTTCAGGCTTTGCGCAGTTACTCAGCCTCGAAGAGGATCTCGAGGTGGTTGGCCAGTTCAGCAGCGCGGCGGAAGCGTGGCCGGCATTATTGCGCGACGACGTCAACGTAGCGGTCATGGATATCGCCATGCCGGATGAGAACGGCCTGAGCCTGCTAAAGCGCCTGCGCGCGCAAAAGCCGCAGTTTCGCGCCATTATTCTCAGCATTTACGACACCCCGGCCTTCGTGCAGAGCGCCCTTGATGCCGGCGCCAGCGGCTATCTGACCAAACGCTGCGGCCCGGAGGAGCTCGTGCAGGCGGTGCGTTCCGTCGGTATGGGTGGACACTACCTGTGCGCCGATGCCCTGCGGGCGCTGCGCGGCGGAGAGCAACCGGCGCAGGTGCTCGAGGTGCTCACCCCGCGTGAACGCGAAGTGTTTGATTTGCTCGTTAAAGGCGACAGCGTCAAGGAAATCGCCTTCAAGCTCGATCTCAGCCACAAGACGGTGCACGTTCATCGCGCCAACGTGCTGGGCAAACTGCAGTGCCACAGCACCATTGATCTGGTCCATTTCGCCCTCGACCACCAGCTGCTGGCGGGTCATTAATGTCGCGCGGCCTTCGCCACAGCGTCATCTCGCTGTTCATCGTGCTGGCCTGGGGAAGCGGCTGGCTGATGCTGTGGACGCTCGGGTTTTACCTGACCCATAACGGCCAGCAGGCGGCGCTGTTCCTGCCGCACGGCGTCTATCTGGCGCTGCTGATCCTGCTTTCGCGCCGCTACTGGCCCGCGCTGGTGCTGCCTCCCGTGCTGATGCTGTTCTGGCTGCACGGCGAACAGCTGCTGAACGGCTATATTCTGCTGGCCGCGCCGTTGATCGGCCTGCTTCCCGCCGGCATCGCCCAACAGTTCTGGCACCGCTTCCCCCTTTACTGGCAGCGGCTGACGCTGCTGCTGGCCACGGTTACCGCCAGCGCATTATTCAACACCGCCCTGCTCTCGCCGTTTGTGAAAAGTCCGGCGATGATGCTCGGTCTGGCCTCGTTTACCGGCGGGGTGCTGCTGACGCCGTTTGTCTATCTGATTTTTGAATTCCTGCGCCAGCAGCACCGCTACCACCTGCTGGGGCTGGATACCAATAATCCGCCGCTGCGCACCTCATTGATCATCTGGTGCAGCCTGTTCTTTATTATCGGCATCGGCACCCAAATGGTTCTGTCGCCGGAAATCGAGCGTCTGCTGTTAATTGTGGTGTTTCTGCCCAACGTGGTGATGGCGTGGAAGTTCGGCTGGCAGGGCGGCGTTCTCTCCGGTCTGCTGGGCAGCATGATGATCACCATTGCCCGCCAGGTTGGCGTCGGATTCAGCAACCTGGTGGAGCTGGAGATTTTTCTGGCGACCCAGGCGCTGCTCGGTATCGGGCTGGGGATTGCCATCAGTCGCCAGCAGCACCTGGCGCAAAACCTGCACCACTATCGCCAGCGGCTGGAGGCGGAGCTGGCGGCGCGGCGGGCGCTAACCGAAAAGCTGATCCATACCGAAGAGGATACGCGCAAAAGCCTGGCGCGCGAGCTGCACGACGAAATCGGCCAGAATATTACCGCCATTCAGATCCAGTCGCAGCTGGTGAAGCGAGCGCGCGATCCGGCGCAAACCCAGGCCGCCGCCAGCCAGATTAACGATCTCGCCCGGCGTATTCACCACTCTACCCGCCAGCTGCTGCGCCAGCTACGCCCCCCGGCCCTTGATGAACTGTCGTTTAAAGAGGCGCTGCACCATTTGCTCAATGAGTTTGCCTTTGCCGAGCGCGGTATCCGCTGCCGCTTTGACTACCGGCTCACCGCCACGCCGGAGAGCGAAACGGTACGTTTTACCCTCTATCGGCTGCTACAGGAGCTGCTTAACAACGTCTGTAAACACGCCGACGCCAGCGAGGTTGCCATTGCTCTGTATCAGCAGGGGACGCTGTTGCGCCTGGAGGTCAAGGACAACGGTATCGGTATCAGCCCCGACAAAATGGCCGGCTTCGGCATTCAGGGTATGCGTGAACGGGTCAGCGCCCTGGGCGGAGAGCTGACCCTGGAGTCGCAGCATGGGACGCGGGTAATTGTTAACTTGCCCACAAATTTGCAACAAACAGCCGGCTAACCAGGAAAAAGTCTTAGTCACTCCGGACTTTCTCTCATCTCCTTTCGATTTCACTTTCATATAGTCAGCAAAACGGAGACGGCGATGCGCTCAGCAACCGACATTAATCAACATTACCGGACGCTGCGTCCGCAGCTGCTGATGTACATGGTCATCGGATATGCGGCGTTTTACCTGACGCGCAAAAGCGTCAACTACGTATTGCCGGCGCTGCAAACGGATCTGGGTCTGGATAAAGGCGATATCGGCCTGCTGGGATCGCTGTTTTACCTGACCTACGGTCTGTCGAAGTTTACCGCCGGACTGTGGCACGACAGCCACGGGCAGCGCTGGTTTATGGGCGTGGGCCTGTTCGCCACCGGTCTGCTGAACGTGGTGTTCGCCTTCGGCGAATCGCTGACGCTGCTGCTGGCGGTCTGGACGCTGAACGGATTTTTTCAGGGCTGGGGCTGGCCTCCCTGCGCCCGCCTGCTGACCCACTGGTACTCGCGCAACGAACGCGGCTTCTGGTGGGGCTGCTGGAATATGTCGATCAATATCGGCGGAGCGATTATCCCGCTGATTAGCGCCTTTGCCGCCCACTGGTGGGGCTGGCAGGCGGCGATGCTGGCACCGGGGACGATCAGCATGGCATCAGGCATCTGGTTAACGCTGCACCTGAAAGGAACGCCCCGCGAAGAGGGATTGCCGTCAGTAGGCCGCTGGCGTAACGACCCGCTGGAGCTGCGCCAGGAGCAGCAAAGCCCGCCGATGGGGCTATGGCAGATGCTGCGCACCACGATGCTGAAGAATCCGATGATCTGGCTGCTGGGCGTCTCTTACGTGCTGGTCTATCTGATCCGCATCGCGCTCAACGACTGGGGCAACATCTGGCTGACGGAGAGCCACGGCGTCAATCTGCTCAGCGCCAACGCCACGGTGATGCTGTTTGAAGCGGGCGGTCTGCTCGGGGCGTTGTTCGCCGGATGGGGCTCGGATCTGCTGTTCAGCGGCCAGCGGGCGCCGATGATTTTACTGTTCACGCTGGGGTTGATGGTCTCCGTCGCCGCGCTTTGGCTGGCGCCGGTCCATCACTACGCGCTGCTGGCGGTGTGTTTCTTTACGGTGGGCTTCTTCGTTTTTGGCCCACAAATGCTGATTGGCCTCGCGGCGGTGGAGTGCGGACACAAAGCGGCGGCGGGTTCAATTACCGGATTTCTCGGCCTGTTCGCCTATCTGGGGGCAGCGCTGGCGGGCTGGCCTCTGTCGCTGGTCATTGAACGCTACGGCTGGTCGGGCATGTTCAGTTTACTCTCGGTCGCCGCAGTTCTGATGGGTTTATTGCTGATGCCGCTGCTGATGGCGAGCATTACTACCTCTGCTGCTCAAAGGATAAAATAATGAAAAAAACGCTGGTCACTACCCTGATTGCTTCCGGCATTGCGCTGGCGACGTTAAGCGGCGCGGCGCACGCCAAAGGTCGTCTGGTGGTCTATTGCAGCGCCACCAACGAAATGTGTGAGGCGGAAACCAAAGCCTTCGGCGAAAAATATGACGTAAAAACCTCATTTATTCGCAACGGTTCCGGCAGCACGCTGGCGAAGGTCGATGCCGAGAAGAAAAACCCGCAGGCGGATGTCTGGTACGGCGGCACCCTCGACCCGCAGTCCCAGGCCGGTGAAATGGGCCTGCTGCAGCCCTATAAATCGCCCAATCTTGCGCAGGTGATGGAGCAGTTCCGCGATCCGGCGAAGCTGAAAGGCAACTACTCCTCGGCGGTGTACGTTGGCATACTCGGCTTCGGCGTGAACACCCAGCGCCTGAAAGAGAAAAATCTGCCGGTGCCGAAATGCTGGAAAGATCTGACTAAACCGGAATATAAAGGCGAAATTCAGATTGCCGACCCGCAGAGTTCCGGCACCGCCTACACCGCGCTGGCGACCTTCGCCCAGCTGTGGGGGGACGATCAGGCTTTCGATTATCTCAAACAGCTCAACGCTAACGTCTCCCAGTACACGAAGTCCGGTATCGCCCCGGCGCGCAACGCCGCCCGCGGTGAAACGGCCATCGGCATCGGCTTCCTGCACGACTATTCGCTGGAAAAAGAACAGGGCGCGCCGCTGGAGCTGATCTCGCCGTGCGAAGGCACCGGCTATGAAATTGGCGGCGTCAGTATCCTGAAGGGCGCGCGCAACCTCGACAACGCCAAACTGTTTGTCGACTGGGTGCTGTCGAAAGATGCCCAGGAGCTGGCGTGGAAGAAAGGCAAGTCTTATCAGATCCTGACCAACACTACCGCCGACACCTCGCCGAACTCGCTGAAGCTCGACGACCTGAAGCTCATCAACTATGACATGGATAAATACGGCTCAACGGACGTGCGTAAAGCGCTAATCAATAAATGGGTTAGCGAAGTGAAGATGGGTAAATAAGCCCGCATTGCGTTCATTTGCCGGGTGGCGGCATCACTGCCCTACCCGGCCTACGACACCGGAAAACTTATGTCACACACACTTGCACTCCATCCCGTGAAAAAGCGGGATGCGATATTCCTTTGGGTTTTATTCGGCTGGCTGGCGTTTGCCCTGCTGCCGAGCTGGAGCCTGGATTACGGTCTGCTGGAGTCCACGAGCGATGAAATTCTCGCGGCCTACGGCTGGTCACAGTTCAATATCAGCTGGCTGTGGTATCTCTTACCGAGCCTGCTGCTGATTCGTCCCTTTCAGGAAGCCAGGCGGGAGCAGCGCAGCCGCCACTATCTCGATGCTGGCTGGGCGTTCTGCTGTATGGCGTTTATCGTCGTCAGCGCCACCGTGGAAGGCCGCGGATTAGGCTACGCCACCATCGTGCTGTTTGTCGCGCTGGGGGCCATCATGACCCTGGCGCTCACCCGCCTGGAATGGCTGGGGGGCGACCGCTTTGTCATTGGTTCGCTGGTCACCATCGTGGCGTTAATCGGCGTCTTTATCGTCTGGCCAAGCATCGCTATTTTCATCCCGATGTTCACTAACGACGCCGGCGAGTTTGCCCCGCTGGCGTTTATGGCCGTGCTGTCGCAGGCGCATATTGTCCAGGTGATCCTCAACTCCATCGCCCTGTCGATTGCGGTAGGCATCGGCTGCACCTTCTTTGGCCTGGTGCTGGCGATTTACACCACCCGTATCGCCCAGCGCAGCGCGATTATTGGCCGCATTTTCTCGATTCTGCCGATCGTCACCCCGCCGTTTGTCGTCGGTCTCGGCGTTACCCTGATGATGGGCCGTTCCGGCTACGTCACCGAACTGATGGTCGACTGGTTTGGCTTAACCAACACCAACTGGCTGTACGGATTTACCGGCATCTGGCTGGCGCAGGTGCTGGCGTTCACCCCGATGGCGTTTATGATCCTCGACGGCGCGATTAAGACCATTCATCCGTCGCTGGAGGAGGCGTCGTACACCCTGCGCGCCAGCCGCTGGCAGACCTTCAACGGCGTCTTCGTCCCGCTGCTGAAACCGGCGCTGGCGAACGCGTTTTTAATCGTCATCGTTCAGTCGCTGGCCGACTTCAGCAACCCGCTGGTGCTCGGCGGCAACTTCGACGTACTGGCGACGCAGATCTACTTCTATATCACCGGTTCGCAGCTCGATTATCAGGCCGCCAGTACTCTCGGCGCATTCCTGCTGCTGTTCTCGCTGCTGGTGTTCTGCATTCAGTATATGTGGATCGGCAAGCGCTCTTACGTCACGGTTTCCGGCAAGTCCTACCGTGGCGACGTGCAGCCGCTGCCGGTGACCCTGGTGTGGAGCGTGATCGCCATTCTGGCGGTGTGGATCGCCTTCAACGCCCTGCTCTACGGCAGTATTTTCTACGGCAGCTTTACCGTTAACTGGGGCGTGGACTACACCCTGACGCTGGATAACTTTATCAAGCTGTTCGGCCAGGGGATGAGCGACGGCGCCTGGCCTTCGCTGCTCGATACTCTGCTTTACGCCGGGATCGCCGCGCCCATCACCGCCGCCTTCGGCCTGCTGATCGCCTGGATCGTAGTGCGACAGCAGTTTAAAGGCAAAAAGACCATCGAGTTCACCACCATGCTGTGCTTCGCGGTGCCGGGCACCGTGGCGGGCGTCTCCTATATTCTCGCCTTTAACAGCGCGCCGGTGTACCTCACCGGAACGGCGGCGATTGTGATTATCTCGATGGTCATGCGTAACGTGCCGGTGGGCATTCGGGCAGGTATTGCCGGTTTAGGCCAGATCGACAAATCGCTGGACGAAGCGTCGCTCAGTCTGCGCGCGGGTTCCCTGCGCACCATTACGCATATCCTGCTGCCGCTGCTGCGCCCGGCGATCCTCTCGGCGCTGATCTACAGCTTTGTGCGCGCCATTACCACCGTCAGCGCCATTGTGTTCCTCGTGACGCCGGACACCCGCGTCGCTACCGCCTATATCCTCAACCGGGTGGAAGACGGCGAATACGGCGTGGCGATCGCCTACGGATCGATTCTGATCGTCGTGATGCTGGCGATTATTTTTATCTTTGACTGGCTGATCGGGGAAGCGCGTATCTCCCGGTCAAAAGCCAAAAACCAGGCGTAATGGAGCGCACTATGAGTCAGAAAAATTTTGTTGAGCTGCGCAACGTCACCAAGCGATTCGGCAGCAACACGGTTATCGACAATATCAATCTCACCATCCCTCAGGGACAAATGGTGACCCTGCTCGGCCCTTCCGGCTGCGGCAAGACCACCATTCTGCGCCTGGTCGCCGGGCTGGAAAAACCGAGCGAAGGACAGATTTTCATCGATGGCGAAGACGTTACTCATCGCTCCATTCAGCAGCGCGACATCTGTATGGTATTTCAGTCTTACGCCCTGTTTCCGCATATGTCGCTGGGGGACAACGTCGGCTACGGTCTGAAGATGCTCGGCGTGTCGCGCAGCGACGTGAAAGCGCGGGTGAAGGAAGCGCTGGCAATGGTGGATCTGGAAGGATTCGAAGATCGCTATGTCGATCAGATCTCCGGCGGTCAGCAGCAGCGCGTGGCGCTGGCGCGCGCCCTGATCCTCAAGCCAAAGGTGCTGCTGTTTGATGAGCCCTTAAGCAACCTCGACGCCAACCTGCGGCGCAGCATGCGCGATAAGATCCGCGAGTTACAGAAGCAGTTTGATATCACCTCGCTGTACGTGACCCACGATCAGAGCGAAGCCTTTGCGGTTTCCGATACCGTGCTGGTGATGAATAAGGGACATATCATGCAGATCGGCTCGCCGCAGGATCTTTACCGCCAGCCCGCATCGCGCTTTATGGCGAGCTTTATGGGCGATGCCAACCTGTTCCCGGCCGCCTTTAGCGAGGATTTTGTCGATATTTATGGCTATCGGCTGCCGAGGCCGCCGCATTTTGCCGCCCAGGGCGAGGGCAGCGTCGGCGTGCGCCCGGAGGCAATCACCCTGAGCGATCGCGGCGAGGAGAGCCAGCGCTGCACGATTCGCCACGTGGCCTATATGGGACCGCAGTACGAGGTGACGGTAGAGTGGCACGGGCAGGAAATTTTGCTGCAGGTGAACGCGACGCGGCTGCAGCCGGATGTCGGCGAGCACTATTATCTCGAAATCCACCCGTACGGGATGTTTGTGTTAGCGGATGCCGGGTGATTGATGCCGGGTAGCGCTTACGCTTACCCGGCCTACGATTCGTGCACGTTGTAGGCCGGGTAAGGCATCAGCCGCCACCCGGCGCAAACTCAACGCCGCGCGTTCAGTTCGGCAATATCCTTCGGCGTCGTGCGGCAGCAGCCGCCAATCAGCTTCGCCCCCGCCGCCAGCCACTGGGGTAAATATTCCGCCAGCGTTGCACAGGCTTCGCCGTGGCGATGCCAGGTCTTGGATACCGCGTCATAGTGCTCCCCGGAGTTAGGATAAACCACCAGCGGCAGCGCCGTCAGGCTATGCAGATGCGCCAGCGCGGCGGTGCTGTTTTCCAGCGCGATACAGTTAATGCCCAGCGCCACCACCTGCGGATAGTTTGCCAGCACGGCAACCACTTCCCGCAGCGGCGTGCCGTCGCTGAGATGCTGCGCATCGCGCAGGGTAAACGAGAACCATGCCCGCGCGCGCGGATAGGCAGTCAGCAGCTCCGCCAGCGCCTTCATCTCGGCGAAATTCGGCATCGTTTCACAGGCCAGCAGATCGGCCCCGGCGTCGAGCAGCGCTTCCACGCGCGGACGATGAAATGCCTGAAATTCCTCATCGCTGCGGACATAATCGCCGCGATACTCCGAGCCGTCCGCCAGGAAGGCGCCGTACGGCCCGACCGAACCGGCAACCAGCAACGCGCCCGCCCGCGGGTTTTCCGCCAGATACGCTTCCCGCGCCTTGCGGGCCAGCTCAACGCTTTTGCCGATCAGCGCTTTCGACTGCGCTTCATCAAGGCCGAGGGCAGCAAAACCTGCCGGAGTGGCCTGATAGCTGGCGGTGATCGCCACCTGCGCGCCGGCGCGGAAATAGTCGAGGTGAACTTCGCGGATAAGCTCCGGGTTGTCGACCAGCACTTTCGCCGACCACAGGCTGTCGGCAAGATTGCAGCCGCGCGCTTCCAGCTCCGTCGCCATCGCGCCGTCCAGCAGGATAAAGGGCTTTGCGTCAAGGAGGGCGGTTAACGGATTATTCTGCGACATGTTGAGGCTCCTGGGTGAGTTTCCGTGAACGAGTCAGATAATACGCACCATAACACAGTGCCACGAACGGGATCCCGCACCACAGCGCAATCCTCTGACTCGGGTCAAACGCCAGACCCACGCAGGCTACCAGGCAAAGCACAAATCCCAGCACCGGCACCAGCGGATACCACGGCGCGCGATAGTGCAGTTCGCTTAGCGCCTTCCCCTGCTGCAGATGGCGACGGCGGAACATAAAGTGCGAGGCGCAAATGCTCAGCCATACCGCCACCACCGCAAAACCGGAAATCGCCGACAGCGCGACAAACACCGTATCCGGGGCCACGACGCTGGAGAAAAGCGCCAGCACGCCGCCGAGCATGCTGACCGAAATCGCCGTCAGCGGTACCCCGTTCCTGGTCAATTTGGTAAAACAGGACGGCAGCGTTTTTTCATTGGAGAGCGACCACAGCATCCGCCCGGAGGCGTAAAGGCCAGAGTTGGCCGCCGACAGAATCGCCGTCAGGATCACAAAGTTAAAGATATCCGCCGCGTAGGGAATACCGACCTTTTCAAACACCAGCACAAACGGGCTTTTCTCGACTCCCGCCTGCTGCATCGGGATCAGCGCCGCCAGCACGAAGACGGTGCCGATGAAAAAGATAATCAGCCGGGCGATGGTGGTACGAATGGCCACCGGAATGACTTTATGCGGATTCTCCGTTTCCCCCGCCGCGATGCCGATAAGCTCGGTGCCGGAGAAAGCGAAGTTAACCGCCACCATGGTCATCAGGATCGGCAGACCGCCGTGCGGGAACCAGCCTTCGGCGGTGATATTGCGCAGCCCCGGCGCCGGAGAGCCATCCTGCATCGGAATGATGCCAAAGATCGCCGCCCCGCCGAGAATAATAAAGGCGATAATGGTGACCACCTTCACCAGCGAGAACCAGAACTCACCTTCGGCAAAGAAGCGGGTGGAGATAACGTTGAGCGCGAAAATCACCGCGCAGAACACCACGCACCAGACCCATACCGGCACCTGCGGGAACCAGTACTGCATGCAGAATCCGGCGGCGGTGAAGCTTGAGCCAAGCGCGACGGTCCAGGTCAGCCAGTAGAGCCAGGCGACGGTATACCCGGTCGCCGGGCCGAGATAGCGCGCGGCGTAGACGTGAAACGCCCCGGTTTCCGGCATCGCCACCGAAAGTTCGCCCAGACACTGCATCACCAGCCAGACCACCAGCGCGCCAATCAGATAGGCCAGCAGCGTGCCCGCCGCTCCGGTGGTGGAGATGATATAGCCGGTATTAAAAAATAGCCCTGTGCCAATAACGCCACCCAGCGACAGCATGATCAGGTGGCGAGTCTTCATGGTGCGCTTAAGCTGCCCACCTTGTTGTTGTGTTGTTTGCATTTGACCCCACGGGCGTATAGACATCTAAACATCCAGATAAGAGGTTCCTTATACCCCGCCTGTCGCCAAATTGCAAAGCCGCCGGGCCTGTCATCTATGCATTCGCCCAAATCATCATCGCCACTTATGGGCAGAATAACGACAAAAGAGAAACCGTGATCGCCGCCCTCATTAAATCAAAACATTGGTGCTAATTTTACAAAACAACAAACCAAAAAAGGATAATGCCATGATACCCCGCGCTTTGCCTCTGTGGGCCGCCGCTGCCGCCGTCGGCCTTCTACCGCTGCACGCCGCTCAGGCCGCGAGTTCCGTGAAGTTTCCCGATAAAGTCTGTGATATCACCCACTACGGCGCAGAAGGCCATCGGCTGCAAATCGCGCTCAACACCGATGCCATTCAAAAAGCGATTGATGACTGCGCCGCCGCCGGAGGGGGAACGGTGCTGGTGCCGAAAGGTAATTTCCTCACCAACCCGCTGTTTCTGAAAAATAATATTCAGCTTAAGCTGGAGAAAGACGCCACCCTGGTGGCCTCAACCGAAGTGGCTGCCTATCGCGGCGATGATAAAACGCGATACGCCGAAGCGGAAAACGGCTGGCTGCCGTTTATTAGCATCGCCGACGCGCAAAACGTGGCCATCGTCGGTGAAGGCACTATCGACGGCCAGGGCGCGGTGTGGTGGGAACGCTGGCGGGAAAATATCCGCGCCATCGGCAAGAAAGGCGGTACTGACCGGCCGCGGCTGATTTATATCACCCGCGCCAACAACGTGCTTATCGACGGCGTGACCCTCACCCATTCACCCAGCTTCCACGTGGTCACCCGCTACGCGCACGATGTCGATATCAACGGCACGCGTATTCTTTCGCCGTGGCATGCGCCGAACACCGACGCCATCGATCCTATCGATAGCCAGAATATCCGTATTACCAACAACTATATCGACTGTAACGACGACCATATTGCCATCAAGGCGGAGAAAGCCGACCCGCGCTTCCCGGACGGCGTGGTGGATAACATCTATATCGCCAACAACACTCTGAAGCAGGGGCGCGGGATCTCCATCGGCAGTGAGAGCGCAGGCGGCGTGAATAACGTGCTGGTGGAAAACAATACCTTCGAAGGTTCGATGTACGGCATTCGGATTAAAAGCCCGCGCGGCAAAGGCGGCGAGGTAAAAAATATCGTCTACCGCAATACCAGAATGCATAACGTTGAGGTGCCGCTGGTGTTCTCCGCCTATTACAAAGCCGCGCCGATTGTGCAGGCCGATGTCGATAAGCTGTTGCAGGCAGGCGGCTTTACCCTCGGCGAGCAAATCTATCCGCCGGACAGCGACCCGAAACAGCCGTTCGATAAATACAAGACTCCGCACTTCAGTAACATCACCGTTGAGAATTTAACCTCCACCGGCGACAGCAAAGCGGCGGCCTATATTATCGGTACCCCGGAAGCGCCGCTCAGCGGTTTCCATTTTAGCAACGTCAATATTGAAGCCGACCGCGGCCTGCGCATTCGCAATGCCGAGCTGGAGAGTAAAGGACTTAACCTGCAGGTGAAAGCAGGTCCGGTAATTCAACAAGACGCTGGCGCCATCGTGCACCAGTAACGCCACATTTGCGGGCAGCTGCACCACGGCGACTCTTCCGCCGGGCGCGGTCTGCCCCTTTTTTGATCCTCGTTGGCGTAGAGCCTGGCCCAACAGGTGTAATCGTTGCAGACAGTTTGCACACGGACAGCGCGCAAGAACCGGAGCGTACACGTAGTACGTGAGGATGGTTCGCTACGCTCCCCCTGCGGGCCGCCCTGAAGGGCGTTCAACACTCTGTGAGTATTGTCTGAGCACTGCCCAGGGCCAAACTGGCAAATAAGATAGCCCTAATGGGATAGGTTCTTAAACCACCGCGTTTATCGGTGGTATGCCCTGGCATTCTCTTTGCAACCCTCCCGATATCTTTATCTGGCGAGGCAACGAACATGACAGAGCAAACCACAACGCTTAAAAGAACGCTCGGCAGTTTCCGCTTATGGGGGATCGCCGTTGGGCTGGTTATTTCCGGGGAGTATTTTGGCTGGAGCTACGGCTGGTCCCAGGCCGGGACGCTGGGCTTTCTGATCGTCGCGCTGGCCATCGCCGCGATGTACTGCGCCTTTATTTTTAGCTTCACCGAGCTGACCACCGCCATTCCGCATGCGGGCGGACCTTTTGCCTACGCCTACCGCGCCTTTGGCCCCACCGGCGGGTTTATCGCCGGCTTCGCGACCCTGATTGAATTCGTCTTCGCCCCGCCCGCCATCGCTATGGCCATCGGCGCCTATCTGAACGTGCAGTTTCCGGCGCTCGACCCCAAATGGGTGGCCTGCGGCGCCTATATTATCTTTATGACGCTGAATATTCTCGGCGTGGGGATTGCCGCCACCTTTGAGCTGGTGGTGACGTTATTAGCGATCTTCGAGCTGCTGGTGTTTATGGGCGTGGTCGCGCCTGGCTTCTCCTGGAGCCACTTTACCGCTAACGGCTGGGCGGGCGCGGAAAGCTTCAGCGGCCTGGCGCTGCCGGGCATGTTTGCCGCCATCCCGTTCGCGATCTGGTTCTTTCTGGCGATTGAAGGCGCATCGATGGCCGCCGAAGAAGCTAAAGATCCGCAGCGCACTATTCCCCGGGCGCTGGGCGGCGGCATTCTGACCCTGACCGTACTGGCGATAGGCGTGATGGTCTTTGCCGGCGGCGTCGGCGACTGGCGAACCCTGGCTAATATCAACGACCCGCTACCGCAGGCGATGAAATTGGTGGTCGGCAACAGCAGCGGCTGGCTGCATATGCTGGTGTGGCTGGGGCTGTTTGGCCTGGTGGCCTCGTTCCACGGGATTATCATGGGCTACTCGCGGCAGATTTACTCTCTGGCGCGCGCGGGCTATCTCCCCGCCGGGCTGGCGACGCTGAACCGCCGCACCCGCACGCCGCATCTGGCGATCCTCGCCGGTGGCGTGGTCGGCATCGCCGCCATTTTCTCCGATTCGCTGATCACCATTAGCGGGATGCCGCTGACCGCCTGCATCGTCACGATGTCGGTATTTGGCGCTATTGTTATGTATATCACCTCGATGGCGGCGCTGTTTAAGCTGCGCCGCAGCGAGCCGAAGCTGATTCGACCGTTCCGCGCGCCGCTCTATCCGTGGGCGCCGGCCTTCGCGCTGGCCATGGCGGTGCTCTGCCTGGTGGCGATGGTCTGGTACAACACGCTGCTGGCGCTGATTTTCGCCGCCATGATGCTCGGCGGCTACCTGTGGTTTCGCAAGACTGCAGCGGCCCGCCAGCGCGCGGCGGTGGATCCGCAGCTGCGTACGGTCTCCTGAGGAGGCGACACATGTATAAAACCACGCTATCGGGCCAGGTATGGCGCTTTGAGAGCCTGAAAACCCTACTGGCGAAGGCCTCCCCTGCGCGTTCCGGCGACGCGCTGGCGGGCGTTATCGCCGGCTCCGCCGAAGAGCGGATGGCGGCAAAAATGGCGCTGGCGGAGGTTCCGCTCACCGAGATTCTCGATAATCCGCTGATTCCCTACGAGCAGGATGAGGTGACCCGGCTGATCCTCGATACCCACGACGCCCGGGGCTTCGCGGCGATTCGCCATCTTACGGTCGGCGATTTTCGCGACTGGCTGCTCGACGACGCCACCGATGAAGCGGCGCTGCGCCAGGTCGCCCGCGCGATAACCCCGGAGATGGCCGCCGCGGTCAGCAAGCTGATGCGCAATCAGGATCTGATCCTCGCCGCCAGCAAATGCCGGGTCGTCACCCGTTTTCGCAACACTATCGGCCTGCCGGGGCGCCTGAGCGTGCGCCTGCAGCCTAATCACCCGACCGATGACCTCAAAGGCATCGCCGCCAGCATGCTCGACGGCCTGCTGTACGGCGCAGGAGACGCGGTGATCGGCATCAATCCGGCCAGCGACAGCCTGCCGGTGCTGGCGCAGCTAAACCATATGCTTGACGATATTATTCAGCGCTTCGCCATTCCGACCCAGTCGTGCATTTTGACCCACGTCACCAACACCCTGCAGCTGATTGAGCGCGGCGCGCCGGTGGATCTGGTGTTCCAGTCAGTGGCCGGTACCGAAGCCGCCAACAGCGGTTTCGGCATTAATCTGGCGCTGCTGCAGGAAGCGCGGGAAGCGGCGCTTAGCCTGAACCGCGGCACGCTGGGCAACAACGTGATGTATTTTGAAACCGGCCAGGGCAGCGCTCTTTCCGCCAACGCCCACCACGGCGTTGATCAGCAGACCTGCGAAGCCCGGGCCTATGCCGTCGCCCGTCATTTTGAGCCGCTGCTGGTCAATACGGTGGTGGGCTTTATCGGCCCGGAGTATCTGTACGATGGTAAGCAGATTATCCGCGCCGGGCTGGAAGATCACTTCTGCGGCAAGCTGATGGGGCTGCCCATCGGCTGCGACGTTTGCTACACCAATCACGCCGAAGCGGATCAGGACGATATGGATACCCTGCTGACGCTGCTTTGCGCGGCCGGGCTGACCTTTTTGATCGGCGTACCGGGGGCAGACGATATCATGCTCAACTATCAAAGCACCTCGTTCCACGATGCCCTTTACGCCCGCCGACTGCTGGGTTTACAGCATGCGCCTGAGTTCGCCGACTGGCTGACGAAGATGCAGATTATTGACCGCCACGGCGCGCTGCGTCTGACCGATGCCCGCCATCCGCTGCTTTCCGTCCTGCCGCAAGGAGAACCGGTATGAATCCTCCCGACGCCTGGAACCCGCTGCGTGAGTTTACCGATGCGCGGATTGCGCTGGGGCGCAGCGGCGCCAGCCTGCCGACCCGCGAAGTGCTGAATTTCGGCCTCGCCCACGCCCGGGCGCGCGATGCTATCCACCAACCTTTCGCCAGCGACCAGCTTGTTCAGCCGCTGGCGGAGCTGGGGCTGTCGACGCTGACCGTCCGCAGCGCCGCCAGCGATCGCCATGTCTATCTGAATCGCCCGGATTTGGGGCGACAGCTGAACGAAGAGAGCCGCGCCGACCTCGCCGCCAGCGGCGCGCGCCCCGCCGACCTGCTGCTGGTGATTGGCGACGGGCTGTCGTCGTACGCCGTGCAGCGCCAGGCAGTGCCGCTGATTCGCGCCCTGCTGCCCTATCTGCAAACCCTCGGCCTGAGCCTGGCCCCGGTGGTGCTGGCGCACCAGTCGCGGGTCGCGCTCGGCGATGATATAGGCGAAACGTTGAAGGCCAGAGCGGTGGCGATATTGATTGGCGAACGGCCCGGGCTCTCTTCGCCGGACAGCCTCGGAGTGTATTTAACCTGGCAGCCGCATCGTCAGCGTCTGGAGTCGGAGCGCAACTGTATTTCTAATATCCGTCCGGAAGGGCTGAGCTTTGATGCCGCCGCTTTTAAGCTGGCCTGGCTACTGGAGCAGGCCTTTTTGCGGCGGCTTACCGGAGTGCGCCTGAAAGACGAAAGCGATAATCCTGCACTGCATGGAAAAATAAAACCCTTGAGCCAGCTAAAATAATAAACCAGGCGGACAGAAGAATAGATTTTTAAT
This sequence comes from Klebsiella sp. GW_Kp181, assembly GCF_040062315.1. NCBI lineage: Bacteria > Pseudomonadati > Pseudomonadota > Gammaproteobacteria > Enterobacterales > Enterobacteriaceae > Klebsiella > Klebsiella sp. GW_Kp181. Next base: position 318,354 of record NZ_JBEAFR010000001.1, read on the forward strand.
ATTACCGGCGCACCTGGATATTATTTTCGGGTGCACGCTGATATTGCGGATTTTGCAGGCCGGGTAAGGCGTCAGCCGCCCCCGGCATAATGCGTTCACCGTACCCAAAACAGGGTTGTCATCAGCCTTATGCCCTCGCCTGGAGGTAATAAGAATATTGCATGAGTAAAAACGAAACGGACGTTGTAAGGTTAATCTGCATACCAAATATATTTCGTTATCTATTCAATATAACAGCCAATAATTCGCCGGATATCCAGGTGAATTATTTCTCAATGTTATGCAGTCATTGATGGTTAAAGATAAATAATCGACCGACGGTGAGGTAACAATGAACAAGTTTTCCGGGAAAGCGTCTTTAATGGCCACGCTGGTTGCCGCGTGGGTCGGTGCCAGCAGCGCGCAGGCGGCTGAAATTAAAATTGGCGTGGTCTTGCCGCTGAGCGGCGCGCTGAGCGGCTACGGACAACCTTCGCAAAAAGGGCTGGATATCATCCAGAGCATTACGCCGACGTTAAAAAATGGCGACACCGTGAAGCTTATCGTGATTGACGATAAAAGCGACAAGGTCGAAGCCGCTAACGCCATGCAGCGCCTGGTCTCCAGCGATAAAGTCGACGCGGTGATCGGCGAAGTCACCTCCTCCAATACCCTGGCGATGACCAAAATCGCCGACGACAGTAAAACGCCGCTGGTCTCCTCAACCGCCACCAACGACCGCGTCACCCGCAACCACCCTTACGTCAGTCGGGTCTGCTTCTCCGACAGCTTCCAGGGCGTGGTCGGCGCTAACCTCGCCTCGCGCGATCTGAAGGCTAAAACCGCCGCCATCGTCTTCGACAGCAGCAACGACTACTCCGTTGGCCTGGCGAAAGCCTTCCGCACGCAGTTCCTGAAAAACGGCGGCACCATTCCTATCGAAGTTCAGGCTCCCGGCGGCAGCAAAGACTTTAAGGCCCAGCTGGCCAGCGTGAAGGCGAAGAACGTCGACATGATCTATATGCCTATCTACTACACCGAAGGGGCGCTGATCGCCGTACAGGCGAAGCAGCTGGGGCTGAGCAAGCCGGTGGTCGGCGGCGACGGGCTGGCGGCGGATCAGGTCTTTTTTGACGTCGGCAAAGACGCGGTCAACGGCTATATGACCACCGACTACTACTCGCCGAACGCCAAAGAGCAAACGCCGGCGGGCGAGGTGTTTATCAAAGCCTGGGAAGCCAAATACCAGCAGCCGACCCATACCTGGGGCGCGATGGCGGCGGATGCCTATAACGTCATTATCAACGCCATGAACCAGTGCAGCGACCCGCGCGACCGGGTTTGCGTTAACGAAAAAATTCGCGCTACTAAGGACTTCCAGGGCGTAACCGGTACGCTGACGTTACAAAACGGCGACGCTATCCGCAGCGCGGTCATCAACGAAGTGAAGGATGGCAAGCTGGCGTTTCGTACCGTGGTTAATCCTTAACCCCGTCATACTTCAAGTTGCATGTGCGCTGGCTGTGTTACTCGGCTCATCCATGAGCATCGCCCCTACGGGGCCAGCGCAAGCGCTGTTCAAAACGGTTAACCGTTTTGTCCTGCAACTCGAATTATTTAGGGAAAATAAGAGAGATATCAGATGGATGGTGCCATTTTTCTCCAGCAAGTGGTCAATGGAATGAGCCTTGGGGGCATGTACGCCCTGATTGCCATCGGTTATACGATGGTTTATGGGGTGCTGCGCCTGATCAACTTCGCCCATGCGGACGTGATGATGGTCGGGGCGTTTACCACCCTGTTTTTGTTTTCTTCCATTGGACTACCCTTCGGGGTAGCCGTTTTCCTGACCCTCGCGCTGTGCGGCCTGTTCGGCATGCTGATCGACCGGGTGGCCTATCGCCCGCTGCGTCAGGCATCAAAAATCTCGATGCTGATCACCGCCATCGGCGTCAGCTTCTTCCTTGAAAACCTGTTCAACGTGCTGTTTGGCGGCAGCTCGCGCTTCTTTTCCGCACCGGAATTTTTCAATAACACTCGCGCCGTTGGTGACGTGATTATCACCAACGTGGCGTGGATTGTGCCGCTGATCACCGTCCTGCTGCTGCTGGCGATCCTCTGGCTGCTGTACCGCACCCGCTACGGGATGGCGATCCGCGCGGTGGCCTTCGACGTTAATACCGTGCGCCTGATGGGCATCGACGCCAACCGCATTATCTCGCTGGTGTTCGCCCTCGGCAGCAGCCTCGCGGCGCTGGGCGGGGTGTTCTACTCCATCAGCTACCCGACCATCGACCCGCTGATGGGCGTGCTGATAGGCCTGAAGGCCTTCGCCGCCGCGGTGCTCGGCGGAATCGGCAGCGTCACCGGCGCGGTGCTCGGCGGCTTTATTCTCGGCTTTACCGAGGTGGTGGCGGTCGCCCTGTTTCCCGAGCTGGGCGGCTACAAAGACGCCTTTGCCTTTATGTTCTTGATTCTGGTCCTCTTATTCCGCCCGGTTGGCATTATGGGCGATGAACGTCTGGAAAGGAGCCGTTTCTGATGCTCAACGCTACGACTACCGCCGGGGCGCAGCTGCGCAACCTGGTCATTATTGCTCTCTGCGTCGCGCTGCTGGCCGGGATCAACGTCGTCTTCAACGACTACGTTATTCGCGTCATCAGCACCATTTTCGTCTTTATGATCCTCGCAGTCAGCTATAACCTGATCAACGGCGTGACCGGCCAGCTGTCGCTGGAGCCCAACGGCTTTGTGGCGGTCGGCGCTTACGTCACCGCCCTGCTGATCCTCCCCAGCGACAGCAAGCTGGATATGTTTGAGATGGCCGCGCCCAGCCCGTGGATCCTCGTGCTGCACGCCGGATTCCTGCCCGCACTGCTCATTAGCGGCCTGTGCGCGGCGGCGCTGGCGGTTTGCCTTGCCCTGCCGGTCTTCCGCGTGCGCGGCGACTACCTGGCGATTGTGACCCTCGGCTTCGGCTTTATCATTAAAATCCTCGCTATCAACAATCCGCAGATCACCAACGGCGCGATTGGCCTCAACGATATTCCGCAGCAGCCGCATCTGCTGTTCTGGTGCGGGCTTTTTGCCCTGCTGGCGACCGGGATGATTCTGCAGCTGGTGTGGTCGAAGTACGGGCGAATGATGAAAGCGGTGCGCGACGACGAAGACGCCGCTATCGCCATGGGCGTGAACACGTTTCGCATTAAAACCTGCGCCTTCGCCACCAGCGCCTTCTTCGAAGGGATCGGCGGCGGCCTGCTGGCCTCGCTGCTGACCACCATCTCGCCGGGCCTGTTCGACTTTATGCTTACCTTCCAGCTACTGATTATTATCGTGCTCGGCGGCCTGGGCAGCACCACCGGCGCGCTGCTCGGCACCGTACTGGTGGTCGGCAGCGGCGAGTGGCTGCGCTTTCTCGACCAGCCGCTCCAGTTCTTCGGTCACGATCTCGGCGCGTATCCGGGCCTGCGGATGGTGGTGTTCTCGCTGCTGCTGCTGATCATCATGTTGTTCGCCCGCGAAGGTCTGCTGGGCAAAAAAGAGATTTGGCAAGTGGGCAAAAGGGGCCGCGGCTATGGCGCAAAATAAGGTCATTTTACAGGTGCAGGACGTGACCATGCAGTTCGGTGGCCTGCGGGCTATCGACAGCGTCAGTTTCCACGTCGACGAGGCGGAAATTTTTGGCCTGATTGGCCCCAACGGCGCGGGAAAAACCACGATGTTCAACGTCATCACCGCCAACTATAAACCGACCAGCGGCAGCGTGACCCTCGCGGGAAAATCGCTAAAAGGGCTGAAGCCGAACCGGGTGGTCAACGCCGGGATCGCCCGCACCTTTCAGAATATCCGCCTGTTTAACTCGATGACGGTACTGGAAAACGTGATGGTCGGCCTCGACAGCGCCAGCCGCTATTCGCTGCTGGAAGCGGCGCTGCATATCGGCCGCTACTACCCCGCCGAGCGGGCGGCAAAGGCCAAAGCGATGGCGATTCTGGACGATATCGGTATCGCCCATTTCGCCGACGTGCAGGCCACCAACCTTAGCTACGGCAACCAGCGCAAGGTGGAGATCGCCCGCGCGCTGGCGACCTCGCCAAAATTACTGCTGCTCGACGAACCCGCCGCCGGGATGAACCCGAAGGAGACGGAAGATCTGGCAGACCTGATCTTCCGCATGCGTAACGACTATCAGCTCAGCGTACTGCTGATCGAGCACGATATGCCGTTCGTCAACAAGCTGTGCGAGCGGGTGATGGTGCTGGAGTACGGCAAGCCGCTGTTTAGCGGCCTGATGTCGGAAGCCATTGAGGATCCGGGCGTGATTTCCGCTTACCTGGGAGACGTTCGTTATGCTTAGCGCGCGCGAATTAAACGTGTTTTACGGCGTGATTCAGGGACTAAAAGGCGTTGATATTGATATTTACGACCGGGAGATCGTTACCCTTATCGGCAGCAACGGCGCGGGGAAAACCTCAACCCTCAACGGCATCGTCAACCTGGTGCGCTCCACGGGGCGGGTCAATTTTCTCAACGAGGATATCTCCCGCAGCCAGACGCATCAGATTGTGCGTAAGGGGCTGGCGCTGGTACCCGAAGGACGGCGCATCTTCACCAACCTGACCATCGAAGAAAATCTGCGCATGGGGGCCTACAATAATCTCGCCGGCTTTACCCGCCTGCGCGATCGCATGTACAGCCTGTTTCCCCGCCTCAAGGAGCGGCGTGCTCAGATGGCGGGCACCATGAGCGGCGGCGAGCAGCAGATGCTGGCTATCGCCAGAGCGCTGATGAGCGAACCGGTACTGCTGATGCTCGATGAGCCCAGCCTCGGCCTGGCGCCGAAAATTGTCGGGGAGCTGTTCGCCACGATTAAGCAGCTGCGGGAGGAGAATATTACCGTGCTGCTGGTAGAGCAGAACGCCACGGCGGCGTTGACCATCGCCGATCGCGCCTATGTGCTGGAGAATGGGAGGATTATGCTCTCGGGTCCTGCGCAGGAGGTGCTGGCGAATCCGGAAATCAAGCGGATGTATCTGGGGGGATAAAGCTGTTCAGGGCTGCGGCTTCGCTTCCTGCGTCGCCGCAACCGCAAACAGCCTCGCGCTACACAAAGCACACCTCGTTCCAGTAGGCTTCACGCGTCCTGCGCCGCTCAATATGTTTTATCATGGCGAAACCACCTTGTTTCAACGTTGCCGAGCTCAATTCCGTAGAGACTGGCGACCGGTAATATTGCCTCCATGATGCGTTGGGTATCCTGCTGCCCGGCTTCACCGTCAGATAAAGAAGCCAGCCAGCCCGTTATGCGTTGCCACAGCGCCACTTTCATTTTCTCCTCCGTCAGGAAGCATTTTTGCCTGGGTCTATTTCAACCACAGTTGACGGCGAGCGGGAAATATCAATTCCGGATTAGTAATGCTGTGGGATGCATATTGGGGCCTTTCCCGGATTGCGACGTAAACGTCTTATCCGGGCTACTTTTCCTCGGTTTGGTAGCCCGGACAGGCGCGTCAAGCGCCGCCTCCGGGAGAGTTTCATACAGCAGCG